>DAHUXR010000052.1 GCA_027307045.1 Acidobacteriaceae bacterium
TGCCCAAATTTGGGCGATCTCCAAGTTTCCAAGGGAATCACCATAGCCGCCCATGTAGATGTCGCCGCTGATTTTTTGCATAGCCAGATTCTACCGCGAGATAAACCTGTCTACTGCTAGGCGAGCACTTCTTAGGCCGTGCGTAGTGTCCGAGTCTTGAGCTGTCTTATCCATCATCGCGAAACAATGGGCTGCCAGATAATCGTGCGACTTGACAAGGTCTGATAACTTTTTATTTTTTCATCCACCTATTGACACCGAAATTGTGTTCGCCTAGCATACGTACTGGTTCTCGCCGGGAGCGGCGCCGTCGAACCACGCTAAAGAGGTAGTGAAAGCAAACCTTTTAGCGATCCGGGTATCCCAAGTGGAGGCGGGAAACCCAACAAGGCCAGCAACCACGCGATCATAGCCGGCCCATCGTTTGGGTCACAGATTGTGTAGAGACAAAAAGATCGGGTAATCGCCGGAATCGCGCGACATCGCCGGAATCGGGGAATCGTGCCCGAAGATAGTTACCTCTCAAATCCAAAATTCATTATTAGGATGCCGACACACGTGTGTCTTGGGAGCTACCAGCCGTTAGCTACTAGCCGCTAGCCAGAGGCCGGAACCCGGCTTTTGCCTCTTGGTTTTTGGCGACACCAAACCCAAAGGCCACAGCCGAGGGCGGCTGTGCTCCACAACTTTTATTGGTACCCAATTGAAGGCAAGGTACAGGACCGCCTGTGCCACAAATTCAGGAGAAGATTACATGACGAAGCAGGAGATCATGGATGCAATCACGGGCTGCGCGCAGAAGCTGGGGCGCACGCCAAGCATATTGGAAGTAATGAAGATGGGACAGGTGTCTCGCCGGCAGATGAGAGCGGAGTTTGGCTCGTTCACACAAGCGCTGCGCGAATGCAACCTGGAACGCGAGATCAGCAGCGGGCAGAAAGTTCCGCTGGAACAATTGTTCGTCGACTGGGCGGGCGTGGTGCGCAAGGTGGGCAAAGCGCCGAGCATGAGCGAGTACGAAGCGATGAGCAAATTCAGTTGCAAGCCGCTGGTCCGGTGCTTTGGAAGCTGGCGGCAGGTGGCGTATGGCTTGACGCAGTTTGCGGAGGGTCGCGGGCTGGCGGAGCCGTGGAAGGCGGAACTGGAACTGGCGGCGGTGAAAGGCGGCGACCAGGATGCGCAATGGATGTTACGGCGGGAGGCGCCTACCGCGAAGGCCAACATGTTGGCGGCCTTGAAGGAGCGGGCACTGACGGCCGGGCCAACCGCGGGAGCAACCTATGGGCCTCCGATGTGGCCGGGGCCGCTGGCGTATGCGCCGGTGAATGAGCTGGGTGTGGTGTTCCTGTTTGGATGGATGGCGCCGCAGCTGGGATATGTAGTCCACAGGATACAGCCCGAGTTCCCCGACTGCGAAGCGATGCGCCTGGTGGGAGAAGACAGGTGCGAGCTGGTGAAAGCCGAGTTTGAATACGAGAGCCGCAACTTCCTGAAGCACATGCATGACGTGAAGGGATGCAACATGATTATCTGCTGGCGGCATAACTGGCCGGAATGTCCGCTGGAAGTGCTGGAGTTGAGGAAAGCGCTTAGCCTTCAGCAGTCAGCATTCAGCCAGAACCTTTTGCCGCAAAACCTTACCACTGATTAACGCTGATGACCCTGATCAGGAAAAAATCAAAACCTTTGAAACGCGGAGGAACGGAGGAAGCGGAGAAAAGCAAAAAGTACCGCAGATTTGCGCGGAACAACGCGGATGGGAAAAACCTACCACGGAGGCACGACGGAGAAAAGCCAAGAATTCAACCACAAAGGACACGAAGGAACACAAAGGAACACAAAGTGAAGATCGATCGAACTTCTTCTGGATCAGCGTTATCTGTGTTGATCAGGTGGTGAGGTTCTTGGTTTTTCAATATTCCACGCTTACGAGAAACAGTCCGCTGGCGGGGGCGGTGGCTGCGGCGGCGGAGCGGTCACGCAGTTCAAGAATGCGTCGGACACCTGCGACGGTGAGGCTGCCTTTGCCGACCATGAGAAATGTCCCAACGAGATTGCGCACCATGTGGTGAAGAAATCCGTTGCCGCGGACGGTGTAAATCAATTCGTCGGCGTGGCGATGCCACTGGGAGAGAAAGATGGTGCGGACGTTGTTGGGCTCAAGTCCGGCATTTGCCGCAAGGGTCTCTTGATCGGCTGCAAGAAGCTCTTTGCGTTTTTCAGGATCGACGGCGGCGAAGCTGGTGAAGTCATGCTCGCCTTCCACGAGGGCGGCGGCTTCGACCATGCGGGATTCGTCGAGCGGATAAGGATGGTGGTAAACATAGCGCGCCTGGAATGGAGAGCAAATTGCTTCACGATAGATGTGGTATCGGTAAGTTTTGGCGATGGCCGAGCGGCGCGCGTGGAATTCAGGCGGCATTTCTTCCGCGGCAAGTACGCGTATGGAGCGGGGAAGAATGTCATTTAGCGCGCGAACCAGGTTGTCGACCGGAATGGGAGAATTAGTGGTTATGGTGGCGATTTGAGCGAGAGCGTGGACGCCTGCATCGGTGCGGCCAGAGCCTTGCGGGAGAGTTTTTTCGCCGGTGAGGTGTTCGAAAGCGGACACCAGCGTCCCCTGAACGGACAGTCGGTCGGGCTGGACCTGCCAACCGGCGAAGTCGTGGCCATCATAAGCGAGCGTGAGTTTGAGATTTCGCAAGCCGGGTTCCTTGATGTTTCAAAGCGGTCCGAAAGCGACCAGTAGTGTGCTTCTTTCGTTCCGCCCAACACTTTTTAACGCGTAAAGCAGCACTGAGCCGATATACTAACGGGTTTCCGCAACACTGAGAGTTTCAATCTGGAACCGCAGAGGGGTATCGCGCGTATCTTGAGTAAGCAAAGGTGACGGAACCTGAAAATTACAGTCTCTATAAATTACCAATCAGGCCAGTTACATGAGATCTGGAGAAAAAGAATGTCTGTAGGATTTATCCGCAGTAATGTTGCACGAAAAGTGGTTTCGGTGGTGTGTCTATTGAGTTTCCCGGCGGTGGCGCAACAGGCGAATACCGGTCTGCAACTGCAGGCCACGCCCGTTGCAGGACAGCAGGCCGGGAGCCAACAACCCGACAGTTCGACGCCAAACGCGCCTGAGCCCAAAAAGTTGCCTGAGCCAACTCACAAGGACTATTCCAAACCAGTTCCGCTGCTGCCCAACCCCTTTTCGCGCTACATACCGCAGGATGTACCTCCACCGGCTTTCACGAATGCACCGAAGATCGAACAGCTGATCCAGAACGGCAAGCTGCTGTTGTCCCTGGATGACGCCATCGCCATTGCGCTGGCGGATAATTTGGATATCGCCGTTGCGCGCTACAATTTGCCTATCGCCGATACGGATATTTTGCGTACCAAAGCCGGAGGCAATTTCCTGGGCGTGCAGGCTGGCGTGGTTTCAAACACGCCGGGTGGCGGGCAGGGAGGCATTGGATCTGGCGTCACGGGCGCCGGAGCAGGTGGCACAACAGCCGGAGCCGGTGGCGCCGGCGTGGGAGCTGGTGGTTTCGTAGGCACCACAAGCGGCGCGGGACCGCAGCCGGACAACTTTGATCCAGTCGTCTCGGGCACATTTGCTATCGAGCAGTCTGCTTCTCCCACGAACTTCGGTCTGCTGTCCGGTTTAGTGGGAAGCGGCATTGCCAGCAACATTCCCGTTTCCACGGCGCATACCACGACCGGCGATCTTACGTACTCTCAAGGATTTGCCACCGGCACGGCTCTATCCGTATCGTTCAACAATACCAGGCAGTCGAATAACGGTTCGGGACAGACCTTCAATCCCGCTCTGACCAGCAACTTCCGTGCCACCATTCGTCAGCATTTGCTCCAGGGATTCGGGCGCGGCCTGAATCTGCGTTTTCTTCGTACGGCAAAAAACAACCGAAAGATTACTGAAGAAGGATTCCGCTTCCAGGTGATTGTTACGGTGAGCCAGATCCAGAACATCTACTGGGACCTGGTGAATGCCTATGAAGATTTCAAAGTAAAAGAGCGTTCTCTTGCGCTTGCGCAGAAGACCCTTTCTGACAACCAGAAGCAGGTTGAAATCGGCACATTGGCCCCCCTGGACGTGGTGCGCGCCCAGAGTTCCGTCGCCACCGCGGAGCAGGCCCTTATCGCCTCCCGGACGAACCTGCAGCTTCAACAGCTCACCATCAAGAATGCTTTGACCCGCAGCTTGCCCAGTAACTCCACTGTTCTTCAGGCAGAAGTCATTCCCACCGATACCGTCCAGATTCCCGATCAGGAGAACCTGCCGCCGGTACAGCAGCTGGTGCAGCTGGCGCTGGACAACCGGCCTGATTACAAGCAACAAAAAATCACGTTGCAGAACAGTGAGATCAATATCAAAGGCGCGAACAATGGTCTGTTGCCGACCATTGACCTGCTTGCGTTTTATGGCGGATCAGGGCTCTCTGGCGTGCCCAACCCGCTCTCGCTGACTCCACCTCCAGCTTCATTGGGCGGCGGATTCACTGATGCCTTCGGCAACCTGTTCAACTCCACCGGGCCGGACAAGGGTGTGCAGATCAACATCCAGATTCCGTTGGGCAATCGCGTAGCTCAGTCGATCCAGGTCCGTTCCATGCTTGAGTATCGGCAGTCGCAGCTTTCCTTGAAGACCGTTGAAAACGTCATCACCATCGGCATTCGCAATGATGTCTTCACCCTGGAAAATAGTCGGGCCAGCGTGGTAGCGGCGCAAAAAGCCCGTGATCTTGCTTCGCAAACGCTTGACGCTGAGCAGAAAAAGTACAACCTCGGCGCATCAACCTCTCTGGCTGTCTTGCAGGATGAGCGCGACCTCGCGCAGTCGGAATCCGCGCTGGTAAGCGCCATGACAAATTACGCCAAGGCCCGCGTGCAGCTCGATAGAGACACCGCGCAAACGCTCGATCGCTACAACATCAAAATCGACGAGGCCGTCACCGGACAAATCAAAACCGAGCCCAATGTTCCCGGCACTGTTCCCAGCAAGACCGCTCTGCAGGAAACCAACGCTCCCGCGCAGCAGCCTCAGCAGCAGCAACCTCCGCAACCGCAACCTCCGCAATAGCGCTTCTTAAATCGTCAAAACTCCGCCGGCTGGCCTGTTCAGGCTGGCCGGTTTTTTATCTCCACTTGCCGGGCTTTAGCCGCTCAGGATTTCTCTCAGAATTTACGGGGAACTCAAAAGTTGCTTTGGCTTTGCTTTTCAATTTTGGCGATTGTTGGCAATTCTGGCGCGTTTGTCAATTCCGGGCGTGTAGGATGTAAGCAGACACTTCAAAAACGCTCCATTGAGAGGACTACAAATGCCGAAATTGAATGCCCGCGAAAACACGCGCAACCGGTCGCAAGCCGCCAAGCGTGAGCGCAACCGCACTTTAAGAGCGTCACTGAACATGCCGGCCGGGGCCGTTGGCAAACATCCCGCCAAGGCCGCGGACAACGCTCGCAACGCCGCCGGCAAAGCCGCCAAGACCGCCAAAGCCGCAAAATAAAAAGCCCGGAGTTTACACTCCGGACTTTTTACTTTTTCTGGACCGCCCGCGTCTTTAATTCGGCAGGCTAATCCAGCAGGCTTTAATCCGCCAATTTAGCGATGATCGCGGTCGTGGTCTTTGTGGTCGTCGCGACCCTGATCGTTGTCGCCGTGCTGGTGACGCCAGTTCCAATACGCGTTCTGGTCTTTTTTATTCAGGCGGCTGTATTCGCGATATTTCTTGTTCCCGTGCGACTCCGTATACCATTGCCGGTAGTTGCGGTCTTCGTCCTGGTTCCAGTTGTGATAGTCCTTGTGATTGCGGTCGTAGACGCGCTGGTTTTTTGCGCGATCGTCGTTGTCGTGGTGGTCGTCGCGGTCCTGGGCCCGTACGGCCAGCGGCGCAGCCAGCGCGCCCATCAATATCAGCGAACTCAAAATACGCATTCCCTTATGGATCTTCATTCGTGCCATCCTTCCGGGCCAATGCGGATGAATTGCGAATAACAAATCGGCACCGCCCTGAATCTTTTTTATGGTTCCTTGGTGATTCAATAGTTAGATGCAAAGCGGCTGCCGCAGGTGGGCGGGACGCAATTGGGGCCTTGTTTAGGCAAAGTGTGCAATTCAGCGCATTATTTCAGGCGAATCGAAAGCGGGAAAGCGTCGGATTGCGAGAGATGCGGCGGTGCGGGCGCCTTGGAGCAAGGCGGGCCTGCGGGGCGAGGAAGGTTTTTCTTCGATCCTTTACGCGGCCCCCGGCTAGATGCCGGTGCTTCATCCTAATCGCGCGATTTCAGATCGAGGGACGTGAATATTGCATCGGCAATGCGAAAAACAGTTTGAAAATCGTAGTCTCTCCCCAGCTTTGGAGGCCAATGGCGTCCGTGAGCTAGCCAATGTCGATATCCGAAGGCGTCCTTCAAAGCGCTGATGAGGGCTGAGATTTGTTGCTTCTCGTTTCTTCAAGTTTCGAGAATGTCATCTTCCAACCTAACTCTTAGTTGATATCTTTTATAAAGGTCTCGGAATTTCCTGGAAAGCGGGTCTTTGAGTTTCGAGGTGCAACGAACGTCGTAATCAATGCGGAAGGCCGCTTCGACGGCAGCCAGAACAGTCAGCGAACATTGCAGATCGGCTTCCCGCAAGCGCGCAGATTGAAGGTCACGCAATTCTTTAAGGGGCAATTCTGCATACCGTGTCACGAATTCAGGCGGTAAATCACGAAAGGACGCCGCCAGGCTCAGGTGTACGTCAACACGGTAATTAGCAATGTCATCGAGAGTAAGCGTCTCCTCGAAGACCGGATTAGCCATTCACGATTTCCATCAAGAACTGGAGGAAAGGGCCCTTGTTCAGCGCCAAGAGCTGACGCTGGGGAGGCGGTGTAAGGAACTTCCAGACAAACTCGACTGGCTCGTTTGATGCATCAGACGGGGCAGTTTGGGATGGCCCGTCTCCTATTGTGACTGTGAAGCGGATGAGATCGTTGGTTGACTTCGCTTTCTTGTCCACGAGGAGAAGCTGGAGCCTTCCGCGGGGTCCGGCAACGTCAACACGCCCTTTTGCGCCCAGGATGCGCGTACCAACGGGCTCCAACTTGACCTGGCTGCGGCCAATCGTGATTGTAAGTTCCTTGACGGGATACGCCCCAACATCTTCTTCAGTCAGCGTGGCATCGCGGTAAGCAATCTTGATTTCACCCTTCTCTACATAGGGGTGGAGGTAATCAGAAACAGAGTTGTAAAGGACATCCAGCTGCCGGAGCCATTCATCTTTCTCCTTCACCCAGTCGAAGGCCCGACCGCTTTCCTGCTGCCGCTTTACAAAGTCATCAAAGCTGTGAGTACCCATAGGGTCTATTTTGCGGCAATACCGCGAAAAAACCAATCCAAATTCCCAACAGATCAACCTGGCACTCTCGATTACGTGGCCGATGCAGCCGCGGGTGGGCGTATTTGAATCGGGTCCTTGTTTAAGCGAAGTGTGCAATCAAGCACATTGTTCCTTGGCGAATCGAAAGCGGAATGCGTCCTGACAGCAAGACCACAAGGTTGGTTTCTTAGCTGAGGCCTGCAAACTCCCTACGCTTGAGAGTAACACCATCGATTAGTCTGACGCTATTGCGTTGGGCGAGAGCCTTGGCGGAAGGAGTGAACGTACCGCTGGTGATTACCAACCCTCATCTGTACCGTAGAACTTCACTGCTGCCACAATTTCCTGAACCGCCTGATTCCCCACCGGTCCCTTATAACGTTCGCCTGAATCGCAATTTTCCGGCCGTTCTTCTTCACGATCAGGTCTGCGCCCTGATATCCCGTCTTCGGGGTTCCACAAATATCTTCAAAACCCTCTTGCTTCAACACTCCTGCGAGATGAGTTTCAAACTCCGTCCCAGATTGCGCGTTAAAGTCGAAATCTTTGCCGCGTGCCTTGTGGCTCTCGTGATACTGCCTAAATCCCGACACCATCTGTGAGTATCGCGATACATAACTGAAGGGTATGTCAGTAACGGGTGCCCCTCTAAGGAACAGATTTTTGATGCTGGCTATCGTAACTAGCCTGCTTAATTCATGACTTTTCATGAAAAATTGCGTGAAGATCGCTCTGAATGCGGAGTTTAGCCACATTTTGTGCATCTCTGGAAAATGACAAAGTGTCGAAAGCCCAGAATTTGTATTCGAGCAAAAAACTGCGTTTGGCAATGGTTCGGGCAAGTCCAGCCTTTTTCTCATGAATAATCCAGGCTAGGGCGCCGGCACTCTTGCCGGTGGAAGCTTGACGGACTAACAACAAGATAGGTTGTGGACCGCAGGCGCCCCCGCCTGCGACTCACCTTGTGCTTTTTGAATTTGAGGATCGAACCACTGGACCGCAGCTGAAACACAAAGGCTGATTTGCCAGCTGCTAATTGCTTCTTGGTGAGGGATCGGCCCCGCTGCTGTATGGCGTGAGCCAACCATCGACTGTGGATGAAAAATGGAATGTGCTTGGAAAAAGGAAAGTCTAAAGCCCACCAAAGTCTGGGTTTAGCCAAGAGCCAACAGCCAAATACCAAGAGCTGCCTTTTTCGCACACCGCGGCGCCCCATCCTAATCATCTTGGTTCAGCACCACCTTGATAAAATAGCGCTCTCCACCGTGGAGACCTATGACCTTCTTCCGAACTCTATTTGGCCCGAGCAAAGAGGAAATCTGGCGACAGTTTGCCGCCCAAACCGGCGCCAATTACGTGCCCGGTGGTTTCTGGAAAGGCGACAAGATTGAAGCCACGCATGGTTCCTGGACCATAGTGCTGGATACCTATACGGTCTCAACAGGAAAAAGCAGCGTCACTTATACGCGAATGCGCGCGCCGTATTCCACTGCGGACGATTTTCGCTTCACTGTTTACCGCAAGGGCATTTTCTCTGCGATTGGAAAATGGTTTGGCATGCAGGATGTCACGGTCGGCTATGAAGACTTTGACCGCGACTTCATCATCAAAGGCGATGATGAACAAAGGTTGCGCCAACTATTTTCCAATCAGAGGATTCGGGAGTTGATTGCCGCTCAGCCGGAGATTCATTTTTCCGTCGAAAACGACGATGGAAATATCTGGGCCAACACGTTTCCTGCCGGCGTGGACGAACTTAAGTTCCAGGTCGCAGGTGTCATCAAAGACCTTGAGCGGCTGAAATTGCTGTATGAGCTATTCGCGGAAACGCTGGACGAACTTTGTCGCATGGGCTCAGCCTCGCAGCAAAAGCCCCCAATTACGATCACGTAGCATCCGCAAAAAGCCACGGCCTGGGGCACGGCTTGATCAGCCGTGCTCCCCAAAAAACAGAAACGCTGGCATCGCGCCCGTGGCGGCGTTGTTTCCGGGAAGAGAGCGCCTTATGTTCTAATGAACATGTTCTAATGGGCATGTGACGATAAGCGCCGGGCTTGATGAATCCTGGGCCCGATAAAGACCGTTTCATTGCAGATCGGACCACAATTACCGCTCACGCTATAAGCAGAAATCTATGGGATGGTTATCTTCAATATTGCGCATGCTGGCGCCCATTGCGGTGGAGCACGGCGGAAATGTCTTACGCGACTCAATCCGCGCGCGCGCGGCCCAGGGACAGGCGCAACCGGGCGCGCCCGCGGGACCTGATCCGCTGCAACTGCTTGCCGCCGAGGTTGACCAGCTTAAAGGGTACGTGCTGGGCCTGAAGACGGACCTTGAAACGCTGAACAATGTGGCTGCCGGACGTGAAGAGCGCCTGCGCCGCTGGCTGCTGGCGCTGCTGGTATGGAACATTGTAATGACGATTGGCCTGGTGGCGCTGGCCGTGGTTGCGCTGCGCCACTAACCCATCCATGAAGTTCCAGTTGGATGTAATCGTTCTTGGCGGCGGAGCGGCCGGCCTGATGTGCGCCGTTGAAGCCGGCAGGCGCGGACGGCGCGTGGCCGTGCTGGAGCGGGCCGAGCGCATCGGCAAAAAGATTCTCATCTCCGGCGGCGGGCGCTGCAACTTTACCAACCTGCATTGCCGTCCGGAAAACTTTATCTCCGCCAACCCGCACTTTGCCAAGTCCGCGCTGGCGCGTTACACGCCTGCGGATTTTATTGCGCTGGTGGAAAAACATGGCATTGCCTACCACGAGAAAACTCTGGGACAGCTTTTCTGTGATGGACCGGCGCAACAGATAGTGACCATGCTGGAAGCGGAATGCCGCGCAGCGGGCGCTCGCATCCAGACCAACGTGAACGTGGAGCAGGTATCGAAGGAAGACGGCTTTCTGCTGCGCGCAGGCGATGACGAGTTTCACGCTGAGTCGCTGGTGGTGGCCACTGGCGGCCTGTCGATCCCCAGGATGGGGGCCACAGGATTCGGTTACGATCTGGGGCGGCAGTTTGGACTGAAGATCATCGAGCCTCGGCCGGCGCTGGTGCCGTTTACGTTGAATAAAGATGACGCCGCGCATTTTTGCGATCTGGCTGGAGTTTCGGCGGAGGTTATCGCGTCGATTGCGGCGCAGAGCTTTCGCGAGAAGATGCTGATCACGCACCGCGGCCTGAGCGGCCCGGCGGTTCTGCAGATATCTTCTTACTGGAAACCGGGACAGGCCGTTTCGCTCGATCTTGCGCCGGAGCGCGACTTGACCGCTGAACTGCGCGATCCAAAAGCGCGGCGGGATTTGGCTTCTGCCAAGACGGCGCTTCGCGCAGCGCTGCCTACCCGCTTGGCGGAACGCTGGCTTGACGTGAATCCGCCGCAGGGCTGGAGCAACCACGCGTTGGACGAGCTGGAGCGGCTTGCGCACAACTGGCAAATCATCCCGGCAGGCACAGAAGGCTACGCGAAGGCCGAAGTTACCGCTGGCGGCGTGGACACGAATGAACTGTCAGCCAAGACCATGGAGAGCCGCAAAGTGCCCGGGCTATATTTCATCGGTGAAGTGGTGGATGTGACCGGCCACCTGGGTGGTTTCAATTTTCAGTGGGCCTGGGCATCGGGATTCAGCGCGGGGCAGGCGGCGTAGAGTATTGTCGCTCTATTAAAAACCAAAACCTTACACACTGATTGCGCTGATAAACACTGATCTGAATTTGGTTCCCTCTCTCCTAATCAGTGTTGATCGGTTTTTGGATTTTTCGATCTTTTCCGCTTTATTCCACTCTCAGCGCGTCCACTGGATTCAACTGCGCTGCCGCATTCGCTGGTCGATATCCGAAAAGCACGCCGACTCCGGTGGAAAGCAGCAGCGCAAAAAATACCGCGATCCATGAGACGGAGAGCGGCACCGCACGCTCACTCAGGCCAACGGCAAACCAGATTGTTGCCAAAGCAATTACCACGCCGATAATCGCCCCGGAAAGGCTGATGAACGCGGCTTCCAGCACAAACTGCAGTCGGATTTCCGCGGTGCGCGCGCCCAGTGCTTTGCGAATCCCTATCTCATGCGTCCGCTGGGCAACATTCACAAACATGATGTTCATGATCCCGGTTCCGGCGGTGATCAGCGTGAGCACCGCCACGCCAATGAGCACCAGACTCATCGCCAGCGAAACGGTATGCACCGTGCCCAGCACTGACGACAGGTTCTGGACTTCATAGCGCGCCACCTTGCGATGCCGGCTGTGAATCAGGCTTTCCATTTCAGATGTCATCGCGGGCACTTCATCGGATGACGCGGACTGCGCGTAGATGACCTGAAAAAAATCTTCGCCCGTAACGGTCTTGATCAGCGGGAAGGGAATAAGCACGGTTTCATCCTGGATCTCCGATTGCCCAAAGGTCGGAACGCCTTCGCGAAATACGCCGATGATGGTGCAGCGCACGTGCTCCAGTTGCAGCGGATGGCCAATGGGTGATTCGCGGTTAAAAACGTCCTCCGCAATGTGTTCGGTGACCAGGCAGACTTTGGCGCGCGAAACAAAGTCTTCCGCATCAAAGTAGCGGCCGGAGACCATGACCAGCTTGCGAATCGTCTGGAACTCTTCTGTCACGCCCACCAGGCGCGCGCGCACCACCTTGCCACGCAGCCTGAAGTCGAAAGGAATATCGTAAGTTCCGGCGGCTGCGGTAATCATTGAGAGCGATTGCCGAACTGCCGCCAGGTCGCCGGCGGAAAGTTCGTCGTCGGGTATAGTGGGCACGCCGTTGCGGTCCAGCGCGGCATATGCCAGGTTCGCGCCAATGCCTTCAATCTGGCCCACAACGTAAGCTTTTCCCGTGGAGGCAATCGTAATCACCAGCACAATCGCGGCGCTGCCAATCATCACGCCCAGCATGGTCAGGAACGCCTTCACCTTGTCCACGCCAAGCGCGTCCACGGCCAACCGAATGCTCTCCTGCCATTGCATCATTTACTTGTGTCGCCCTTCACGGAATCGGAAGATTGCTAAACAGATAGTTGCCCGCGTTTTCCGCCACCACGTGCAGATTGCCCGGCCCGACGAGTTGTTCAAGGTGATTTCTTTCGCTTCCGTACGCCAGCAGGTAACAGCGCGAGTGCGCCTGCCACAACGCAACGAACTTCGCATCGTCAATAAATACATTCGGTGCGCCCGGCGCATACGATCCGTATTCAAGATTGTTACTGCGGCCATTCAGCAGCAGAGCAGACCGTCCGGTATAAAAGAAGACAGAGGAGAAAGCGTAATAAGCGTCGGCCTCCACCAGTTGTCCTGGCGGCGACTTCATCAGGCTTTGCGCCAGCGGATAAGAGCCGAGATAACCGTCAAAGCGGACCAGCGCCAGCCGCGCGGCCTGGAAGAAAATGACCATCCCGGCGGCAATTACCATGACGCTCTTGCCGATGTTGTTGCGCCACAGCGTTAGTCCCCCCGCGATAGCTGTAAACGCAACCACGGCTAGCGCCAGCGGCAACTTCAAATAGGCGAACGCATCGAGCGTGAGATCGCCCATGTGTCCCATGGAAAGCGTGTACATCTCCGGATGTTGCGTGAGGGCCTGCGCAATGTCGCCGTTTGCGGGCAGCCGCCAAACCATGATGAGGATGATTGCCAGCGCGCAACCAACTACCGCTGAGACGCCCTGCAATATCCATGTTCCGGCGCGCACGCGCGTGTCGCCTGAGGCCATTGCTGAGCCAAGCAGCAAAGCCAGCGCGGGATAGATCGGCATGGAGTAGTACTCTTGCGTGGTGGAGAAAGTAAAGAACACCATGACCACGCCGATCCAGCAGACCGCCATCAACCGCGCGCGACTCGCACGGGATGGCTCTCGGTAAGGTTCTTTCAACGCCGCTGGCAGGTAGGCTGACCAGGGAAACAGCCAGACAAGATTCAGCAGCCAGAACCACACGCGCGGCACCGTGTTGTAGTCGCGCGGGTAACGCATGTTCAGGAAGCGCAGAAGGTGTTCGTTAAAGAAATAAAACCAGAAAAATCCCCGATATTCGCCGGGACCGCTATGCAGCGAATACGCAAATGCGGGCGGGTTGTTGACCGCGGCCAGAATGTGCCACGGCGCGGCAATTAATACGGCAATGGCGGCCACCAGCCATAGATCAAGTTTTTTCCATGCAGTCCTGCGGAACAACTGGCGCGTTACAGCCATGTAAGCCAAGCCAGCCAGCACCGGAAACACAATGGCGATCAGTCCCTTGAGCAGCAGCCCTGCGCCAAAGCACAGGCCCATGATCACGGCCCAGCGATATGGGTGTTCTTCATCGGGCTCAAGCAGCCGCAGCCATGCCCAGATGGCGCCGGTGATGGTGAGCGTGAGCATGGCGTCCGGAATCAGGATGCGCGTAAAGAGAAAGAGTCCTACGGAAGTGGCAGGAATGATTCCCGCGAACATTCCTCCTCGATCATCGAACGCCCAGCGGCCGAAGCGATAGGTGACGAAGCACAGCAGGACCACGGCCAGGGCCAGCGGCAGCCGCGCAGCCCAGTCATGCACGCCAAAGATTTTGTAGGACGCCGCCATCATCCAATAAACCAGCGGGGCTTTTTCCAGATAGGCGACGCCATCCAGGCGCGCAGTTACATAGTCACCGGAGACAAGCATGTTGCGGGCGATCTGTGCCTGCACGGCGTCCACGTCGTCCATCAGGCGCGGCGGGCTGGCGATATTTATCAGAAAGACGAAGCAGGCCGCGGCTACAACGATCCAACCTGATCGAGCACCGTGGGGGCGGCTTCGCTCGGAGACGCTTCGCTGCTCCCCAGGTTCACGTTCCACTGCTTCATCCACAACAACAAGACCATCAAACCCCATAAGTGATACCCCAGATTTGCTTTTCGCTCCAGATGGTCGCTGAGCAACTGCTCCACGGCGTTCCAGTTGAACAGCCCGGACGCGCGCACGGCGTCTTCTGAAAGCGTGTCCAGCAGCATGGGCCGCAGCACGCTGCGGAACCAATCGTGGACGGGAATGTCAAAACCGATTTTTGGACGGCGCAGAACGTTGGGCGGCAGCTTGTTCTGCATCAATCGGCGCAAAACGTATTTCGATTGCGATCCGTTCAGCTTGAACTTTTCCGGCAGGCGCGCGGCAAAATCCACGATGCGCGGATCCAGAAATGGCGGACGCGCTTCCAGCGAGTGCGCCATGCTCATGCGATCGACCTTATAAAGGATGTCGTCAGCCAGGTAGTAACGCTGGTCAAAGTCTAGATAACGCTGCAAGCCCGGCCCGCCGCCCATTTTTTTCAGGACTGAATCCAGCGGCTCGGCATCGGCGAAGCGGAAGAACTCGCGTTTTTGAGTTTCGTTAAACGTCCCGTTCCAAAAAACGTGCGCCATCTCCGGCGAAAGCAGCGATCCCTGCAGAAAGCGTTTGAACTTGTATTCAAAGCTGATCTTGTCGTCGGAAACCGGCAAAAGACCCGCGCACTTGAGCGCGGCGCGACGCAAGCCGGCGGGCACATGGCGGGCTGCGGCGGCATAGCGGTCAGCTTTGTAAGTAAGATAGCCGGCAAAAAGCTCGTCAGCGCCTTCCCCGGTCAGCACCACCGTTACATCCTTGCTGCTCATCTTTGCCAGGAACCATGCGGGCAGTGCGCCAGCGTCGGCGCTGGGCTCGTCAGAGTAATACGCCATTTTCTCAATGGCATTTTCCAGATCGGCCGTTTCATCCAGGTCAAACTCGGTATGCTTGCTGCCAAAGTGGCGGGAAGTCTCGGCAATGGACGCGCTCTCGTCAAACGAGCGTCCTTTAAAGGTGATGGAGAAAGTACGCAGTTCCGTGGCGCCCACCTCAGCCGCGTAGCGCAGGATGGTGGAGGAGTCCAGGCCCCCGCTTAGCCATATGCCGACGGGAACGTCTGACATCAGCTGCTCGCGCACTGATTTTTGCAGCAGATCATCCAGCTCTTCCGTGGCTTCGGTAATCGAGCGCGGAGCCGCGGGGTCAGTTTCTTTCCACGCACGGGATTGCATGTGCATGGCGCCATTGCGCCACTCCATCACATGTCCCGGTAGAAGCTTGCGGATGCCTTCCACCAGCGTGTAAGGCGCAGGCACATAATTCAGGCTGAGATAGCAGTTCAGTCCGGCCATGCAGAGATTGCGCGGGACCTCAGGATGGGCAAAGATGCACTTCAGCTCTGAACCAAAAAGAAGTTCGCCATTGTGCTCTGTGTAATACAGCGGCTTGATGCCCATGCGGTCGCGGGAAAGAATCAGCCGCCGCTCTGATTGCACCCAGATGGCGATGCCGAACATCCCGCGGAAATGGGAAAAGCAGTCGCTTCCCCATTTGAGGAACGCGTGGAGAACCACTTCAGTATCGCAATGCGTTTCAAAGATCGCGCCGGCGGCCTCCAGTTCCAGCCGCAGTTCGCGGTGATTGAAAATTTCGCCGTTGAATACGATGATCACGTCGCCATCGGGGCTGATCAGCGGCTGGTCGCCGCTTTCCAGGTCAACAATGCGCAGGCGCGTGGCGCCCAGCGAGATGAGTTCTGATTCAAAACGGCCCTGGTGGTCCGGCCCGCGATGCGTGAGAGACGCGAGCGCCGCGTCCATCACGCCGCGCGGCAGTCGTCTGCGGACGTGCGTATACCCGAGGATGCCACACATAATGGTGTTGCTTTCTTCGGGCAGAAGAAGGTGAGAATCTATCCGCTCCGACGGACGCACTTCTGTGATCTGTTTGATCTGCCGGAACCGCCCCTGGAGTTCCGATCATTTTCAAACCACACTCACGCAGTTTTTTTCCCCACATGGTTAGAACTAGGTTGCGGCGATTATACCCATCCGCCAAACATTGCCAAGAAAAAAATAAAGAAATGTAAAGACGCCGTTCAGGAGTGCGGCGGAACGCGAGGCAAGAATCATATTTTGAGCGATTTACGAAGAACCGATCTGTAAGATTGTGCAGTTTTGAACCGGTATAATTTCTGCTTTAATGGTTGCTGGATTAGAAAATCAAGGATTCTTTTACCGGAGCATGGCATGAAGATCGGGATCCTGGGAGCAGGTAACATTGGCGCCACTGCGGCGCGGCTTTTTGTGGCCGCCGGACATGACGTGGCCGTTAGCAACTCGCGCGGACCGGATTCTCTGCGCGAACTGATCATCGAGCTTGGTCCGCAGGCAAATGCCATGACAATCCGCGATGCCGCCCGCTTTGGCGACGTAATATTGCTCGCCGTTCCGTGGCGCTCGCCTGAGGCCCTGCCCGAACCGGAGCTGCTTCGCAACAAAATCGTAATTGACGCCATGAACCCCTATCGGCCCGACGGCGGCTTTTACGATCTGGGCGGTTCCACCTCTTCAGAAGAAGTGCTCAAGCGCCTGCCTGGATCGCGGCTGGTAAAAGCCTTCAATACCATTTATTACGTCCATTTGGCCAGCCGTGGCCGCAAAGACCTGCCCATGGACGAGCGGCATACAATCTATCTTGCCGGTGACGATGAGGAAGCGAAAAAAATCGTCGTAAGGTTGATTGAGGAAATCGGCTTTGCCGCCGTCGATACCGGATCGCTCCGCGAAGGGGGACGGCTGCAAGAACCGGAATCGCCCATCTATAACAAAACCTACAATGCCCGTGAAGCCCGGCAGTTTCTTTCCACGCTCGAAGAAAAAAAAGCATGAGGGGCTGGCGGCTATTGTGTCTTGCGCTTCTCTCTTTGGTGGCCGTGAATGCGGTGGCCCAGGAAGCCGGAGACAAGGTTGTTTCCATCGCTAAGGCGGTTGAAAGCGCGGTGCAGCAGAGCAGGCTCACGCAGGCCGGTGGCGTTCCATTCCATTTGAAAGCGCACATCGCGAACGCCGGCGCTCCCAAACCGGAGTACGCGGCTGACGTGGAAGAGGTTTGGGTTTCGCCGGAAAAATGGCGGCGCACCGTGCAGTCCGCCGGATTTGCCCAGACTTTGATCGTCAATGGCGACAAGGTTTCTGAAAAACTTACTGGCGACTACTATCCCTTCTGGCTGCATGATCTGGTCACCGCCCTGTTTGATCCGCTGCCCATGGCGGACCAGCTCAAAGCTATGCAGGGACAACTGGAGATCCCGGAGGATTCAGCCAAATCAAACTCTTGTTTGAACATGCAAATTAAAGTGGGGACGGCCCCGGCGCAAAACAACCTGGGCATGGCTTTTTGTTTTGGCGGCAAAGGTGGGCTACTGCAGGCCGCGATCACACCCGGATACAAAGCGCAGTTTGACAGCTATCTGCCGTTCAAGAAGAAGATGGTTGCGCGGACCATTAAAGCGGAGTTTGAACCCGGATTAGTGTTGACCGCAAAGGTCACCCAGCTTGCCGAGCTTGCTAGCCCCGAGGAAAGCCTTTTCGCCGTTGACGTCCCAACGCCGGCCACGGAGCAAATAAAGACCATCCAGGTGACGGAAGAATCCGCCCGGGCTTTGGCTGTTAACACCCCGGCCGTTGTGTGGCCAGCAGTGCGCGAAGGAAAGACTGAAGGATTAATCAGCGTCTATGTCTCCGTTGATCGCTCTGGACACGTACGTGAAGTTTGGCCTCTGGTCTCGAATAACCTGGAGTTGAATCAGGCAGCTCGCGAACAGCTTTTGCGCTGGCAGTACAAGCCGTATAACAATGGCGGCCCGTCGCAAATGGAAGCGGTGCTGACATTCGCATTTTCCACCCGAATTGAGAATCCCATACCGATTTTGAACGATGCGCAGGCGCGCAAGCTGGCTACCCGCGTAGTGGAAGCCGTGGTCCCGCCGGGCAAAGCGCGCAAAGGAGCTAAATTTGCGTTGCGGATTTCGGTGGACGAAGCCGGGAGAGTCCAGTCGGTCCAGAACCAGAACAAAGTGGCGCCTGCGCTTTATACGGCCGGAGTCGCCGCTTTGAAGCAGTGGCGTTTTCGTCCATACATGAATAATGGCAACCCCGACCGGTTTTACGCTGACATTACCTTCCAGGTGCGCTGATTGCGAGAACCGACTTTTCTCTCTCCAGACCTGATTCGCCTTACCTGCATTAAATCTATCCTCAGATAACGCTGGGACGAACTGCCTCATCTATATACGCACATGAATATATTTCAAGCAGGAACTTGCGCATGAAAACGAACTTCGTTCTTTCACTGGCTCTCTCCGCTTTTACCTTTCTGCCACTCACCGCCCAGCAAGGCGCCGCGCCATCCACGCCGGACAATCAGAATCCACCTCCGTCAAGCCAGAGTTCCACGGAGACCAATTCGCCTCAGGACGCTCAAAAACCGGATGCTCAGTCCAATGCTGACGACCAGCAGACCGGTAATGTTCCTGTTTACCGCGTGAATGTAGTGGAGCGTACAACGCAAGCGGTGGACTACCGTGATCGTGGCGGCACCACGCAGGTGGATTTCAAAGGAACGTCTCTCATGCCTGCGGTTGACGGCAATGCAAAAGTCACAGGACACACGGGCCGGTTGGCGATTGATGCCTCTTTGCATCATCTGGCCCCGCCGCGCAGCTTTGGTCCGGAATACCTGACGTATGTTCTGTGGGCGATTACGCCGGAAGGCCGTCCGCTGAACATGGGTGAAATCAGGCCGAATGACGACGGCAACTCGCGCTTGCAAGTCACCAGCGGATTGCAGGAGTTCGGAATGATCGTCACTGCGGAGCCTTACTTCGCGGTCACGCGTCCCAGTAATCTTGTGGTTGCTGAAAACATTGTGCGGCAGGATACAGCGGGCGGAATTCATCCCATCTCAGCCAAATTCGATCTGCTGCAAAAAGGCCAGTACACCGTGAATATCCCGGCAGACCAGTTGCCCGCCACAACAGCGGACAGAAGAACTCCGGTGGAGTTGCTGGAAGCACAAAATGCCATCGCGATCGCTCAGGCCGCCGGAGCAGACCAGTATGCGGCTGACACATTGGGGAAAGCCAAGGCCTATCTGGTGCAAGGCCAGAATTACCTCAAGCAAAAGCAGAACATTACGCCCATCGGCGCGGTAGCGCGCGCGGCAACTCAGGCGGCGGAAGACGCCCGGCTGTTGACGCTCCAGAAAAAGCAGGAAGAGCAAACAGCGGAAGAAAAGCAGCGCGCCCTGGATCGCATACAGCAGGCGCAGTCGCAGGCTGAATCGGAGTCCGCCCGGGCCGACGCAGCGCGCCTGGATGCGCAACACCAGAAAGAACAACGCGAACTGGCAGAGCAGGAACGTCAGGCCGCGGAACAAGCGCGCTTAGAGGCGGAGCAGGCAGCGCAACAGGCTGCGCAGGATCGGGCCGCAGCGCAGCAGCAGTTGCAGCAATCTGAACAGGAGCGCCAGGCCGCTTTGGCGCAGCAGCAAACCCTGGCACAACAGGCCGAGCAGGCTCGGCTGCAGGCGCAGCAGTCTGACCAGGCCCGGGCGCAAGCCGTGCAGCAGGCGGAAGAACAACGCCAGCGTTTGCTGAAGCAGTTGAATCAAGTGCTGCAGACGCGTGACAGCGCGCGCGGACTGATCGTGAGCATGTCCGACGTGCTCTTTGACTTTAACCAGGCCACGCTGAAGCCAGGGGCCAAGCTGCGTCTGGCAAAAGTCTCGGGGATCATACTTGCCTACCCGGACCTCAAGCTGGAGATTGATGGCTTTACTGACAACAAGGGCACGCCGCAGTACAACATGACCCTTTCCGACAAACGGGCCAAGGCTGTGCGCGATTTTCTGGTTTCTCAAGGCGTAGGCACTGACGCAGTCACCACCAAGGGGTTTGGAGAGTCCAATCCCGTGGCCAGCAATGCAACGGCTGCGGGACGGCAGCAGAATCGCAGAGTGGAATTAGTTGTGAGCGGCAGCGCGATTGGCAGTAACGGCGCGACCGGATCGACCACCGGCGCAACTCCCGGTTCTAGCGGAGGAGTTTCCGGAGCCACGCAGAGCAACCCGAGTTCTCCGCAGCCTGCTACATCTGCTCCGGGCAGTGTTGCCAGTCCGGCAGGGACATCGGGAACGCAAACCACTCCATCGAGCGGCTCATCTCAACCGCCGGTAGCGAGTCCGCCGCCAACGGACAATAAGCCGCCGAACTTGTAGCTTTCAACTTGTAACGCAAGAGATGCTGCGAAGAACGGCATCTCTTGCGGCGTTGTTTATCTATCAATCGTGCAGAAGGACGTTGAGAAGTGAGCTGTGAACTTCCAATCCACCGTTGTAATGGATGAATCCCATCTTGCGGAAGCGATTCATAAAGAAGCTTATGCGCGCCCGCGTGGTACCCACCATCTCTGCCAGCGCTTCATGAGTCATCCTAGGTACTACCGGTTCAGGCACGCCGTCATGGCCGTATTGGGCCAGTTGCAAAAGCACGCGGGCAAGGCGCTTTTCACTGGAGTTGAAGAGTTGGTCGGCAAGAGCTTCCTGATAGCGGGCATTGCGTGAAAGAAGAAAAGCCACAAACATTTCAGAGAACCTGTGCTGCGTCTTCAGCAGAGCGAGCATGGTGCTCTTCTGAATTCGGATCATCGACCCATCTGAGATAGCTGTGGCCGTGGTGAGACGCAGTGTATGCGATAAATCGACGCATTCCTCGCCAATAAAGTCTTTGGCGCCCATTAATGCCAGCGTGGCTTCTTTGCCGCTGTTAGAAATTGCTGATAGGCGAACTCTTCCTTTTTGAAGGTAAAAAACGGTGTCCGCCGGCTGTCCCTGAGAGAAAATTACTTGCTTGTTTTGTAATTGTTCCGGAGCGTGGTCCGCCACGGCTTTTTGGAGAAAGCTTTCCACATCAAATTCGCGAATCGTTCTGCGTGGCATAGCTGGGAGGAACGTGTAGACGCTCAAATTTTAACAGACTTGTCCGATACCAGACATAAGAATGACGCGCTCGAGGCGCGATCAAAATCGGCGCTATCTTGTGATGAAGTGGAACAAATTCCCGCTATTCGTCTTCTTCGTCGAGCACTGGCAGACTGTAAAGCGAGACATGGCCACGCCGTTCGCGCTCCAAGTCCGGCAATTCCCGTACAAGTTCAAACCGCACCTCTTCATGGCACTTACCGCACGGCGGGAAAGTTTGTCCCCCGATCAGCGTTACCTCATGGGGCAGCCGATGTTGCGAGTGGGTCACGCGATAAATTCCGCTTTCGGGAATGATGGACGAGCTTTTGTGAAGTAAAGCCATAGTGTTGGTGTGCACTTTTGAACAATAGCTCGCAAGATTGCCGCTAACTGCTAATCGATGCAATTACTCGTTCCCAAGTTGGTACCATTTTGCGGGTACCCGAGCGTTTGCGGGCAGTTTGGTCTCAGCCGTCCGCTTTCTATGCATGAAGCGATGATTTTTTTCTGTCCGCCATATCCAGGAACTCTTTTGTCGTTTCCAGAGGGTAAACAAAAGAGGCTCTTTTCTCGATTTGGGAAAGCCCGGTTCTTGTAGCGCTTTTCTTCTCGCCTTTCTTTTTAAACGACGGGATAATTACAGTAGTATTTGGCTTGAATGTTTAACTAAATTGCCTCTAAATTGCCTTTTACCCGCGCTGAAAATCGGATAATATGGCTAACGTGTCCACCTCCCTCAAGTGCGTCATCACTCTGGCTGTCGTCTTCGGGATTCTTTACGTCCTGATCTCTCCTCTGCCGGAAATGGACGCCACTTTTTCAGGAAAATCTGCTCTCGCTTTTTTCATTCTTGTTACGCAGGCTTTATTAGGTTTGTATTTTCTTACGCTGTTGATGCGTTTCCGGCCCATAGACTGGAATGCCACCGCGCATGGTGATGTTCTGAAAATGATCTGCGTCAGGCTTTGTTAATCCTCGTTTGACTGCGTACAACGGTCCTTTCGCACCTTCATGGCAAACCTTCAATGTTCTCAGTCCAGCCAAATTGGTGCGGATCTCACCTTTGATCGCTGGCCACACACATAAGAGGATCAATGAAGACGAGCGAAGTCATTCAGGCTTGGAAGTGCGTCCTGAGCTGGCAGGCGTCCGTCTCTTGCGATTGAGATTACGCGGGAGCGTCCGTTGCATTTAGCGCGTTGCGGCGAAAGAAGCGCGTCGCATAAAGACCGATTTTCGCAGGTACTGACTTGGAAGGTGCAGTGATGAGCAATTTCAGGGAACTGATCAAATCGACCGCAGCTCTACCATTTGGTGGTAAATCATTCCGCACGGAGCGCAAACTGCGCCAACAGCTTGCCCGCTTCGGCAAGATGCTCCATAGCATGGGTTTTGTGGCCGCCACGGACGGCAACCTTTCTGTCCGGCTGGACGAAGACCGGGTGCTGGTTACGCCCACCTGCTTCAGCAAAGGCATGATGTGTCCTGAAGACATGGTGGTCGTCGATCTTCATGGCAAGAAGCTAAGCGGCACCTACAATCCATCCAGTGAAATCGTCATGCACCTTACCATCTATCGCATGCGCCCGGACGTGGGGGCCGTGGTCCATGCTCATCCTTGCACCGCAACCGGCTTTGCCTCCGCCGGCATCGCGCTCGACGAACCGCTCTGCTCTGAAATTGTGATCACGCTTGGCGCCGTTCCGCTTGCGCCTTACGCCACCACCGGAACCATGGAACTGAGCGACTCGCTGCGTCCCTTCATCCCTTACCATGATGCTATCCTCATGGCCAATCATGGCGTTGTGACCTATGGTGAAGATCTCTGCCAGGCTTATATGAGGATGGAAGCCGTCGAGCACTACGCCAAGATCGTCATGACCACGCGCCAGCTCGGCACTGCCCGCTCGCTGGGCGGCCGCGAACTGGAAAAGCTCTTCGAGGTACGGTCGCAATACGTGAAGAACGGGCACTGAGCCGCGCCAGCATAGGTGAACTTATGATTACGTTGCGGCTGAGTAAAGGAACGCTGCAAACTTGAGATCAATCAGTTTTTGTCATTCAGCGCCCAGGAATCACATCGCTCCATTTCGCGTATAGCCTTCCACGGTAATAAAATATTCCGAGTACGTCAGCCCTAAGTTGATCTCTGCCTACTATGTCCAAGTCCGGTTCCACCGCCAAAAATCCCCGGCGCAACCAACCACCCCGCATTTTTGGCGAGGGTGAAATGGCCGAGCTGACTCGCCGTTTTGACTGGAGCAAGACTCCCGTCGGTCCCCTCGATACATGGCCTGACACCTTGCTTACCACTGTGAACCTGCTTCTGGCGACGCGGCATCCGATGTTCTTGTGGTGGGGGCCGGAGCTGATCCAGTTCTATAACGACGGTTACCGTCCCAGCATCCGCGAGGACAAGCACCCGAAAGCCTTGGGCCAGCGCGGCATGGAATGCTGGCCTGAAATATGGCACATCATCGGCCCGCAGATTGAAGCGGTGATGACAAAAGGCGAGGCAACGTGGCATCGCAACGCGCTGGTTCCTATCCACCGCAACGGCAAGCTGGAGGACGTCTACTGGACCTATAGCTACAGCCCGGTGCGCGATCGCGAGGGCAACATTCTTGGCACACTTGTTACGTGTAGTGAAACCACGGAAGAAGTCCTGGGAGAGCGGCGCTTGCGCCAGAGTGAAGCTCGCTTTCGCCGATTAGTGGAAGAGGCCAACGTCGGTTTTGTGATCGGCGACCTGGCCGGAAACCTTACCTACCTCAATCCCACCATGTTGAACCTGCTGGGTTACACGGCAGAAGAGGTAGATGCTGGACTTGTCCGCTGGAGCGATCTCACGCCTGCTGAATACGCAGAAGTGGATGCCCGCGCGGTGCAGGAATTGCGGCAGTTCGGTGTTGCCCAGCCATATGAGAAGGCCTATATCGCCAAGGACGGACGCAAGATACCTCTGCTGGTGGGCGCGGCCATGCTGGCTGAAACTGAAGGCAGATCGCAGGAAGTAGCGGCCTTTACCGCCGACCTGAGCGAACTGAAGCGTGCTGAAAGTACCTTGCGACAGACTGAAAAGCTTGCCGTGGTGGGAAGGCTGGCCAGCTCCATTGCACACGAAATCAATAATCCTCTTGAGGCCGTAACCAACCTGCTTTATCTCATCGCCAGTGAGGACCTTCCAGAGACGCTCACCAAATATGTCCGCATGGCGCAGCAGGAATTAGCCAGGGTCGCCAACATCACGACTCAGACGCTGCGTTTTCACCGGCAATCCACCAACCCCAAAACCGCTTCTCTGTCACAGATACTGGATGGCGTGCTCACTCTTTTCCAGGGCCGCTTGCGCAACGCGGACATTATCGTGGATAAGCAATTTGGCAATGCCGGGCCAGTGATGTCCTATGAGGGCGATCTCCGGCAGGTCTTCACCAATTTGCTGAGCAACGCCATTGACGCCACGCCGCCGGGCGGAAAGATTATTGTGCGCGAGAGGGACGTCACTGACTGGCGATCGGGAACGCGGGGCGTGCGCGTGACCATTGCCGACACCGGCCATGGCATGTCCGCGGAAACTCGCAAGATGATTTTCGATCCTTTCTTTACCACCAAGGGCATTACCGGGACCGGACTTGGCTTGTGGGTTAGCGCTGAGATTTTGAATAAGCACGGCGCGAAAATCCGCGTCCGCAGCCGCCGGAAGCAGCCCGGACAAGGCACCGTGTTCTCTATTCTTTTTCGTGCTGACGGGGTCGCCGCCAGGGAAGCACTGGCGGACGTTGCGGAGAAGCGTTCAGCGTAATGACTATTGTATGAAGTCGTCGGGGCTGTCAGCGGGACGCCCGTAGCCATCGTAGATTCCATTGAATTTCGCTGCGAGGCCTTCCATCTCAGGAAAGACATCGTTCAAATCTTCATCCCCTCTTGCGGGCTGCGTCGCTAATACCAGCCACTCTCGATCATCAGCGCCAAGGTCGACCTTGGTCGACCATCCGCGCGCGCGGAGCTGTTCGGCTGCCATCTCAGCATCAGAGCTCCTGGGAAAATAAAAAAAGTGTTCGATGTATTCCGGGAACTCCTCGCTGGCTTTATATCCATTTTCAAATGATTTTTCTTTTGCCATGCGCCCCTCAATCACCGCGCCGTTTCATTCTTATAAACCTTCCCGCCCTTCATCACGAACACCACTCTGCGAACGGCTGTAATGTCCTTGAGCGGATCGCCATCCACGGCAATGATGTCGCCCTGCATTCCGGGCGCGATTGTTCCCATTTCATTCTGCATGTTCAGCGACTCGGCGGCGCGCGCATTGGCCGCAACCAGCGCGTCCATTGCATCTTCTCCGGCTTGCACGCGGTCAATAAATTCTTCGGCGTTGCGGCCGTGTGCTCCCGCTACCGCGTCGGTGCCAAAAACGATTTTCAGGTTCTTTGTCGCCAGCGCATGTTTGAACATCTCCGCAATCACCGGCAGGACCTCCTGCATCTTGGCAAAACCTTCTTCCGTGTAGCTGCCCACGCCAATGAACTTCTGTTTGTTGTCAAGATAGTTGTGGATCACCAGGCCAACCTGCGGATCGAAAAAAGTTCCGTGCTGCGCCATCGCGTCCAGATCTTCCTGCGTTGCGTAAGTGCCGTGTTCGACTTCAGTGCATCCGGCGTTCGCCGCCGCGCGCACCGCATCGCGATAGGCGTGGACCAGCGTCCGCAGCCCCTGCGCCTTGGCCTCTGAACACGCGGCCTGAAGCTGCTCGTCGCTCAGCGTTCGCGTGCCGCCCTGACGGATGCTGCGCGAAGCGAAGATCTTCACCAGGTCGGCGCCGTCAGCTTTGAGTTTTCTAACGGCCGCGCGAATCTGCTCCGGCGTAAGCTTGGGATCTTCAATCGGCTCCAGTGAAGTAAGCAGGCGTGGACCCGGTATCTGGCCGCTGGCGATTGCGGCTCGCAGTTCTTTATCTTCAGGTGAACCCACACTCTGGATCGTGGTGAAGCCCGCCATCAGCGTGGCGTAAGCATTGCCGGCCTCGGCCAATCCGGTTTGCGAAGGCGTCTCACTCTTATCTTCTATGCGTCCGTTGGGACCAAAGTGCCACGTGATGTGATCATGCAGGTCGATCCATCCCGGCATCACGGTCAGACGAGAAAGATCATAAGTAGCAGCGCCGGGCGCGCGCTGATCTTTGGCGTTCGGCTCAATGCGAACGATTTTGCCGTCCTGCACCACGATTAAAACATTGTGCAGAGCATGGCCTTTGCCATCCAGCAGCGTTCCTGCGCGGATCACCACCGACTGGGGCTTTGCATCTGTTTGGGTCTTTGAATTTGGTTGAGGCTGTCCGCCTGCAAGAAAGGCCGACACTATAAAGAGGATAGAAAACCCGAATGGTTTCATAGCGCGAGCATTGTACCAATCCAGCAAACGCAAGGGCACCACCCGATGCCACAAGGACAATACACCTCGGTTCATTGCTCCCAAAGGACAGAAAAGACAGAATAGCGCCGTATTACAAGGAGACCCGCTGTGAACCGTCTTTTAACTAAGTTCGTTTGTGCGCTTGCGTTGCTTGTCTCGGTTTGCGCTTTCGGCCAGAATCCGCCCGCTCCGGAAATGCAAAAAGGGTTTACCGGATTTGAAGAGTTTCAGGGCACGCTGAATTCTGACAGCAAGATCTTCAAACTCGAGTCCAATGCCGGATATGACTTCAACCAGCATTTCGGCATTTTCGTTGGCATGCCGTTTTACTTTGCTAACACGCAGACCACCACAACACAGGTCAACGGCACGGCAACCGCCACAACGACGAACGTGACCAATAACGGGCTGGGCAACGCGTATTTTGGCTTTGCCATGCGCGCGCCAAACAAGACTCTGGACTATGGTTCCACCGTAACGCTTTCCGCTCCTACGGGCAGCACGTCCAAGGGCTTCAGCAGCGGCCGCGCCAACTTTGACTGGGACAACCGCTTTGAGCACGCTTTCGACCGGCTCACGCCATTTGTGGACGCGGGCCTGGCCAACGCCGTGCCCGACACAGGATTGAACACCAAGCCTTTCACCTCGCTGGGTATGCTCTCACACATGGAAGAAGGCGGAGAATTTGAACTCGTCAAGCATTTTTCCGTGGGCGGATCGGGCTATGAGATTTTTCCGTTCGGCAACCAGAAGGTATTCAGCAAGATCGTGGGCAAAGGGCAGAACGGCAGCGGCAAAGGCAAAAACAGCTTTGACCTGGCGGCGGTCAGCAGCGGATCAGGACTGACACGTGAAAATGGCTTCAACAGCTGGGTGGCTTTTGATCCCACGCCGTTGTGGCGCGTGCAGTTTGGTTTCACCCGCAGCGTTACATATAACCTGAACAGTTTTGGTTTTAACCTGCGCATGAACCTGGGCAGGGCCGCTCACCAACATGGAAGTTAGTAAGGGAGGAAAAAATGAAAGCTAAACTGTTTCTCTCGACGGTGGCGATGCTCGCATTCACGACGTCGCCAGTGTTCGCACAGCATGGGCACGGCGGCGGAATGGCAAGCTCGATGCACGGCAGCAGCCATTCCTCGTCAACACATGGCAGCTCGCACGAGCAGTCCGGGCAAAGTTCGGTGTCCACCCGGCTCTCGAGCAACACCAAGCTATCCGGCAAGCTGCAGGGCCTGCTGCCGCCGGGGACGGATCTGCAAACAGCCGCTTCAGGTTTCAAAAACCTGGGACAGTTTGTGGCCGCGGTCCACGTCTCGCACAACCTGGGCATTCCTTTCGACCAGTTGAAGGCCAAGATGCAAGGCCCGCCAACTGAGAGCCTCGGCAAGGCCATTCACCAGTTGAAACCTGACGCCAACGCCAAGGCGGAAACCAAGACAGCCAAAGCTGAAGCGCATCAGGATATGGATAGCGATTCCAACGATTCCACCAAGTAAAGAAGAAGTTCGGTGACAGAGAGGCGGCCAGCGGGCCGCCTTTTTTACTTAGCTTGCGCGGGCGCGTGGCACGTAATTCCCATCTTCCAGCACCTGGCACGGCGCAACCTGCGGCGTGACCAGCGCCTCCCTGGGAATAATGAAAGTTTGTTCCAGCGCATACTGGCCTGACATGGCGGCGTGGGGAACGCCGTCGGTGTAGACCATCCACGAACTGCCCGGCGGAAAAACCAACTCCTGCTTCGGCGCGTTCTTCTGGAAGTCAGCGTTTTCTTTCAGCCAGTCATGCAGGTATAGCATGAAGTCGTCATAGGGCGAGCGATCAGGGACCGGCAATCCGATCTTGCTGGCCATGTGCGCCAGCGCGCGCCCCAGGCCGCTGTTCGATGGGCCAATTGTTTTCTTCCGCATTAGCTTCGGCAAAAAATCATGGAACGGCTCACCCACATTCCACACGCGTCCCACCGAAGGATTGATGTTGGCAAACACGCGCAAAATGCGCGCGCCGTGCGTGGGCCGCGAGGGGAAAGCATCCACATGCAGCAGGTCATTCCGTTTGTGCAGTGAGAGGTCACGGCCTTGTTCTTCCAGCGGGCGAAAGCTGGCAAAATCCAGCTTCATCTTGCCGCCGTACGGCGCCAGAAACTGCGAAATAAATTTGGTAACCGAAGCGGAGAAGTCCCGCATGATCGCATTCATGCGCTCGCGGTCGGGAGAATGTTCATCCACGCCCTTCAGCAGGTCTTTGGCCGGACGATAAGAAATATTTTTGTGAAAGCGCGATCCGGTCTGCTTCTGAGAAAGCAGAAATTCGCGATCAGCGTCAGGGAAATCAAACGGCACGTGGCTAAAGAACAGCACCTTGCCCCGCTCCAGCTGGTCGCAATGCCATGGGGCCTGCTTCAGATCGTACTTACTTACGTCGACAATCGCAGATGGGCCGGATACAGCCATCATAAACATCCTTCAGGCATTCGTTTGCAGAAATCATACGCGCTTCAATCATGCTGCGCCAAATGACCGAAAGAAAAGAGGCAGGACGCGGACAGACGCCCGCATCCCGCCTTATTGTTATTGGCCGCCCTTCTTGCACAGAGCGCCATCGGTAATTGAAGTCAGCAGTCCGGCAGAAGCTGTGATCTGGCGGCTGAAGCAGCCGCTGACAGAATCATTGGAGAAAAAGTCCTGCGTGCTTTGCTGGCCCGTGTTTCCAGTGATGTTGAAGTTGGCATCAAAAAGCAAGGTGTCACTGGGCGTGACGGTATTGGAGACAACGCTGAATGATGCCGGACCATTGTCGCCGTGATGTACCGCCGCGCTTTGGAACTGCTGCCGGATCGTGGTGGTCTGCTGGCCACCTGAGCCATCCGGATTCAGGGAGAAAGTGAAACCCAGGTCCAGCGGCCATTCAAAACGCTGTTGGCTGTTTCCGCCTCCGTGGCCGTCGGTTTGCGTCTCAGATGAAATGGTGGTGCGCTGTTTGATGTTCTGCACAAAAGCGGTGTTGGTGATGTTGAAGTCCTGCCGGCTGGTAAATTGAATGCTCTGCCGGACATTGGTTTCAATACGGCCATGAGACGTCCTGACAAAACCTTCCACTCTGAAGACGCGCGAGGAATCAACGGTAACCGAGCCGGTAATTGTTCCGTCCGGCGCGGTGGTCAAGTTTTCAACTGTGCTGGGATTGGGCGCGCCAATGGTGTTCAGCGTTACCTCGCCGGTAATCTGGTTTGATCCATGGTCCTGGAAAGCCAGCAGCGTGGCCGTGGTGGAAAATCCATTATTGGCGCCGAACACGCTGACCGCGATCTGGTGCGGCTGTCCGTTGCTGAGCAGACCCGCGAAGGGTGTGAGGTCAATGCGATAAGGAGCAAAATTCAGCGTCTGTACGCCGGGGATAGGACGCCACAGCAGCGGATCGATTCCGCCGGTGTAAATCCACGGATAGACCGGCGCAACGCCCGCAGGTGTGCCATCGATGGTGATCTGGCTCTCACGGAAAGCGCCACCGCCGCAGCTTTGCAATTCATTAGCTACGTCATTGGGCACGCATGTGTACCAGAACTCATCGCCCGCCTGGCTCTCCGCCACAACATCAATAAACGCGCGCTCAACGTTGGTGGGCAGCGTAAAAGTTTTTGCCAGTGTGCTGCTCGAATTGGAGAGGAATGCCGTTCCGCCTGTTGGATCGGACGCCAGCGGCAAAACCAAGTCGGCTGTGTGCGGTGCGTCCTGATGGCTGGCCAGCGGGTAGAACTGAATTACTGCCGTCCCGAACAAAGTGCTGGTGAATGTGGAGTTCACCAGATTTCCCAGATCAACGCGGCCATTCTGCGCGCTGTTGAAGAGCGCGGAATAGTCAGTGAGATCGCGCTCAATGTGCCAGGAACGCGCCACCGTTCTTGAAGGTTCCGAGGTCGTTCCAAAATAAACGTTCACTCCGCCGATCCAGATTTCCGCGGTACGGTCAAACTGCCGGCCTGCTTGAATGGAGAAATCCGCGTTCAAAACCACCTTAGCCCATGGCCCTGGACACGCGGGAGTAAAAGAAAATGGCTTGGGAGAAAAATCCGCAAAGGCAAAATTATTGAACAGCGTAACCACGCAGGGCGTGGTGTCGGGCCGTGCAATGGGCGGATCAGCCGTGGCGGTATTGGCGGAGCCAATCACCAATCCCGGCGGCGGAATCGGCTGGGCAGAGATTGCGCCGGCTGCGAACACAACGCAGGCGGCGGCAAATATTTTTACGGAAGAAAACAAAATGGACCGGAGAACGGGAACAGAAGGGACATGCATGACTACCTCCAAAAACAACTCCAAAGATGAGGGCTAAATTCTAATAAGCAGGCGGAAGCCGGTCAAACGATGAAACCTTGTTTTGTAAGGCTCCTTCATATTGAGTGCCGAATGTTTTTTATTCCTCGTCCGCAAAACGGCCATCGCGATCGAGATGCCCGCAATGATGATTGGCCGGCGGTTCAATGCGATGCGGCAGCGGAAAAGCCGGGCTGAGCTGGCGGACAAATTCGACCTTCAGCAATGGATGCAGCTCCATGCAGTTTTCCGCCACGCCAATCTGCTGGTGAAAGACATCAAAAAATCCTACGCCTTCCACCCGCACAACCCAGGCATGCGGAAACCGACGAAAATGCGCCTCCGGCTCAGAGAGTTGAGCGGTGAGCAGCTGCCGCACCTCCACAAAGTGCTGCGCTTGCGGCGAACTGCACGCGCCCTGGCATTCGGCGGAAGGAACTTCGGCGATCATCGTGCGGGTAACGTCATTGGGATCGGCCAGCACCAGGTGAAAGTCGCGGTCGCCGTGCTCGGCCGTTTCCTGCTTCCAGCCCAGCAAAACAGCTTCGACGGAATAAACTTGTTTCTCCGCGTCAGCGCGTTCGTCACTCAGCACCTCTGGAGCGCGCATGGTCACCAGTTCAGAAATGGTAGTGTGCCGAGGCATGAAGTTGATGCGCTTGGCGTCATTATCAAAGATGGTCTTAATGCGCCAGCGTTCCGTGCCGCAATGAATGCCGCAGGTAAACTCTGGCGGCGGAGGCTTGCGGAAGTAGCGTAGAAGCAGGAACGCCCCTACGGCGAGAATGATGACGAGGATGGCAGGAGGTCGGGAACGACGGCGCGGCATGAGATCAGTGGTAGTTCAGGTGAATGGTAATAATTTTACCGGTGGGACCGACTACCCACCCGGAGCTTCTTGCGAAAGATGCAGCATTCAGGTCTTCAGTAATCATGGGCGTCCAGCTGTTGCCGCCATCGAGAGAAACATCAACGCCGCTGGTGCCAACGGCGACCAGCGATTGCGTCCCTACTGCGACTGCCGACCGGTATCCTTGAGGCGGCTTCGATGCTAGAGTCCACGTCTTGCCGCCATCGTGCGTGACGGCGGCAACGCTTTCCCCTTTTTTCGGCTCTTTATAA
>DAHUXR010000053.1 GCA_027307045.1 Acidobacteriaceae bacterium
ACCTCGCTCGATAACGTAGTGAACTGGATGCGCAAAAGCTCCATCTGGCCGATGACGTTTGGCTTGGCCTGCTGCGCCATTGAGATGATGGCCATGGGCGCTTCGCGTTTCGACGTTGCGCGCTTCGGCGCTGAGGTGTTTCGCCCTTCGCCGCGCCAGTCTGATCTGATGATTATTGCCGGCCGCGTCTCACAGAAGATGGCTCCCGTGATCCGCCAACTCTGGGAGCAGATGCCTGAGCCCAAGTGGGTAATCTCCATGGGCGCGTGCGCCACCTCCGGCGGCGTGTTCAACAATTACGCGCTGGTGCAGGGCGTGAATCAAGTGATCCCCGTCGATATTTACGTGCCCGGCTGCCCGCCTCGCCCTGAGCAGTTGATTTATGCCATCACGCTGTTGCAGGAAAAAATCCAGAAAGAACGCGGAACGTTTAAGCGCGCGCTGAATTTGGCGTAAAAAGCGGTTCTTGGTATTTGGCCTTTAGCCCTTAGCATGAACGAGGCAATGAGCACGTTTAAAGTCCTCCTGATCTCGATGAGTGCTGGGATCGTTCTCCTAGGCTTCGTTGCCTTTCTGGGCATTGCGTTTCACCGGGAACTCCTGATTTCAACAATCGCGATGGTTTGCATGCCAGTCCTTGCGATTTTCGCTGGCCACGTTCGCAAGGCTTCGGGGGAATCAAAGCTCTGGACTGCGCTGGCTGTGGCAGGCTTTCTAGCGCCTTTGACGTGGTTGATAGTGCTGCTGATTGTGCTTGTGCGCTCCGATATCTGAATTACTTGTTAATCTCCGTTTAACCGCAGGGAATAGAAGTGTCCTCGTGATCAGGCTTGCGATCAACAAAGACTTAAAGACGGCTGTTCCCGATCTCGCGCTCGGCTGCATTTCCGCCGACGTTTTGGTCGAAAAGCGCAACGAAGCCCTGTGGCGTGAAATCGATCGGCATCTCGCCCATCTTTCTTCGACCATCAAACCTGAGCAGATTAATTCCGTTCCGCAGATTGCCGCCATGCGCGGCGCATACAAAGCGCTAGGCAAAGACCCGTCACGCTATCGCGGATCGGCGGAAGCGCTTTTGCGGCGCGTGCTTTCCGGCAAAGGGCTGTACCGGATCAACAGCGTTGTGGACATCAATAATCTGGTGTCGCTGGAATCTCTGAATCCGGCAGGCACATACGATCTGGAAAAAATCACTCCGCCGGTCGAACTTCGCATCGGGGCCGCGGGAGAAAGCTATAAAGGAATCGGCAAAGACCTGATCAACATTGAAAGCTTGCCGGTCCTTGCCGATGCCGCCGGCCCTTTCGGCAGCCCCACCAGCGACTCTGAACGGGCGATGGTCAGCATGGAAACCCAAAAGGTACTGATGGTTGTGTTCTCATTTACAGGCCCGGAAGGGCTTGAGCGCTGGGTGAGCCGCGCCAGCGAACTCCTTCGCCGGCATTGCGGCGGCGAAGGAATTGAAACCTCTCTGGTACCCTGATTTCCTCGGCTTCTGCGCTTACGTGCATGAGGTTTTATGCGCAGCCATGGCCTTCTTGATAAACGCCTCCACATCGTCGCTCCATGGCTTCTTAAAGCTGGCCGTCCAGCCTCCGGGGTCAGCATAGAGCTTGTTCAGACCTTTCTGCACTTCGGGATCATCGCCGGTGAAACCGCGAGTAAAAGCCGACCAGCGCTCCGCCAACTTGCGTGCCTTGGCGCCGCCCGGATCTTCATGGCTGCTGATGGCAGATTCAACGTCGCGAATCAGGTCATTCCAGTCCTGCGTGACCTTGGCCTGCATTTCCGGAGTAAAGGTTTTCGCGCGTTCGGCAATTTTTGCCTGTGCTTCTTCGCTGTAATATTTTTTTGTCCATTCCATGGCGTTTTGCCTTTCCATTACCTCAATAATTTTTTTCAAGGCCACAAGATCGGGGGCACGGTTGGATTTAAGCGAACGTTCCGCTTCTTCAATGGCCTGAATGGCGGCTTCCAGGTGCAGACGCTTTTCCTGCAATAGCCGCCTTTGCAGCCGGAGAGTCGCTGCCATGTCCAGATCGCACCCGTCGAGCAGGTACTTGATTTGCCTGAGTGGCAGGCCGATGAACTTGAGCGTGACGATCTGCTGCAGCCGCCCGAAGTCGCGTTCGCCGTAAAGGCGATAGCCCGCTTCCGTGCGTCCGCTGGGCTTGAGCAGCCCAAGGCGGTCATAATGGTGCAAGGTCCGCACCGTCACTCCCGCTTTTTCGGCAAAATCACTCACTTGGTACATCAATCTGCCCTCCAAGGCATAGTGGGGTATGACGTAAGGTCAGGCGCAAGCCTTTTCTTTTTTATCCCGACCCTGAGCTCGTCGAAGGGGAGGGAACCCTACTTCCAGATCAGATCATCGGTTATCGGAATTGCCAAAATCGCCGGTATTGCCAAAGACTCCAAATTAAAAAATCAGCTCCCGAGCGTTCAATTCTCGGCGATCTTTGGCAATTTTGGCATTCTTGGCTATTGATCCCGATGCCCCATGATCCATATTAGGTTATAGGGTTCCCTCGCTCCGCTCGGGACTAAAGACACTCGGGCATCAGAACACCAGCTACTTGCATCCAAACACCTTTACGGCAGGTCCCTGTCCCCCTATGCGGAATATCAAGTTTAGTCTTCTAGTCATGTTGCTGAGCTGCTCCATGTTTGGGCTGGCAGCCAAGTTGCGCCAGGTGGCGCTGATCGACTTGCCAGGGAGCCCGGGCTTTAGCCAGGTAACCATGGCCAATGGCCAGGTTGTAATTACCCGTCCGGGGACGAACACGATTGAAGTTTTCAGCCCGATAAAGCGTCGCATTGTCGCCCGTATTTCGCAGATCAGCGATCCGCGCGGAATCACCGTGGACAACGATTCCGGCACCATGTACGTTGCGCTGGCCGGCAACAACAGCATCGCCGTGGTGGACACGCGCAACTGGAGCGTGGAAAAAGTGATCCCGGTCCAGCATCGCCCGGAAAAGCTTTTGTGGGTGCCGCAGACAAAAACTCTTTATGCCACCAGCGTGCTGGATCGCACGCTCAGCGTTATCGATCTTCGGTTGAGCGCGGAAACGCATGTGCTTGAGCTGAATGCGCTGCCGCAGGACATGCTGTATGACGGCGCTCGCCAGGTTTTGCTGCTGACTTTGCAGGACCTGGGGCAGATCGCGTCGATTGATCACAGCAACAAGATTATCGGCCGCTATAAAGTTGTGGCTTCAGAACCCACGGGTCTGGCGCTCGACGAGCAGCGCCGCAGGCTTTATGTTGCCGTGCGCTACGCCGTTCTTGCTCTCAACGCCGATACCGGCGCTGAACTGGCGCGCATTCCGGCTCCCGGCGGAACGGATGCTCTGGTGCTAGATCCCGGGGGCAATCTGCTTTATGCCGCTGCGGGCGATGGCTCGGTGCTCGCCATCGATCTGAACCGCAATGTGGTGGACCACGAACTGCCTACGGATGTGAAGGGTTACAGCATTGCGTATGATCCTGCGCACAAGATGATCTTTCTTCCCGGCGGACGTGAAGGCCGGTCCAAGATGGTGATCCTGAGCCCTTCAGGCGTAACGGAAACAAACCGTTTGCAGAACGCTGCCAGCCCAATTGAGGCTACACCGCAGGGCGCTGCACAGACTGCGATGAAGAAGTAAATTTTGCGGCCTGAATAGGCGCAAGTAAAACGTCTCGCATTAGCGAGATTACAATCGCTCTATCCCGATCAGCCCTTTCGGCCCGCGTTCGCTGGCCTGCGGATACTCTCCCCACCCAAAATCTACTATCGGTCGGCCTCAGCATGAGATAAGTTCTCATATGAGCCCTGATATTTGCCGAACTAGAACGTTTTCCTCCCCTGCTGTATCCGAAAACTTCTTCTGCAATAGCTGTTATGAACGCGTCAGGAAATTACTGATACTCATAGAAAGTTTGCGAGCGAGGGGACTATGAAGAACTGCACAATGATCGCTGTTTTTATGGCTGCCATGGTATTCAGCGCGGCGGCGCAACAAACGGTAAAGTCTCCATCGGCAATCATCAATCCCGGGACACCGAACAGCTTTGCGTCGGAAAACCCGGCGTTGCAGTCGCTTCCAAACGGCAATGGTGCGCGGCCTCAGGCTGACCTGAAAAAAATGACTGAGGGATTGAACGAACAACAGCGCGACGTGATTGACCAGCACAACCAGCAACTAAAAGAGCGTTTTGCCGGTCTGCGGCAGGCTGGCGGCTGGCAGAGAGTTTTCCTGACCCAACTCAAGCTGCAGCGGCTGGCTGATCCGAATGCAAAGCAGCAACTGAATGCGGAGCAGCAGTTCATCACGAAGTTCGTTTTTTGCGACCGCCCGCTCATCGCGGGCCAGGCTTCTGAATTTCAGACCTCTACGGATAACTTTCGTCTGGGAACAGTGAGCAAGCAATTTTCCGTGGAACCCATGGCGTCGATCATTATCAACGGCTGCAGCTTTGGGCCGGACGCGGGTGAGCTCCGCCTGGTTCTGAATCACGATGCCGGAAACTTCATTGCATTGCAGGTCAGCGACTGGAGTGACAGTAGCATCTTTGCAACGTTAGGAGCGACTCCTGCAATTCCCGACCAGGAAGCTCAGTTGGTAGTGGTCCGCAAGGATGGAACGCAGTCGGTTCCCATGACAGTTGAGTTTTTTCAACATCGGGTGGCAAAGGTGTTCAAGGTGCCAGGGCATCTGGACGATTTGCGTGTCGCCTCAAGCAGTCACTTAACTGAGTAGCCGCGCGCGTCGACGCAGGACGAAAACGCACAGCTGGGCAAAGCGCAACTTGGAGCGCAGCTCTCTCTCCTGCAGTCACATTGGTTGGGATTCTGTTCTGGTTCGACTGTCAATCTTGCCAGCGGGTCTCTCAACGCTTTGGCATGGTGAGTCATCGGAGGCTGGTAATCTCGACGTTTTCTGTAAAGAGGGAAGCTCGCCCAAGTGCTGCACAAGACGTGCGGAAGTAATGGGTTCACCCTGCATTGTCCGCAAGGTTTTCATGCTAAACTGCGCCGCGTGAGCTCACCCGTCCTCGAAATTCCAACGGCTGAAACGCCAATCCTTGATCGCTTAACTTCTCTGCCGAAGCTTGCAAAGGCCCGATGGTTAGGAACAGACTACGAATTGCTCATTGGTCTAGTCGCAGTGTATGGTTTTTTCTTTGCATTTGTTGCACTGCCAACCTCGATTCTCGACCTTCTCCTCAAGTGGGTATCTCGCAACCTGCAAGCCATTTTTTTGCACGATTGGGTGGGAGTTAAGGTTTCAATCACCATAGTTCTCATTTTGGCCGCTATTTGTGGAACCGTGGTTGTTCACGAATTAGGCCATGTGGTTGTGGGGCTTATGGCTGGGTTCCGCTTCAGGTATATGCGTTTAGGCAAGTTTAAAGTGGATTCTTCTTTGCGGTTTTCGCGTTCCAATGTGACGGATGAAACTACTTTGGGAATGGCTTGTTTCTTTCCAATAGAGATGAAGCATCATCCTTGGAAGTTCATTGCGATGACTGCATCCGGGTCGTTGGCAAATCTTATCTCGGGTTTCCTGCTACTACTGCTGCCGTACCAAAAATCGTTTATTTCAGGCGCGTTTATTGCTACGTCACTATTCTTGGGTATAAATAATCTGATCCCTTTTGGAGGCACGAAGTTTAGGTCTGACGGGTTGCAGATTTTGAGCGCTCTCTTTCAACAGTCTAAACATGAAAGAGCGTTGTCATTGGTGCAACTGCGAGATGAACTTGAGTCGGGAGTAGATGTCGAAGCACTTTCACCTGGCCTTGTTGCGGAGCTTACCGCCGTTCGTGACAATTCTCTCGCCACTGTGGCGGCCTATACCGTCGCCTATGCGCGCGCGTATTATCAGAAAGATAATTCTGCGGCAGCTTGCTACCTTGAGACCTGCTTGTTGTTTTCTGGAAAGGCCACTCCGCAATTCCGAAATTTACTGATCGCGGATGCCGCGATCTTCCAGGCTTTGCGGCGAAAGAGGCCCGATCTGGCGCAACAATGGCTTGCTGACCTGCCTGCCGGTCCCGCACTGACGTCCGCTCGTCTGCGCACGGAGGCCGCAATAGAAGAGGCACAGGGAAACTTTGCCAAGGCGATCGAAAAAGTGGAGGCATGCCTCCAGGAAGCAGAAAAAATGGAGAATGAACGCAGCCGAAAACGGCTCGTTTCCAAACTGGCGGAGTGGAAAGGCGAACTCGACAAATGCCTTGTCCAGTCGGCTGGCTCATGACCAGCACACGCGAGTTCCTTTCCTTGTTGCTATAATTTTTACTAGTTTCCGGCTTGCCTCACGCAAAAGGCGGATTTATGAAAAAATCAGTGGTTGTCTTTTTTCTCCTCATGAGTACATTCCTGAACGCAGAAGATAAAACCGCCAGCACGGCCAATGCGCCTGCTCCGCCGCCTCCTCCGGTGGCAAAGTCCATCCACACGGAAAACCACATCAACGGCGGCAAGCTAGTGGACGATTACCGCTGGCTGCGCGACAAGTCGAATCCTGAGGTTGCGCAGTACCTGGAAGCCGAGAACGCGTATGCCGAGAGCGTGATGAAGCCCACCGCCGCGTTGCAGCAAAAGCTCTATGACGAGATGGTGAGCCACATCAAAGAGACCGATGTGAACGTGCCATATAAGGACGGCGGCTATTTCTATTATTCGCGCTGGGAAAAAGGGCAGCAGTACCAGATTTATTGTCGCAAGAAAGGAAACCTGGAAGCGGCCGAAGAAATTACGCTGGATCAGAATGAGCTCGCCAAGGGCCAGCCCTTCATGTCATTGGGCGCCTATGAAGTGAGCGATGACGGCAACCTGCTGGCTTACTCCACTGATAACACCGGCTTTCGACAGTACAAACTCCGCGTGCGCGATCTGCGTACCGGAAAGGACTCCGAAGTCATTGCCGAGAGAGTTGGGTCAGTGGTATGGGCCAATGACAACAAGACACTTTTTTATACCGTGGAAGATGACAAGGCCAAGCGCCAATATCGCCTGTATCGGCATGAGGTTGGGGCAGCGGTGAGCAAGGACGCCCTGGTCTATGAAGAAAAGGACGAGCGGTTCACGGTAGGCGCGGGAAAATCTCGCAGTGACAAATACATTTTTCTTCAGATCGGCAGCCATACGACTTCTGAAGCGCGATATCTGGATGCTTCAGATCCCAAAGGTGAGTGGAAGCTGATAGCTCCGCGCCAGCAGGACGTGGAATATTACCCCGACCATCACGGCGACGAGTTCTTGATCCGCACCAATGACAAGGGCCGCACTTTCCGCTTGGTGTCAACGCCGGTGAGCGCTCCAGGAAAAGAGAACTGGAAGGAAATGGTCCCCACGCGGCCCGATGTGATGCTCAACGACATTGAGGTCTTTGAAGACTTTTACACGCTGGTGGAGCGCGAGAACGGGTTGCCACAGCTCACGATTGTAAAGTTTGCCGACGCCAGCAAGCAGCGCATCACGTATCCCGAGCCGGTATACACGGCTTCAGTGCAGACCAACCGTGAGTACAAGACCAACAAGCTGCGCTACGCTTACCAGTCATTGGTCACGCCTGCATCAGTGTTTGATTACGAGGTTGAAAAGCATACGTCCACATTGCTGAAGCAGACTGAAGTTCCCGGCGGTTACGATCCGGGGAAATATCAGTCCGAGCGCGTATGGGCCACGGCCAAAGACGGCGTTAAGGTTCCCATCTCTCTGGTTTACCGCAAGGACCTCAAGAAGGCTGACGGATCGAACCCGCTTTACGTTTACGCGTACGGCTCGTACGGCATCATTCTTCCCGTCACGTTTGGGTCGACCCGTCTCTCGCTGCTGGACCGCGGCGTGGTGATGGCGTTTGCGCATATCCGCGGCGGCGGCGACATGGGCAAACCCTGGCATGATGCTGGGCGGATGATGAACAAGATGAACACGTTCACTGACTTTATCGCCTGCACAGAATATCTTGTGGCCAACAAATATGGATCGCGAGACAAAATTGCCATCGAAGGCGGATCGGCAGGTGGATTATTGATGGGCGCGGTGACAAACCTGCGTCCGGACCTGTTCAAGGCCGTGGTTTCGCATGTGCCGTTTGTCGACGTGATGAACACCATGCTGGACGCTTCCTTGCCGCTCACCGTGGGCGAGTATGAGGAGTGGGGCAATCCCAATGAGAAGCCGGCCTACGATTACATGGTGAAGTATTCGCCGTATGACAATCTGAAAAAGGGCGCGTATCCCGCGATACTGGTGAAGACTTCTTTCAACGATAGCCAGGTGATGTACTGGGAGCCGGCAAAATACGTCGCCAAGCTGCGCACTCTCAAGACCGACAAAAATGTGCTGTTGCTAAAGACGAACATGGCCGCGGGACATGGCGGTTCGTCCGGACGGTATGACCATCTGAAGGAAATTGCGTTTGATTATGCGTTTATGCTAACGCAGTTGGGTTTGTGAAATCCCGAGCGCAGCGAGGGAACCCTAATGCGACGAATCACCGCAGGTTGGAAGATGTTTTTTTAAAGCGCAACGGCTATCGCTGAGGATAGCCGTTGTTTTCTCGCTGGATAGGCGCACGCTCCAAGGCACGCCCTGCAAGCTCGGTCGGTTTGGATTTCCTCCGCCTGGAGCGGAATGGGCCTGAAAGCCGGGACCGAGAATACCAAGACCATTTACTAGAGCGTAGGGTTCCCTCGCTCTGCTCGGGACAAGGAAAACTACGCTGCCGGTTTGCGGCCTTTCTTTAATTCTTCATCGGTACGTTCTCGCGTTTTGTCGGTCGCTTCGCGCTTCAAGGGATCGGTGCCTGGATCCTGGCCTTCAGACTGGCCGGTTTCGGGATTGGCAATGTACAGCAGATCGGAAAGATCGCTGGCGTGCTCTTCTTCCTTGCGGAGTAGTTCCTCCACCAGCGTGCGCGTGGTGGGATCGTTGCTGCCGAAGTAGCGGACCATTTCCTGATAGACCTCAATCACCATGCGCTCGGCGATCAGGTCTTCGCGGATCATCTCCGCCAGGGTTTCGCCTTCAACATACTGTGAAACCGAACGCTCCAGTAGTCCTTTGGGATCGAAATTGGGCTTGCCTCCCAGTTGCTGGATGCGTTCCGCAAGCGAGTCGGCGTGTTCCCGCTCATCGTCGGCGTGTTCCTTGAATTCATCCGCCACGCTCTTGGCGTGAACGCCGGTGGCCATGAAGTAATGGTGCATATAGCGCAGCACGCATACAATCTCCGTGGCCAGGGCTTCATTTAAGATTTCAACCGTTTTATTTACGTCGCCTTTATAGCTTTCGGTTACTGCGCCATCTTCCATCTTGTGAATGGCGCGCTGGCGTATCTCCTGTATATCTCTAACAAAATGTGGCATAAGGGTCCTCGTCGGGGCGGGAATAATTGGAAGTAACAGAGATTAAGATTGCCGCCACGTGATTCAGGATGTCTCATGCCTGAGCAAGGAAAGGGTGCGCGGCGGGAAGCCAGAACGCCGGACGAATGGCCGAGCAAACATTTGCAAACTCTTAATGTGCGATATCGAACATTAAAATTGAACTTGTGGAGTGCGGCCAGTTTACCTGCTATGATTTCTTCGTCCTCGACTCTGATAGACACGTCGCCTGTTAGTGCCTGCCTATTTCTGCTGAGAACCATCTTGAACGTTAGTAAAAAAGGACTTCCATGAAGAAGATTTTTGTAGGTAACTTTTCCTTCAGCCTTTCCGAAGACGAGCTGCGGTCTCTGTTTGCGCCGTTCGGAGCTGTTGACAGTGCTACGGTCGTAACCGACCGTGCCACCGGACGATCACGCGGCTTTGGTTTCGTGGAAATGCCGAACAATGATGAAGCGGAAAAGGCCATTACCGCTCTGAACGGCAAGGATTCCGGCGGGCGAGCGCTGACCGTGAATGAAGCGCGTCCCAAAGTTGATCGCGGCGGTCGCGGCGGCGGAGGCGGCAGGGACGATTATTCCGGCCACGCGCGCCAGCCTCGCGAACCTCGCTGGTAAAAAGACTCCGCAGCGCAGCAAGCTTTGAAGGGGAAAAGCTGCTGCGCTGGTTTTAATTTCGCTCTCAAAATGATTGCTTCACGCATGATCAGGGGTGAGACTCGCCCGTGATCGGAGCGTTGCACCAATCCTCTGTCCAGTGACCTGCCTTCATTTTTCCCCGTCTGTTCAATCAAAGAACCACGCACAAATAAAACGGCCGCACCCTTTGAGGATGCGGCCAGTTGAGGAGCGTACTAGTTGTTATTTCTGTTAGCGGATGCGGCGGGCGATCATCTGCCAGGACGTGCCGTTCCAGAAGAGCAGACCGCGTACCTGGACGCTGCCGCCATTGGCTACTGCGACGCGGCTGTCGGTTGAGGAGTTCGTGGTTACGTGGACCACGGTCTGGCCAGAGATGATTCTCAAGGCCGAATCCGTTGCCAAGTTGATGTCAAAGGTGCTGGCTGCCTTGTTTGCCACAGTTCCGGAGACACCCTGCTGTTGCAGGTTGATCTTGTCCGGGCTGATGGCACCGCTGGCCGGTGGCACAGCCTCGTTGGTGTCAACTTCAATCCGCTGACCCTGATGGATGGTCGTCGCGTCAAAGGGGAAGGTGGCGCTGGGCAGACCGCCGCCAAAACCGTTGCCCGCTTTTACGCGGAACTTGCTGGCGCTGAGTCCGGCGATGTTCACGCTGAAATCGACGCCGATCTTGGTGTCGTCCATGCCGTTGCCGATGCCATCATTCGCATTCACAGTAAGCGTAGAGCCGCTAATGGCCGTGATCAAGCCTTCAACTTCCGCTCCGGTATTACTTTCCAGGCCTTCAATTTCCTTGGCGAACAAGCTGCCATCGGCGCGGGTGAAGCCTTCCACGGTCACAACCTGGTTCAGCAGGCTGGCGACGCTGGTAACGCCATCTTTGAACTGCGTGGTGGCGTCAGTGTTGAAGGTCATCGACGAACCGGTCTGGCCGACCTTGAAAGTGAAGCTGGAGCCATTCACGGTCGTCACTGTTCCCTGTACGTCTTCAATTTCTCCGTCATCATCCTGCTGGTTGCCGGCAACTCCGGGGGCTTTGGCAGTGATGTTGAACGAGGACGGGGTGAAGGCGATTCCGTTCACTACGCCAGCGGCTGTTGTGATAGATGCGCCCACGTTCACGTCAATATTCAGGACGAGTGGGCTGCTGCCGATTGCGAGGTTAGGGTTCAGTGGAATGGTAATGGACGCGGTGGCCGGGCCATTGATGTGGACCGCGGTGCCCGTGCCGGTGAGGAACGTAAGTTCAGAATTCGCCAAAGTAAGGTTTGCGGCAGAGAACGTGCCCTGGGGCAGGCTACCGGTCGTGAATGGCTCAAATTTTCCTGAAGCGTGCGTCAGTTCAATCCGGTTGTTGGCCGGGACTGCCACCGAAACCGGGGCACCGCCTCCGGCTGGCGTGAGCGACAATGACGACACAGACACTTCAAAGGCAATCACGCTGTCGGCAGGCGCATCGCCAAATCGGACTTGGGCGGAGTTGGCTCCTGCAGTGCCAGGGGTGGGGGTTGGGCTGGGGTTAGATGCGACCGATGATCCACCACCGCCGCAACCTGAGGACAGAGCGATCAGCATTGCCAGCATGAAGATGGATGTTAACTTGGCCACCGGGCTGAGTAAGTTCTTGTAATTCTGCGTTTTCATTTTGTATCTCTCCTGGAGGGGACCAAGCTGCTAGGTCGAGGTTCTCAGTCCACCGTCGAATGTTTTTGAGTTTTTCGGCTCTGGTCATAGGACAGTCACTACAAGCCGCATGGAACAACTTTCTGCGCCCTTTGGATTGCGCAAAAGATTGCAAAGTCAGTGAAAATCAGCAGCGAGATCAGCGATTGGGGCAGGAAGGCCTGCCGCCCCAGGGAGAAGACAGAAAAGGGAAGAGCCCCGCAAGATTAGCTGTAATCGGGGATGATCTGATTTCGACGCCGCGAGGCATCAACGGCTTCAGCCATAGATGAAGATCAAGGGTAACAGCAACGGACGTAGAAGGACAAAGTCCTGCTCATAAAGAGCCCGTCCGCATTTTAATTTTCGGATTACTGGGTAATCCGGCGCGCTACCATGTTGAACTGCGTTCCCGTCCAGAAGAGCGGCCCGCGCACGCGAATGGCGCTGTCATTGGCCAGGCTGGCGACACGATTGTCAGTTTTGGGCTGCGCGAAAACATGGACGGTCGTCTGTCCGGAGAGCAGAGTCACGTAGGAATCGGCGGGAAGTAGCAGGTCAAAACTTGAAGCGCCGCCCGGCAAGGCCGTGAAATTTGAAACTATTCCGCTGATGGCCTGCTGTTGCAGTCTTGCCTGAACCGGGACGATTGGCTGGCTGGCATTCACGCCGCTGTCGGTAATGATTTCAATCCGCTGTCCTGCTTTCAGATGGGTAGAATCGAAAGGAAAATTGATGGCGGGCGAAGCCAGACCTGACATGTCACAATCGCCATAATCTGTGGCAAAGGCGGCGGCTGGAAGGGAAGAGATGTCCACCAGGAAATCCTGCCCGATCTGGGCGCTGCTGAAGCCGGCGCCTGTTCCATCTTGCACGTCAAATTCCAGCAAAGATGAAATGTTGAAACTGCCGACAGTTGTAATTGTGCCTTCCAGCTGGGAAGCGTTCTGGCCCCCGAGCGCTCCAACGTGCTGCGCAAAGAGCGTTCCGTCAGAGCGCGTGAAACCTTCAACCTGAACAATCTGGCTCTGAAGGTCTGGCAGGCGAAGGCCATTGGGAAGCGTGGTGGTGCCATCTACCGTGAATGGCAGACGTGAGCCGCTTTGTCCTGCCTGCAATACAAATCCGCTGGTGGAAACTTCAACAACTTTTCCGGTCTCGTCCTCAAATTCCCCATCATCATCCTGTTGCCGGCCCTGGATCCCGACGGGCTGCACACTGAAGCTGAATGAAGATTGAGTAAAGTTGGTGCCGATAATGTTTCCCGTGCCGTCACTCACAAGCGCGGCCGCCAGGTTTATATCCAGATTGAGCACCACTGGATCATTGCCAACCACCAGCGGCGGATTAAAGCTTATCCGTACGGTCTGGTCCGCACCGGTAACCTGGTCAATCAACGTGACGGGCGACGGGGTGAGCAAAGTTTTGGCATAAGTGAGGGAAGGATTCTGGATTGTGATATCCGCCGCCGCATAGCTGCCCGGTTTCAACGGCATTACGGCCAGGGGCTGCATCTTTCCCGCAGTGCGGCTCAGTTCCAACCGATTCATGTTGACTGCGATCATGGAAGCAGTGCCACCATCGAGTGGAATCAGGCTGATTGGATTGCCGATGGTGACTTCAAAAGAGAAAACCTGGTCTGCCGGCGCGTCACCCACGCGCAGCTGGGTAATGGTTGTGCTCTGGGCAGTTTGAGGCGGAGCCGAAGTTGGCTGCTGCTGGAGCGCACCGCTACCGCAACCAGCCAGGAATGTGCAAAACAAAAGGCTGTGTGCAATTGTTTGCATCTTCCGTGGTAAACAAAGTTTCTTCATTCGGGCACCTCGCCCCTCGGAGCCGGTGTTAAAGCTTGCAAATGCAAGCACATGGATCCTCAAGGCCTTAGAGTTTCCTCTTGCCAAGCGCACTGGGAATGCGCAATTGAGTGCCCAAGAATGAGGACTGGCTAAGAGTTGGGGAACGGGGTGGCTGGATTTGACCTTGCGGCAACCTGCAAGCGATAATTAAGTATCGAACGAACGTTCGGTAACCTTAAATCTTATGGCGCTGCAAAACATTGAAACACGGCTGTCTGGCGAGCCCCTTGACGGCCGCAAAGGACGCCATGCTCTTTCCGTAGGGGAAGTTGCGGCAGATTCGCGCTTTGACCGCAGGCTGGCCAAATTGCTGCACCACGCCGCGCATATCTTCTGTGAAAAAGGTTATGAAGGCGCTTCCATGCGTGATCTTTCCCGCGCCGCCGGAATGTCCCTTGCGGGTCTCTATCACTATTTTGAGTCGAAGGAAGACCTGCTTTACCTGATACAGAAACATACGTTCCGGACGATCATCGAGCGGTTGCAGGAACGGCTGAAAGAATCCAGGGATGCGGAAGAGCGCGTCCGTATCTTCATTGAGAACCATCTGGAATATTTTTTGGCGAACAAAGAGGCCATGAAAGTCCTGACGCATGAGGATGAAACGCTCAAGAATGGCCGCGGCGCTGAGATCAGGGCCATCAAGCGCGAGTACTACAAAATCTGCCTCGATCTGCTGGAAGATCTGCGGCGCGAAAAAGGACTACAATTTTCCGGACGGCTGGCCGTGCTGGGACTCTTTGGCATGATCAACTGGATTTACACCTGGCACAACCCGCGCGTGGACCTGGACGCAGGAGCCATGGCCGAGGAAATGAGCAACCTGTTTTTGCGCGGCGTGCTCAACCCCGGCAAAACCAAACGCAAAATCGCAAAGACCAACGCCTGACGGCGTCCTCACAAAATCAAGATCTGAAATTCATAAGGAGCTTTTGAACCATGGCGACAACCACAGCAACGGAAACCAAGACCCTGGTGAACTATCGCGTTGAAGACGGAATAGCGGTGATCGAACTTTGCGATCCGCCTGCAAATACTTATACCTACGAAATGAACCGGCAGCTGGACGAGTGCATCCTGAAAGCGCGCATGGACAATGACGTGTACGTGCTGCTGCTGACCGGAGCGGGCGACAAGTTCTTCTCCGCCGGCGCCAACATCAAAATGCTTTCCAGCGTTGACCCGACTTTCAAATATTACTTCTGCCTACATGCCAATGAAATGCTGCTCCGTCTGGAGCACACCCCCAAGCTGGTGATCGCGGCGATCAACGGCCACTGCGTTGGCGGCGGTTTGGAAATTGCCATGGCGGCGGACATCCGCATTGCGCGCAGGGACGCGGGCAAAGTCGGGTTGCCGGAAATTAATCTAGGCGTTCTGCCCGGCACCGGCGGCACACAGCGCCTGAGCCGCATTGTGGGCAAGAGCAAAGCGATTGAGTTGATGGTCACGGGCAATACCTTCACCTTTGAAGAAGCCAAGGAGATGGGCATCGTAAATGACATTTACGAGCGCGACAACTTCATGGAAAACATCATGGAATACGCGCGCCAGTTTACGCCGCCGAACAAAGCTGCGAAGGCCGTGGGCAACATCAAGCGGAGTGTGCAGAGCGGCTGGGAAGTCCCGATGGAGTCAGCTCTGGCCATTGAGCGCGAACTGCAACAGCGGCTCTTCGCCAGCGATGACGCCAAGGAAGGCCTGGCGGCATACGTGGAGAAGCGGCCGGCAACGTTTAAGGCAAAATAGGTTTTTAAACATCCCGAGCGAAGCGAGGGAGCCCTATCACGGGGAAACCGCATCGGACCTGTCTTCTTGAGCGAAGAGAGATCCATATTCCACGATAGAAACGTAGGATGCTACGTCTCTACGTTGGCCGATTGTCGGAAAGAGTCGCAGGCGACGGCGCCTGCGGTCCACAAAGGTATCAAGAGTTAAGAGTGACGATCACAGGCAAGAGTGCCTGTGCCACAAAGATCAACCAGAGCTAAAAGCTAAGAGCCAAAGGCTGAATTCTATGATCACAGCAACTAAAGCAAAAGTTTCTCCAGGCAAGCTCCTCATTGATGGCAAATGGTCTGAGGGATCGGGAAAGACATTTGATACGTTCAATCCAGCAACGGGAGAGGTGCTGACGCAGGTCGCCGAAGGCGGCGCCAGCGGCGTAGACCAGGCAGTCGCGGCAGCCCGCAAGGCATTTGATGACATCAATAGCCCGTGGCGCAAGATGTCGGCCAGCGAGCGTGGCAAGGTGCTGTGGCGCATCGCTGACCTGATTGAGAAAAACATTGAAGAGCTGGCCGAGCTGGAAACGCTGAACAACGGCAAGCCGATCTTTGAATCGCGCTACGTGGACATGCCAATGGTGGCGGACGTTTTCCGTTACTACGCCGGATGGGCGACGAAGATCCACGGCGAGACCGTGAACACTTTCAGCAATGCTTTCACATACACGCTCCGCGATCCCGTGGGTGTGGTGGGCGCGATTGTGGCATGGAATTTCCCGCTGCTGCTTGCCAGTTGGAAGCTGGGACCTGCGCTGGCCTGCGGTAACTGCGTGATTTTGAAACCCGCAGAGCAGACGCCGCTGACGGCGTTGCGTTTTGGCGAACTGGCCCTTGAGGCCGGGTTGCCTGCTGGCGTGCTCAACATTGTTACCGGCGGGCCTGAGACGGGCGCGGCGCTGGTGAAGCATCCGGGTGTGGACAAGGTTGCGTTTACCGGATCGACCTCAGTCGGCAAAGAAATCATGCGCAGCTCAGCGGACACGCTCAAGCGCGTGACGCTGGAGCTGGGCGGCAAGTCTCCAAACATCGTTTTTGCCGACTCGCAGATGGATTCCGCCGTCAAAGGCGCGCTGAATGGCATCTTCTACGGCAAAGGCGAAGTATGCTGCGCCGGTTCGAGATTGTTCATCGAGAAGAAAGCTGAAGACGAGTTCATGACCAAGCTGGTGGAGTCGTCCAAGAAGATCCGTTTGGGTGACCCGCTGGATCCCAAGACGCGGCTGGGAGCGATTGTCAGCGAGAAGCAGATGCAGACCGTGCTCGGCTATATCGAAGCAGGCAAGAACGAAGGCGCAAAGCTCCTGGCAGGCGGCAAGCGCGCGCAGGTCAACGGCGATCACGGCTACTTTATTGAGCCGACGATCTTCGGCAGCGTAAACAACGATATGAAGATCGCGCAGGAAGAAATTTTTGGTCCGGTGCTGGCGACGCTCACGTTTGATGACATTGAACAGGTGGCTGACCTGGCGAACAAGAACATTTATGGTCTTGCCGCTGCGGTGTGGACTAACGACATCAAGAAAGCGCATCAGCTCTCACGCCGGTTGAAGGCTGGCACGGTGTGGATTAACACCTACGGCGTGATGGATGCGTCGATGCCGTTTGGCGGCTACAAACAGTCAGGCTTTGGGCGCGAGCTGGGCATGCACGCGATTGAGCATTACACGGAATTGAAATCAGTGTGGATGAACCTATAGTGGCCACGAGCCGTCTGACGGTAGCGGAAAATACAGAACACTATCGCAAGCTGGAGCGCATGTATCTGGCCGCGCCGATCAATGAGTTCTTTAAGCCCGCGATCCAGATTGGGCAAGGGGTCGCGGAGATTAAAGTCAACGTGGACAGCCGTTTTTTCCACGCGGCCCGGGCCGCTCACGGCGCCGTTTATTTCAAGAGCCTGGACGACGCAGCGTTTTTTGCCGTGAGCTCGCTGGTGGAAGACCGTTTTGTTCTTACCAGCAATTTTAATTTGTACATGCTAGCGCCGATTGCAGCAGGCATAATTCGCGCGGTCGGAAAAGTAGTGAGCGAAGGCGGATCGTCTTTTCTGGCGGAGTCGGTTTTGTACAACGACCAGGATGAAGAGATCGCGCGCGGAAGCGGAATGTTTGTGAGAAGCAAGGTGCGGCTCGATCCAGAGATGGGATATCGCTAAGGCGAGCGCACGACGTTGCAAGGATATTTATAGGAGTGAATCATGCCGGGAAAAATAATGAAGATTGGGTCGTTCAGTGATTGGGAAGGGCTGTTCAAGGGCTGGCGCGAGGAAATCGGCGTCAATCACAACGATATACGCAATTTTAAATTCGATACCCTGTACGGCGCGATTGAGACCGACGAAATTTCCTTTGGTTATTACAAGGGCCGCAATAAGTGGGAGAACGTCCGCCAGATTCCTACGCAGAACATGCGCGACGCGCTGATGAACCTGATTGTTTACCAGGGCGATACGGAATTTGCCAGCGTGGAGCAGCAGCGCTGGTTGTTTGAGACCGCGCCAAGCGATTATGACCGCTCATCACTCACGCGCGTAATGATCGAGGAGATGCGCCACGGCTGGCAGATGTGCGCGCTGCTGATTGATCATTTTGGCACCACCGGCAAAGTGGAAGCGCAGAAAATGCTGGAGCGCAAGGCGTACGAGAACAAACGGCTGCTGGGATCGTTTAACGAAGAGTGCGATAACTGGCTGGACTTTTTTGCCTTCACTGACTTTGTGGACCGCGACGGAAAGTTCCAGTTGCAGATGCTGAAGTATTCGGCCTTTGCTCCGCTGGGCCGGTCGATGAGCTACATGCTGCGCGAAGAAGCGTTCCACATGGGCACAGGCAACACCGGGCTGGCTCGCATTGCAGAGGCTGGCGTGGTCCCTGGCTGGCTGATGCAGAAATATCTCAACAAGTGGATTTCCAGCGCCTATGATCTGTTCGGCACCGACCATTCGTCTTCCGCGCACTGGGCATATACGTGGGGATTGAAAGGCCGTTACGACGAGCTGAAAAACGAAACCGCGCCTGATCTCGACAACCTGAACGACTACAACCGGCACCTTTATCGCGATGAGTGTGTGGGACTGGTGAAGCGCATCAGCGCCGGGCAGCGCCCGGGCAGCACGGAACTGTATTGTCCTAACATACAGTTCAACCGTATGATTGGCCGCTGGAAGGGCCAGATGTTCCATCCGCAGACGGGCCAGCCAATGGACGAAAAGGAATACAAACAGCAGCTCGATACCTGGCTCCCAACGGCGGCGGACAAGAAGCTGCTGATGGACATTATTGGGTCAGAAAAGAAATGGATTGCGCCCAAGACCGGTGCGAAAGACCCGCTGCTGACGATCGGCGAGGTAAGAAAGAGCGCGCTCAACGCGGTGCAGTAATCCCGCATCCCGAGCATAGCGAGGGATCCCTATGATCTTGAATGAACATCGGGATCTTTATTTTTTGGTGATCGCTGAACGTCAAGCAGGAGCGAACCTGCAATATAAAATTCTATTGTTATGATTGCCTGAAGCGGCATTTTGGGGGAGTAGGGCTCCCTCACCCGCTGCGCGGGATTCGGGATTTCAAAAAAACCAAATGCAATACACCCTCAACGAACTCATGGTCGTAGCGGCGGCGCGCGAAATCAAAGACGGCGAGATCGTCTTTGTAGGCATGCGTCTGCCGCTGATTGCTTTTGTTGTCGCCAAGAAGACGCATGCGCCCAATGCCATCGGTTTGTTTGAGAATGGCGTGATCCGTTCGACGCCGTCACCGGAGCTGATCTATACCATGGCTGATCCTCCGAACATCAAAGGCGCCACGCAGTGCCTGGGAATGCTGGAAGTGATGAGCCTGCTGCAGTCGGGGAGGGTGAACCTGGGATTTTTGGGCGCGGCAGAGGTGGACAAATACGGCAATCTCAATTCCACGCAGGTACAAGGAAAGAACGGCATGGTGCGGCTGCCGGGGTCGGGCGGCGCATGCGATATCGCGTCTATGGCGCAGCGGTTTGTGTCTTTGCTGGAGCACGGCAAGCATCGTTTGCCGGAAAAGGTGAGTTACATTACCAGTCCGGGGAATGGCGACGGCGCGGGATGGCGCAAGCGCGTGGGGCTGCCGCGCGGCGGGCCTTCGGCGGCGATCACTACCAAGTGTGTCCTGCGCTTTGGCGAAGATGCTGAAGCATATCTTTCTACCTGCCATCCGGGTGTGAGTGTGGACGACGTGCTGGCGAATACCGGATGGAAACTGAAGGTCGCGCCGGATGTGAAGCCGACGCCGGAGCCGAACGCGGCGGAGTTGAAGGCGATCCGGGAGTACGATACGAAGGGGTTCTGGACGAGCTAGGAAGAATCGCCGAGATCGCTCGCAATCGCCGACATCGCCGTGATCGGAAACACAAAGGCAAAACGTACCACGGAGACACCGAGGCACGGAGAATTTACAGAAGCGCTAAAAGCGCCAAATCGCCGAAATTGAAAAACCTATGACGATTTCTTTCACGCCTGCTACGCCAACGAACCGAGTAGCCGTCGATGTACGCGGCCAGCGCGCCCATATCACCCTCACTCATCCGCCGCTCAACGTGATCGATTTCCAGATGATGGACGAGATGTTGGCGGCTTTGCAGCAACTGGAGCAACGGAAAGAAGTTTCTGTTGTGATCATTAGCGGCGGGCAGCGAGCATTCTCGGCCGGAGTCGATGTTGCGGTACATACCCCCGATCTGGTGCAGGCCATGTTGCAGAAATTTCACGGCGTGATTCTTGCGTTGACTAAGTTTCCCAAGATCACGATTGCCGAGGTACATGGCGTCTGCCTGGGTGGCGGCGCGGAGCTGGCCATGGTCTGTGACATGTGCTTTACCACACCAGGCGCCAAATGGGGATTTCCTGAGATCACACTCGGATGTTATCCGCCAGTGGCGTGTACAGCACTGGCGGCGCTGGTGGGACAGAAGCGCGCGGCAGACCTGGTCTTTACCGGACGGACGTTTAGCGGCCAAGAAGCAGCCGAGTGGGGGCTGGCGAACGAGGCGCATCCGGAAGGCGAGTTGCAGCAGGCGATCCAGCGCACTATCGATCATCTTTTGAAGTTGAGTCCGGCGGCGCTGGCAGTGGCTAAGAAAGCTTTTTATGCGTGGGATTCCATGCATTTGGACAAGGGGCTGGCGCGGGCAGAGAAGATTTATCTGGAAGAGCTGATGCGGACTGAAGACGTGAAAGAAGGAATCGGGGCGTGGATGGAGAAGAGGAAGCCGGTGTGGAAAAGGAAATAACTTCTTGCCGCTGATTTGCGCAGATTTTCGCAGATCAAAAAATAATTTGGCCGCGAATGAACGCGAAAGGTGCGAATTGGTGCTTCTGAAATCCCAACCGATGCAACTTAATGGTCGGGACTTCTGTAAAGAATTTCAGGAACAAGCTTTTCTCCGTGTCTCCGTGGTAGGTGTTGATTTTACGGCAGCACGTCCAACAAGACCCTTACCACGTTTTCTCCCATGATTTTGTGAATGTCCTGTTCGGTGATGCCTTCCTGAAGCAGCGCGTCGGTGAGCAGCGCCCAGCCGCTGGAGTCGAAGGGCGTGGTGACTCCGCCATCAAAATCTGAACCCAGCGCAACGTGATCTGCGCCGACGATATTTACGGCATAGTGAATGGCGCGGGCGGCGGCGCGCGCGTCAGGGCCGCAGGTCGCGGTATCCCACAGGCCGATGCCGATCACGCCGTTGGTGCGGGCCACGGCGCGGAGTTCATCATCTGACAAATTGCGCGGATTGTTGCAGGTGCCTTTTACGCCGGTGTGCGAGACGATCAGCGGACGCGTGGCCGTGGCGGTGACATCACGCAGCGTGGCAGGCGAAGCATGGGCCAGATCGATCAGCATGTGATGGGATTCCATGGCACGGACCCACTGGCGGCCCAGATCGGTGAGGCCTTCTTTTTTCATGCCTGCGGCGGCTCCGGCGATGGCGGTGTCAGTAAAGTGGGTCGGCGCCATCATGCGGAAGCCCGCGGCGTAAAGTTCATCCAGATTTTCCAGACGGCCCTCAAGCGGCTGTGCGCCTTCAGCGCCCAGAAATCCTGCAACAGCGTGCGTGGAACCACGCGTGGTGAGAAACTTCTGTACGTCTGAGCGCGAGCGCAAGATGACGAGCGCGCCTTTGGATTGGTCGGCAAACTTTTGCAATCGCGCGGCCTGATAGAGCGCGCGTTGTTTAGGGCTGTTCCATGTGCGCGGAGGCCATCCTTCAAAGATTGCAATATTTCGGACCTGGTCAGTGGAGTCAGAGTTCTGGAAGATATTGAGTTTGCGCGGCGCGGTGGTGACAACGGTAAACGCTTGAATCGAGACATTGCCATCGAAGAGCCGAGGCAGGTCAATGTGGCCCCGGCTGCTGCGGCGGAGCAGGTTGCGTCCCCAGAGCAAGCTGTCGCCATGAAGATCTGCGACGGTAAGCATGCGATGCAATGCCTGGGCCTGGGCGGACGGCTGGTAAGGCGGCGCGTGCAGGGTGCGATTGAATCGTCGCTCGACGATGCCGGGCAGCGCGAACCATGCAGCCACCAGGATTATGACGAGCAGCAGGAGAATCCAGCGCCAGCGTTTCATAAAGCCTGAAGCATACCATCTTTATTGAGTAGCTCTTCGCGCTCACTTTCACAATTGCGTTCCAAGCGATTGTCCAAACGATTGGGAGTGCGTAGGACGTCCACTTCAAAGTCTGCCTAGTCTTTGAACGAAAACACGAGAGGGCTTTGAAAAAGGCCCGCTAATTCAGCGGCGCGATCTTTTATCTGTTTTCGCGTGCGCGTGCCAACCCTGGCGAAGAGTTCAATTTCGATCTCAACCGCTTTTCGGGACACCTTATAACTCCACACTCCGGCAATCTCTCCGTTGATCAGCACCACCGGCGAGATCCAGCCTTGATTGCGGTAAACGCGCTTATAGAACTGCGGTTTCAGAAAGTGCTCTTTGAAGCGATGGGCCAGCAGGTAGACATCGAAATAGGGAAGCAGGTGGACGGAGTCCAGCTCAGGGGCAGCCGACTGTAGAGTTTTCGTGTCCTCACGCAACAGCAGCAAGCCATTGTGTTCCACGACCTCCGAATCCAGCAGCGGCCGCAAGGCCCGCACTTCCGCCATGGAGATGAGGGACCAGTGCGCGAAATCCTGGAGCGTTGCCGGACCGTAAGCGCGCAAGTATTTGCGGAATAATTCTTTTTGCGCCTGCACTGCGTCGATCTTTGCTTCATCGATCCTGGATTGGGCCGGCAGCCAATGCTCCGTGCGAATGAACGTTGCCTGGTTGCCTTCGCCCGGCCCATAGCAGACTAGGCCCTCGATCACAGGCAGCCGCACAATGCTCCATACCTTGTCCATCCATACGCGCAGCCGCTTGCTGACTTTAGGGCGCACGGCGGCGGTAATCGCAGCACGGGGCGCGGGCCCCGCTTTGAGTTCTTCCAGAATCAGGGCTGTCAGCGCATCGGCTTCTTCCCGTGTGATCTTGCATCTCGCCATGATGGAGAGCACCGCTTTTGCGCGCGCGCTCTTGTGCGCCGCGATATAGAGCGGGAACTCATCTGCCGGGACAAGATGCAGCGTCTGGCGCATCAGTGAGGTCTTTACTAGCGACCGCGTCTTCCACAAAGCATCATTCACCATTTCTAGGGTAATGGCGTGGTTGCGCGCCCAAAGCTGGAGCTGCGCCGCGGACATAATCTGCGCCTGCACACCGCAAACGTCGCGGCAAATTGTCACAAGGTCTTTCGCAGATCGATCAAGCAGGTGATGGCGACGCAAACGGAAAGCGTGAATCTGTTCGGAAGAGAAGGGAGCGTCGTGGGAAATCTTTGTTGTCCTGCGAGATTTTTTCATCGACGGGGAGACTTAATACGAACCAGAGTAGCTGAACCTTTTTCGTAAACACTATAGCTAGTGTTTTTCTTTTTTGAATCCACAAGCCGCGGCCACGGAAACATCGAAAGCGGTTTTCCACACGCCACCTTAAAAAAAGTCCTTGACAGACAACTGTTTAGGCCTAGAATGTGGTCTAAAGTGGTTGAAAGTGGTAAGAGCTAGATCGGTTCAAGGGGTAAGTGGTCAAAAGTAGCCAAAGGGAAAATGAAGCTGAAAAACCCCCAAATTACCGTGACCGAGCCAGAAATAAAGCTAGAACTTACCGTTTTTGCCTCCTTATTACCGGTTGTAACCGGATTAGCTGTCAGAAAGAACAATGTTTCGCGGCAACCATCCAACTCGGGTCGACGAGAAGGGACGTTTAAAGGTCCCCGCGGAATTCAAGCGCCTGATCGACGAGAAGTACGGCACGCAATTTTACATCACATCGCTCGATGGGAAGGTTGCTCAAGTGTATCCCTTCGAGGAGTGGCAGCGGATCGAGGAGAAGCTGGCGAAGCTCTCCAATTTCAATCCGACCAAGAAAAAGTTTTTGAACCGCACCAATTACTACGGCCAGCTGGTGGAAATCGATGGGCAGGGCCGGGTGCTGATACCGGCGCTGCTGCGCGAGACGGCCAGGATTCAGGGCGAAGTGGCCGTTGTCGGCAATTTGACGTACCTCGAAGTGCAGAGCATCGAGGTTTACAAGAAGGACATAGAAGAGAACCCGTTCACGCAGGACGATGAGAAAACTCTCGACGAACTGGGCATCTAGTGGCGGACGAGTTTGGGCAAGACGAAGCCCCCAAGGGGGCGCATGGCGGTGGGGAAGTTGGCCATGTTTCAGTTCTTTTAAAAGAAGCGATCGACTTTTTAGCAATCCGGCGCGGCGGGACCTATATCGACGCGACCCTGGGGTTGGGCGGGCACAGTTTAGAAATCGCAAGTCGCCTAGGCCCACAGGGTCGTTTGATTGGCTTCGATAAAGACACCCACGCGATCGAACTGGCGCAGCAGAGGCTTTCACGGGTCGGAGGTGATAACCGTCCGAAGATTACCCTGCTGCACAGCTCTTACGCCGAGATCCCCCAGCATGTTCCGCCGGCCACCGCCGACGGACTGCTGGCGGACCTGGGCGTAAGTTCACTGCAGTTCGGCGATGCAGCGCGCGGATTTAGTTTTCAGGCGGAAGGGCCGCTCGACATGCGAATGGACCCGCAGGGAGAGCGCACCGCCGATCAAGTGGTAAATCGCATGCGCGAAGAAGACCTCGCAAATGTGATTTACGAATTCGGTGAGGAAAGGAGGTCGCGGAGAATCGCCAGAGCCATTGTCCGGGCGCGGCCGATAAGAAGTACCGCTCATCTGGCACAAGTAATATCGGCTGCGCTCCGGTCAATGAATACCGGGGCTCATCAAAGGATTCATCCAGCGACCACGACTTTTCAGGCAATCCGAATCTTCGTAAACCGCGAACTGGAGGACTTGCAGGCGCTGATGGACGCGGCGCCGGACGTCCTGAAGAAGGGAGGCAGGCTGGTGGTGATCAGTTTCCACTCCCTGGAAGACCGCATCGTGAAAGACGCGTTGCGGGACGGCGCCAAAGCGGGCATCTTTGAGGTTTTGACAAAGAAGCCGCTCACGGCGACGAAAGAAGAGATCGATCGCAATCCACGGTCACGCAGCGCAAAAATGCGGGCCGCGGAACGTAAATAAGTTTGGCTTTGTCTGGCCGTGGTAGGCAGGCGAAGCAAAAAGTTTCCGGGGAGACGCTGCCTTCCTTTTTGTACTTGGGCGAATTACTTCCTCTTAACGGCGCCGCCCCGGAATAAAAGATCCCTCGAGAAAAGCAGAGGACAAAACGATGTTTCAAGGAACAACGATTGAAGAACTGATCAACAGTGTGGTGCGTGCGGAAGACCACGCCCGCGAACAGGAAAAGATTCAGGCTTCGGCGCTGGAGCGTCAATATCCGCTGCGCCGTTTTGAATGGCGCCAGGAAATGGTTGAGGTAGCGTAAATGGCCGCGACGGCAATGCAGATTACGGGAATGATCACGCCGGTAGACTCACGCGCAGCAGTGCGCCGTAGCGTCGCCGGGATCACGCCGGAATTTTACTTTCAGAAGACAATCGATAATTCCCGGCTGGTCAAGGTGAGCGATCCGCAGCGCCGGCGCGAGATCAGGATCTTTTCAGCCGCCGTGGCCGCGCTGTTCATGGTCATGATGTTTTATGCGTGGCAGCACTTCAGCTCCATTGAATACGGCTACCGCATTGAAGCGCAAAAGGCGGAGCGCGATCGCCTGGTGGAAGTGAATCGCACGCTCACGCTGGAAGCAGCTTCTTTGCGCGATCCGGGCAGAATCGATGCGCTGGCACGCAAGATGGGACTTGAATCCACGCAGCCGGGGCAGGTGATCCGCCTGAATCCAGAAGACGTGGGCGCTCCCATCATGGCGCAGGCAACGACCGTGGCTGTGATTACGGCACAGTAATCCGGCTGCAGCATAAGTTTTGGTTGGTGGACCTTGCTCCGGAGTTTCCGGTGCTTGATGGCGACTCCGGAAAACCTGCCGGGGTTGTCATTTTTTTGTCTAATCTTTATGTCGCTTCGCTCCAAACCGCTCATGAGAATCGCCAACTTCACATTTGTCAGCGCCCGTAGCGACGGGCTCAGCGCGCAAGTCGGCATCGCCCTTTTGTATATCGCTTCGCTCCAAACCGCTCGACGTTCATTGTCGGGCCGAGTTTTTCTGTACCTGAGACAGGCGGCTCGCCGCGCAAGTCGGGCTCGCTGCCTAACTATTTTATTGCTTCGCTCCAGACCGCCTGGGAGCGCGGCTTGACCTCAGATTCGTTATTCAGCTGAAACACAGTGCTCGGCGCGCAAGCCGGCTTCGCCCGCTTCGATAAATGAAAATGGCCCAGACCAATCAAATCGCCAATAAGCGCTTGTATGTCCTTCTCGGCTTCCTTTTATTTTGGTTTCTAGTTATTTGCGGACGGCTGGTCTGGCTGCAGATCGTCAATTACGGCGATTACACGCAACGCGCGGCCAAGCAGCAGCAGCGCAGCATTGAAGTCTCGCCGGTGCGCGGCAATATTTATGATCGCCGCGGCAATGAGCTGGCGATGACGGTCAATGTGGATTCAGTGTTTGCCGTGCCATCGGAAGTTCCGGATGTCCATTCCACAGCACAGGTACTCGCGCGTGTGCTTAAGGCCGATGCAAGTGAAATTGAGGGCCGCATGCGCGCGTCGCATGCTTTTGCCTGGGTTGCCCGCAAGATTGATAACGCTACAAGCGCGAGGGTACGCGCACTAAACCTGAAAGGTATTTATTTCCAGAAAGAATCGAAGCGTTTTTATCCCAAGGGAGAACTTGCTGCCCAGGTGCTTGGCTATGTAGGACTGGATGATGACGGGCTTGGCGGCGTGGAACGCGAATTTCAATCCAAGCTGACCGGCAAGCCGGGCAAGATGCTGATCACCATGGACAATAAGCGCCGCTGGCTTGGCCGTGTGGAAAAGCAGCCTGATCCCGGCGAGAACGTGGTGCTCACCATCGATGAAAAAATTCAGTACATCGTGGAGCGGGAGCTGACGCGGGCGATTGCAGATACGCAAGCCGAGGCGGGGACAGTCATCGTGCAGAACCCGCATACCGGCGAAGTGCTGGCGCTGGCGAACTGGCCGACATTCAATCCCAATATCTTTAATAAGGTGAATCCGCAGGCGCTCCAGAACCGCTCCGTGAGCGATGTTTATGAGCCCGGATCAACGTTCAAGCTTGTGACGCTGGCCGCAGCGCTGGAAGAGAAGATCACGAATCCCGACGAGGTGGTTGACTGCCAGATGGGATCCATTGTGTTGAATGGCTTGCGCATTCACGATCACCACGCTTATGCGGGGCTCACGGTCACGCAGATTCTTGAACACTCCAGCGATGTGGGGGCCATCAAGATTGCGTTGCGGTTGGGCGAAGAACGTTTTGATCGTTACATACGCGCGTTTGGCTTTGGCGCGCAGACGCGCATTGAACTGCCGGGCGAGACCAGGGGCATTACGAAGCCAGTCAGCCGCTGGTCGAAGGTAAGCATTGGCGCGATTTCCATGGGGCAGGAGATTGGGGTGTCGCCGGTTCAGCTCGCGTCCATGGTTTCAACTATTGCGAATGATGGGCTGTATGTTGCTCCGCGAATTGTTGCCGGGACCACGGCGCCTCGAAGCACGCCGCAGCTGATTGCGTTTCATCCGCCGATGGGAAGGCGCGTGATCTCTCCGCTGACGGCGGCGCAGATGAAGCACATGATGGAAGGCGTGGTGCTGCGGGGAACGGGGAAAAAAGCAATTCTGGATGGTTACAGTTCCGCCGGAAAAACGGGGACGGCGCAGAAGATTGACGCCAGCGGCAAGTACTCCCATCGCCAGCACATAGCATCGTTTGCGGGATTTGCGCCGGTGAATAGTCCTGCCGTAACTGTGCTGGTGGTACTGGATTCCCCAGCGGGCGGATATCCCCGCGATGGCGGCGGCGAAGCTGCTGCTCCGGTCTTTGCGCGCATTGCGCAACAGGTGCTGGCCTATATGAACGTGCCGCACGATGTAGAGCTGCAAGATCCCAAACGGATGTGGCTGCGGGCACACACCAAAGAAGATGACACAGCCGAGGCCGCGCCGGATTACATTGCCAGCGCGCCAGAGAACGTCGATGCGCCATCCGCGCCGGCTACGCCACAAGTGCAGACCCCGCCGCTTCCGTCGACTGTGCAACAAGATCCAAAGCTGCGGACGGTTGCGGCGACAAGCAAGCCTTCATCAGGACCGGCTGCTGCTTCATCCACCACGATCGCACCCGCTGCGACAGTTCAGCCTGCAAGTTTCAAGTCTCCGGAGCAGCCGCGCGGGACTGTTGTGCTCGATGTTGCCGGCGGAGTGCTGGTCCCCGATTTTCACGGCAAGTCATTGCGTGTAGCGCTGGAAGAAGCCGAATCGGCAGGGATCGAGCTTGAGATAAGCGGCAGCGGTGTAGGACAAGAGCAATCCTCCCCTGCGGGATCTAGGATCCCTCCAGGCGGGCATGTGAGTGTTAGGTTTGGCAGGTAATTCGCCGCAGATTTATGCAGATGGGCGCTGATTCACGATTAGGATTTGCGCAAGCTAACGCGCCGTATGACGATTAGTCTTAGATCTCTTCAGTCTCACTTCGGCCAATGTAAGATCAGCTTGTTTTGTGGAGAGATCGCTTCGCATTTGCAATATGCTATGAAGATAAAGATCATCTGAAGGAGAATCGATGAACTCTTTGACAGATTGAACAACGCGCTTTGGTGCATAAATCAACATCTCTTGATATTCCATCGTCAAGTATGCAGCCATATCGGACGCGCCACTAATATCGGGGTGTCTACTGGACAGATACTTGGTATTTTCAGGGCGGAAATACGCATCCATAAACAAAATGCAGGATCGGTAACGCTTTTCTTTCAGCTCCAGAATCTTGAACTACAGCTCCTTCCGTTTGGCAAATACGTAGCTGAAATAGCCTCCAATAACGCCACCGATGCCAAGTAATGTGAGGGCGGAAATAATCAATTGCATAGTCGAACTAGTCACAGTGGGAAGTGTACCGGGCGTTTTCTAGACAAGCAATCTTTTAGGGAATAGGGATCCCTCGCTTCGCTCGGGACGGGGAAAAATCAAATAAACATCTCTTCGTCTTCAACTTCGCCGGAGCTCTTCCTGTGACGTGGGCGGTTGGACTTGAAGAAGCTTAGCCCTGCGTTGAGAGCAGTCACAATGGAGCGGACGCGTCGCATGGGCGAGAGAACCTTGTCTTGCAGAAGTTCAGTGGTGGCTTCAACTTTGTGCGCAGCGCTGATGACGAACTCGTCGAGACGGGCCGCCTGCATGCGTGCACGTTCCGCGATTTCACTGGCGGCATTGCCAATCTGGCCCGCGTGAGTGCGCAGGGATGCGGATGTCTCGGCCAGGTTGGTGGTAATTTCGGCAACTTTCGGCTTGGCGTCGTCAAGGATCGCGGCGGCAGTGGCCAGCACCGGAGTGGCCTGCTGTTCCAGGCGTCCGGCAATGCCTTCCATGCGCTCTGAGGTCCGCCGCAGCGCCGCGTACAAAGCAAGCAGAACGCCCATTTGCACCACAATGGCAACCGCCGCAACGACCACAAAGACTGTGATGATGTGATTATCCACTAGAGAATCGAGCTCCCTTAAGAGCCTTTCTTGCCTTCTGAGGCTTCACGATAGGCTTGTCGAGTGGCATCAATGGCGGCGCTGATTTTCTCCTTCTGCTGACCGACGGCGTCCTTGCCGCGGTCCACCCACTGGCTTACCGTTTCCTTGGCTTCACGGCCACGGGTCTTGATGTATTCGCCGCCTTCCTGCGCGGTGTTCTTAAGGGCATCGCGGGTTTCGCGACCAGAGCGGGGAGCGTAAAGCACGCCCATCAGCGCGCCAAAACCGAGTCCTGCAAGGAACCACAATAGACTGTTGCTGTTATCTCTATCCGACATCAGACGACCTCCACAAGCTAGCGATGTTATCACTGAGGCTTTAGGGATGACAAATTACCAAAAGACCCCGGACATCGGTGGAATCACAGTCATATTGTTATCCATTGGCCACGGATCACCCTCGATTCGCGATCAATTAGGGAGATCGCAAACGAGCCCCTACTGCGGATTGGCGCGGATTGCCATCGGCCTTCGTGCCCTTTGTGGGTGGTTTTCCCAATTTCCCGATCACGGCGATCACCCGAAGCCGCGCGGCGCAAACCCGGGGCCCCCGACAAGCCCGCTGTTGGCTTGGTGGGGTGGAAATTCGCCGCGCCTCAACCTGTCATCCTGAAAGAGCGGCCGTCCTTGCCGCGAATGAAGGATCAAAATTGGCGAAGCCCACTTTGCACCCCTCTGCCTGTGACCTTCAGCCCGCGCCCCCACCCCCCATAAGTGTTTTATTG
>DAHUXR010000054.1 GCA_027307045.1 Acidobacteriaceae bacterium
CAACTGGTCCCTGACCTCGTAACCGCGCTGCGCAACGCGACTGAGGACGGTCGGTTAGAAAAGAATTCTTATGCCTGCGTGATCAGCGGGTCCAGCCGCACCGCCGACATCGAGAAGATCCTGGTCCAGGGCGCGCATGGCCCCATGAGGCTGGCGGTGATCGTGGAGACCAGCGCTTAACTAGTACACCAGACAATATGCCCCAAGGCACTGCGTATGTTGTACGGTTTGAGTACGCCGGAGTGATCCGGAGGAGGAAGATGTTTTGACGACTCTTGGCTTGTTTTCCCGCGTCGCGGTCCTTGGTCTGTTAGTCTTCGCCGGCGTGATACTGGTGCTCTATGGCACCAGTGTTAGGAATAGATGGGCATCAACGTTAAAGCGGTTCATTGTCCCCACTGCGAGACATCAGCCCCCGGCAGCCGGATGCCGAAGACCTTGCGAGAGTTTTTGTGGGGTGGGTGGACTTGCCGCTCCTGTGGAACACGCATAGACAAATGGGGACGATCGGTGGGAAACCGCAAGTTGCCTACGGAACTCTAGGTTTACGCGAGGGCAAGTCTATCAAAAGGGAGGTCAAGCGACGCTATTGTCGATGATAGAGGGAAGGACTGCCGCTTGGCTATATGCAAACATTTTTCTGATTGTTTCCTGCCGTGGAGTTAGACTTTCTTCATGGCCAGAAAAAAGACATCGCGCAAAAAGAAAAGTATCGGCAAGAAAAAGCCAACCCTGAAAAAGTCATCAGCGAGGAAAGCAGCTTCCGTCAGGAAAAAGACGATACGAAAAGCTGTGCCGAAAAAACCTGCCGTAAAAAAGAAGCCGGCTGTAAAGAAGAAATCATCAGCAAAAAAGAGACCGGCGCAGAAGAAAGCCACGCGTCGACGTGCGGATGTCATTAATCCGGTGACTCCCAGCGGGCTGCGCGGTCTGGGCGCGGCATCGGGTGGCCAATCCGGCGATACGCAGGGGCTTTCCCGCAGAAGCTATGACGATTCTGAAAGCGTGGAAGAATTGATGGAAGAAGGCCAGTACATGGAAGCCGAAGCCGTCAGCGGCGTGGAGAACGCACGTGATGCCGACCAGGGCGAAGTGCGGACCACGCAATTTCCTGAAGACGATGTGCCGGAAGAGTACCAGAACGAAGAATAGCGGGACTGCCAAAATCGCCTAGAGTGGAGATTGAAAACCGAACCTTTTGAAACACGGAGGAACGGAGGGAGCAGAGGGAGCGAGGATAGGTTGGCTCACGCTGGCGGCGTGGGGCAGAGAGCAGGAACCCTTCGATATAAAGGCTAATTGCCAAAGGCTAACTGCTAATTGCTGAAAAATATGGTGGAGGCGGTGGGAGTTGAACCCACGTCCGAAAATGTCACTGGTCAAGAGCCTACATACTTAGTCCAGTTCACCCGACGGGAATTACCCCGCCAGATTCGCGTTGTGCGCTTAGAACGGACAAGAAACGCAAAACGCTAGCCCGTATGTCTCGTCCTTCCGCCCTGGCTTAGCCTGAAGAACCAGCCCACTGTGTGACGCCCTTGCACAGCCCGTAGACAAAGCCGTGTAGAGCGGCAACTTATTTAATTAAGCTGCGTATGCAAACTGGTTAGAGTTGGCAATTATTGTTTTTGCACCACTTACGGGGGAATGCGCCCCGGTATGCCTCTTGGCCGCAAGCATTTCCGTCGAAGCCGTGACGCCCCCATTTTGTTACGGAAAGGACTGTGGCCAGTCCTGTTGTCAAAGATCGTTGTCCCTTAAGACCTGTCTCTACCTTAGCAGATGGCAGAGACTCTTCGAAACATTAGATGAAATTGAAGCCCTGTGCGATTCAGAGGGTCATCCGGCTGCGCGAACCCGACCTGAGGCTCGCCCGATACGCCCATTCGCAGAAGATCATAGCCGCAAGCAGAGAGCTGAAAACCAGCAGTGCCTCTCGTTCTCGGATCTTGTGGCTGATCTGCTGCTGGCGGTCCAGCGCTCTTTGGTTTTCTGGGCTGGGATCCTTTGCGTATGCGGCGACCGCACGGGCATGTGCGCTCCGATCGACGAAAATAGGAGTAATCGCGGCAAGGATGATCGCGAAAGCCAGGAACAATGAAATCCAACGAAAGATTCGCATCGTACAAATGATTAATTAACTTACAGCCCGTGTCTTGCGCGGTCGCTTGGGCGCGGAAGCGCATTCATGTTGATGCTGGGCGAAGTCCTGAAAGGCTTCCAGGGGATCTGTGGTGGCGAAATCCAGGCCGCAACGCGAGCAGAAAAAGCTGGCGCTGCCGCTCTTGGCGCGTTTATACACCAAGGTTGGCCCGGTAACCGGAGTAGGCGGCAGCTCTCGCAAAGTTGGGTCCTTTGCAAGAATTGTACGCTTGTGTCTCTAACTAGCCAGCAAAATCGCAAACTGGCGGAAAACGCTTAACGCCCGGTTTAACAGGCCTTAGTCCTTTATAATCAGCGGGAAAAACGGTATTGCGAGCGCTGAAACTAAGGTGATGCAAATTGCTGCACGGTATGATACCTTAGAACTCGCGTTAGAAATAGAATTGTTGGATCTTCTGCAAGAGCCTCTGCTACCTGCCGAAAATCGATAAATCTTTCCAGCGTCAAAAAAAATCAATAAATTAGGAAAAAAGCAAAATGGAACAAGGAACAGTTAAGTGGTTCAACGCCGCAAAAGGATTTGGTTTTATCTCACGCCAAAACGGGGAAGATGTTTTCGTGCACTTTTCCGCTATCCAGTCTGACGGATACCGCAGCCTGCAAGATGGCCAGGCGGTTGAATTCACTGTGACAAAAGGAAAGAAAGGCTGGCAGGCAGAGAACGTTCGCGCTCTCTAGTCCCAACCGGTTTTCTCATAAAAGGCGGCTTCGGCCGCCTTTTTGTCGTTTGTTCTGTCGCTTCGTTCCGAACCCGCTTGAGAGTTTCAAGCAACAGGTCCTTCGACTCCGCTGCGCTTCGCTCAGGATTTCGGCTGGCGGCCCAGACGCCGCCAGATCGCCTCAAGCTCGGCGCGCAAGTCAGCCTCGCCACGTGGGTGGCTTTGAGAGCATCGCTGCGCTCCAAACCGCTACAGATCTGAATGCGAAGCGGAACACAACTCCGCGCGTGCCATTTTATTTGCTGTTCTGGCGACGTTCAGCTCGATGGCTGGGCAAAGCCTGCTCCGCCTGCTTGGCGGAGATGAGCGGGCCGGGCACGCGGATTGTCATGTAAAGGAAGGCTGCGATCACGCCGCCGCACATCGGCGCCACAATAAACAGCCAAAGCTGCTCTATGGCCCAGCCGCGCACCAGCACCGCAGGCCCAATGCTCCGGGCAGGATTAAACGATCCATTGGTGATGGGGATTCCGGCCAGAATAATCGTGGTCAGGATCAAGCCGATAGGGATTGCGGCAAAGCCCGCGGGCGCTCGATCATCGGTGGCGCCAAGCACTGTAAATACGAGCAGAGAGGTAAGAAACATTTCCGCCACGAATGCGGCGGCCATGGAGTAATTACCGGGAGAGTGCTCGCCGAAGCCATTAGCGGCGCCAGCCAGTGAAGCGATGGAGCCACCCGGCGCACCGCTTGCTATAAACAGCACTATGGCGGAGGCGATAATCGCGCCGATGCACTGGGCCACCCAGTAGCCGGCCGCTTCTTTCATCCCCATGCGGCGGCTCACCAACATCCCCATGGTGACGGCGGGATTGATATGGCAGCCGGAAATTGGACCCACGGCAAATGCCATAGCCAGCAGAGCAAGTCCAAACGCCATGGCAACGCCCACGTTGCCAACTTTTCCGCCAGCGATCACGGCTGTAGTCAACCCGGCGAAGACTAGAACAAATGTGCCAAACAACTCCGCTGCGTATTTCATGCGACTTTCACCTCAGGAAAATTTCGGTCATACTGCCTGCCCGCGCAACATCTCCTGGCAAGGCTTGGCAGTAGTAGTGCAGAACTCATTCCGCAAAAATTGCTTTGAAATTCTCAGCGGGAATTCTACATGGCAGAAGTTGTTTTCGCACGTATCTGCTCTGGTGCTCGGCGCCGGGCGTAAATCCGTTTTGGAGCCGGAGCAAGTTACCCAAGAGTTTAAGGCCTATAGAAAAAGGCCATGGCACTGTTGGCATCTGTTATGGAGTATGGCGCTCTCTATATAGTTTTTCTTTCAGCCGTAGATGTATTTGCGCGTAAACGATTGCAATCAAATGGCTTTGGCGTAAGTCTGGCTTTACATTGGCACCCCCTTCAATCTGCAAACCGGGAGCGCGGCGCAGTGATCAAGGTCAATCGAAAAATATTCACCATTTTGTACCGGCTGACGCTGCCGGGAAGCCTTCTTCTGGTTTTTTCCGCGCTACTGATCCGCGTAGGCGTTCTGGCCGATCCGCAATCGCCGCTGGTCAAGTTTTTTCCCGTAACGGTCTTCGGTATCGGGCTGGCTGTCAGCGCATTCTTCCGGCGCAGCCGGCTGTTTTTTGCCCTGCTGGTCCTGGCCCTGGCGCAAGGTGCGTTTGGCTGGGTGATGCCGCGTCTGTCAGTGGATTCCGCCACGATCGTAGCTAACGCAATAGCTATTCTGCTTCCGCTGAACCTGCTGGTGCTGGCGTTCCTGCGTGAGCGCGGAATCATCTCACCCGCCGGCCGCCGTCGCCTGGCGATGGTGACTTTGCAGGTGATGAGCGTCGCCATCCTGTGCATGCCTGCCGTGGCACATATTGCCGCGCAGCTAAGGCGCGCTTTTATTCCATTGATATTTTCGGAGTGGAGCCGATTGTCACAGCCGGCACTGCTGGCGTTTATCCTGGCGATGGCCGTGATGACGGTCCTGCTGCTGCGTCGTTATAAAGCGGTGGAAAGCAGTTTGCTGTGGAGCGTGGTTGCGGCCTTCATCGCGCTACGCGCGGCGGGCAGTAGTCATCTTGACGGAGTTTATTTTGCTGCCGGTGGGCTGGCGCTGATTGTTGCATTGATCGAGACGTCATACGCAATGGCGTATCTGGATGAACTAACTCAGCTTCCGAGCCGCAGGTCATTGAATGAGGCGCTGCTCAAACTAGGCGATACATACTCTATTGCCATGCTGGACGTTGACCACTTTAAAAAATTCAATGACAGCTACGGGCATGAGCCGGGCGACCAGGCGCTGAGACTTGTGGCATCGAGACTATCGCACATTACCGGCGGCGGAAAAGCTTATCGCTATGGTGGAGAAGAATTCGCGATCGTGTTCCCGAACAAGTCTTCAGAAGAAGTGTTTGTCTATCTCGACCGGATGCGGCGGGTGATTGAGCAATCCGTGTTCACCGTGCGCGGCGCGGACCGGCGCAGAAAAGGGAAGAGCGGCATAGGTCGCGGTGCCAAGAAACAAACCAATGTGACGGTGAGCATCGGTCTGGCCGCGACGAACGGAGACAAGCTTGCTCCGGCAGAAGTGCTCCGCATGGCCGACCAGGCGCTCTACAAGGCAAAAGCCAAAGGCCGCAACTGCACCATTACCGCAAAGCTGAGCAAGTCGGCATCGGCAGTGCAGCAGCCCAGCATGCGAGTGTTGAGCGTGAGTTGAGGGAAGCGGGTACTTAGTATTTGGTACTTGGTTCTTAAAACCAAAGGGTCTCGCATAAACAATCATCAGAAATAGGGGATGAATGCTTTCCTTCGCCTCAGGGCTCGCCAAAGCGGTGAAGAGCAAGATCGCAATTCTCTCTGCTATTATTAGCCCGCCTCCTGGTCGGCTCGGCTGTTTCCATGAGTTAACCCGGTTCAACGATCAATGTCCTACAATTCCCAACGACGTAATCAGCAGGACTGGAAGAGCATGTCAGTGGACTTCCGGCTGATGTTTGTCTATCACGGTTCCATGATGGTTATGATGATCGCCGGCGGAGTGCTCTCGCTACAGCAAGAGATATGCATTACCACTGTGCTTGTTGCAGTTCTTGTGTCGATTTCACTCAGGTATCGCGCGAGCCTTGGCTGGCAGTGGCCTGGAGCTAATGGGAGGGATCTTCTCAGCGCAATCGGGACCGCCATTCTCATAGCTTTCTTCCTGTTCAGTGCTACACCGCTTTTTCCTGTTAGTTCTCAAGTCTTGCCTTGGTATCTTGGCGCCGCAGGCATCGGAACGTTCGGCATTCTGAGTTCGCTCAAGGTAGTATCGGGAACAGAAGCCGATTTTCTTCTCCACTGCACGGTTATCGATCAATACGGTCAGCAGATTCCCCGCTTTTCCGAACTCCCGAAGCCGAAGATTGTTGAAGCGGGTTGGAAAAAAATAGCTCGCGGCGTTTACTTAGGAGCTTTTCTGCTGCTGTGGATCGCAGGAGTCCTGTCGTTTTACACTTTTGGAGCTTCTTTCAAGAACGGCTCGCCTCTGCCGACGGCCACTCAAACTGAGCCGCTTTTAAATCATGGAAAAACTGTCTACGTCACACCCGCCGAAAAACAGCGAATCGACCGGCTACAGATGTCCTCATGGCTTTTCATACCACTCATCCTGTGTGGCTTGATTCTTCACTTCATCATGGGAGTCAAACTATATGACAATGCTCCCACGCTTTTCGAGTATTTAAAGCTGAAACGCTCAGGAACCTAATTGCGATCTGCTCGCCTCGGTTCCCGTACATCAACGTTGGCTATGATCGTCCCGTGTGGGCCATAGGGATCCCCTCTCCCGCTTTCGCGGGAATCGGGATGCAGAAAAAAGCTACTCCAACCCTGCCTCACGCATACGCTGGTTATGGTTCGCATAAGAGATCTGCTGGATGCGTTCCCGATCGAGGCCCAGTGGGTTAGGTGTAAAGACAAAATCCGTCCGTCGAGGAATATTTGCGGCCTGCGTATTGAATAATTCACGTACCGGGCCCACGTGTTCTGGATATTTGACCAACTGCTCCCGCAGAAAATCCATGCCATGGACCAGATGGCGGCCTTCGTCGGAACGGATCAGCTTGATTCCTTCCAACAGGCGAGGGAACATGCCAGTCTTGGCCAGCAGGTCTTCAAAAAATTCATATCCGGTGAGCGCCATGGTGCCTTCCACAACGGCCATGTAGTGGCAGGCAAACAAGGTGAGCGCCAACGGTAGATCACCTTTGCCGCTGGTGAGCGCCTGGCCAATGGCTTCGCCGCGCTGGCGGAGTTCGTCCAGCAGGACGCCTTTGTATTCCGGGACGAGATAAGCCGACGTATCCACCTTGCCGCAAACTTCCTGAAAATAGCGTTCGAAAAACTCAGCGTGTTTTACTTCTTCAAAAATCTGGGTGGAAAGAAACATGCGCCGGTCAAGATCCGGCATGGCCAGCATGAACCAGGCCAGCGTGTCTGAGACGCTGACTTCGCCTTCATAAAAGAGGGCGCAGGTTTTGATGAGCTGCTCGCGCTGATCAGGATTCAGCATCTGCCAGTGAGCTTTGTCTTCAGTCAGGTCGATTTTTGCGGGGTCCCATACGCCGAGCGTTTTGGCGATGTTATAAAGCTGGCGTGGCGATTTGCTGGTGTGAGCGGCCGTGGACATAAATAAAACCTCCGCTGAAGCAATAACAGTATCAAAAATGGCCGCCGGGAGCATCAGGGGCGAAGTGCACTGCTTCTGCGACCGGTATCGCGCGTGAGTGGCCGCAATTCATCGGCCCAAAAAAATGTGCGGGAGAATAATAATTTTTGCTCCCACGGCATGAGTACAATCATCTGATCAACGATTATTATTCAAGGAGGCACCATGGCTGCACAGCCACAGACATTCCAGCAAGAGAGCAGAAACATCGGTCAGGCAATTCTGCCGGAGTTCGACCAGGAAATGGCCAACACGCGCAAGTCACTGGAGCGCGTTCCGGAAGACAAATTCAGCTTTAAGCCACATACCAAGTCCATGACGATGGGCGCACTGGCGACGCACCTGGCGACGATGAATCACTGGGCCGAAGCGATTTTTGGCCAAGACAGTTTTGATGTGAGCACAGCGCCGCCCAACCCAGAATTTAAAACGCGGGCTGAAGTGCTGACGTCCTTTGACAAGAGTACGGCCGTCGCGCGCAAGGCAATTGCAGATTCCACTGACGCTCACTTCATGAAACCCTGGATGCTGACGGCAGGAAGCCACACAGTGCTTACGCTGCCTCGCGTGGCGGTGGTGCGCAGCTTTTTGCTGAACCACAACATTCACCATCGCGCACAGCTGGGCGTTTACCTGCGGCTGAATGACATTCCTGTTCCCTCAATTTATGGGCCGTCGGCGGATGAAGGAAATATGTAAGCTGGAATGTTGGCGAGCTTGCTCCGAATGTCCGGCAGGCTGCCTGAGAAATACACTAAAAAAACTACAGGCCTCGGTTTAAGCCGAGGCCTGTTTAAGAGCCCTAATCTGACCGGGTGCTTTCCCCCGAAACCACCAGCCAGATTCTTGATGCACTGTGATCATCGCAGGGACCCGACAATCCAACAAGAGTACCGAGGTAACAAGCGGGAAGGCTTATTTTTCCACTGTTTTCCCGGTTTCTGCCGGCCGCACAAAATGCAGTCGCGACATAGATCGGGGTCAGGAATAGACCTTAGAAGCTGCGCAAAGGTCTTGTCTTAGAAACCCTTTGTCGCTCATGTGATGTCACTCTGGTCCCAGGTATGGAACGTGCCGAACACGACGTCTGCCGGTTGCCGTTCTGCGGTACTACGCATGTCGATCAAGTCTTCCGGATAGTCTGGTTGTTCCATGCGTTCATTCAGCAGTTGAATATGCTCTAGTTCCAACAGGATACAGTCAAGTTCAGGGGTGATTTTTTGGACACGCTGTCCGAACTGTTCCTCAGAAGATGCCCAGGCAACAATATTGACGTAGGCACCTTTCCGTGATCTCCGAATCGCCTGAAATCTTTACACTTCGGATCGGCGACCAGACACGCTACTCCGGTCCATAACTCCATCCTTAAATCCCCAACTCCCAAATTCACCACCTAATCTCCAGATGATGTTAACGCCAGTCTTAAATCAAGTCGCCGAATTTTTCCGATGTGCGATACACTTCTTCTTGAACGCCTATGACTGCCATCCTTTAATTCGGTTCTTTCTGTAGCAACTCCTCACAATCAGGTTCCCGGACGTGTGTCTGCGCCTTGCGCGGAACGCGCTGGTTTCCGCAACCGAATTGGAGTGTACCGAATGCTGCAACAAGCAGGGTGGAACAAGGTTTGGGAAGAAAGTTTTGCTGATTTCGGCGAAAAAAGGCTGAGACCGGCGCGCGTTCTGGCGCAACACAGGCACAGTTATTCACTCTGGACAGCTGCGGGCGAAGCCGACGCCGAGCTAGCGGGGGCGCTGTTGTATCGCGCTGAAGCGGCTGATCTGCCAGTTGTGGGCGACTGGGTTGCCGTTCGCCAGTATTCGCCCACGGATGTGGCCATCATCACAGATGTTTTGCCGCGACGGACGAAGTTTTCCCGCAAGGCCAGCGGAACATCCGGGGAAGAGCAGGTCATTGCCGCGAATATTGACGTCCTGTTCATCGTTTGCGGGCTGGACCATGACTATAACTTGCGTCGGCTGGAGCGCTATCTGATAGCAGCAGCGCAGAGCGGAGCAAAGCCGGTTATCGTGCTCAACAAGGCCGATCTTTATGGGGCCGATCTTCATCACTCCGATCTTCATCGGGCTGATCTGGGCGCTGATCTGCAGACGCGCATTGCGGAAGTGAATGCCATTGCTGCGGATGTTCCGGTGCTGGCGATTTCGGCGCTGGAAGGCCGCAGCGGCCAAAAGAATTCAGCGGAAACGTTGCTGCCGATGATCGCCGCAGGGGAAACCGCAGCGTTGGTTGGATCGTCGGGCGCAGGTAAATCGACGATCGTAAATCAACTGCTGGGAAAAGCGGCGCAGACCACGCAACCGACGCGCCAGTCTGACAGTCGTGGACGCCATACGACGACGCATCGGGAGCTATTCTTCCTGTCCAATGGCGGATTGATTCTGGACAATCCTGGAATTCGCGAACTGCAATTGTGGCCACAAGATTTGCGGCAGGGAAGCCCACGCTCCGTAGTGGATGAGGCTTTCCCGGAAATTGAAGCCCTCGCAGCGACGTGCGCCTTCCGCGACTGCACGCACATTGCTGAACCAGCTTGTGCCGTGAAGCAAGCGCTCGCGTCCGGTGAAATTGACGACGCGCGCTGGCGCAGCTATTTAAAACTGCGGCGCGAATTGCGGCATGCTGCGGCGCAGGTGGACCCAAATCTGCGTCGCACAGAAAAAGAGGAATGGAAGAGGCTGTGCAGCGGCGTGAAGCGCCACCAGAAGCGAAGATAACGCTTCGCTTTTTATCATGGAAGCGCATGTTATTTGCTGGCCGGAGGCACAATACCGTTCATGCGCAGGTAAATCACGAGCTGTCCGTAATGATCGGAGATGTGCCAGACGGTGGCGGTCAATGAAGAAAGCCGGTTTGCTCCCCAATATGGTCCCGGAGTGCCCTGCATAAGGTTTTTGTCACTGGTTTCCGCAATCACCTTGTCAATGGCTTGAAATGACTCTTTTAAATAGGCCAGAATCTCGGCTTTGGACTTGGCTGGATTTGCGCCGCCGAGGTCGCAGCGGGCCGGAGGCTTTTCACCCAGGATCTTTTTTGCCCACGCTTCATTGCCGCAGGCCACGTGCTTTACCTGCTCGCCAAACGTGCGGACATCCTTGAACTCGCCCTGCGTCGGCTTAAAGCTCCATTTGTCTTCCGGCATGGCTTCAGCCAGCGCGGTAAAGTCGTGTTCAATGCCGTGCCAGATGTAATTGATGGAATCAGCAATGGTCTTGGGTTCAGGCGGATCTTTTTGCGCGACTGCGGGAACTGAACTCGCCAGTAGAATGGCGGCGGCCATTGCAAGAATCAGGGAATACAAGCGGTGTGACATAAAATCCTCCGATCATCGCGACTTTCGAATCACGGAACGTCAAGACAAGGAAAACATTGCAGCGCATTTTTTATTCCGGCAGAAAACATTTTTTATTCCGGCAGAAAAATGGAAAACACCGTCCCGCTGCGGCCGGGAGCAACGCTGCTGCGCAGAGTGATGTTGCCGCCGTGCTTCTGCACAATTTCGCGTGACACCCAGAGCCCCAGCCCTGTGCCTACGTCTTGCTTGGTGGTATAGAACGGCTCAAAAAGTTTCTTGCGATGTTCCGGCGTGATTCCGCTACCGGTATCGGCGATAACAATTCTTCCGCCTGCCCGATGTGAGTTGTTCAACTCTCTGGAATGGTGCACGCGGATACGCAACGCGCCGGCGGGCGGCAGCGCGTCAATGGCGTTGGCAACCAGATTGGAAACCACCTGGCGAATCTCGCCCGGTAGTCCCATGACTTTTACCGTCTCATCGTACTCGCGGGTGAGCCGGATGTTCTTGGACTGGATACGCGGCAGATATAACGACAGTACTTCTTCCACAATTTTCGGCAGCTCCATTACGTGAGGTGAAGTGGTGTCGCGATAAAAGCCAAGAGTTTGCCGCGTCACATGCGCAATGCGCGCCAGTTCATGCTCGGCCTGGGTCACGTAGTTGCGGGAAGTGTCGTCCCACTTGTCGTTCATGCGCAGGATGTAGAGCAGGTTGGTAACGGCTTCCAGCGGATTGTTGATTTCGTGCGCAATGGTCGCGGCCAGCCGTCCCGCGGCAGCCAGTTTTTCTGATTTGCGCAACGCATCTTCCGCCAGCTTGTTGCCGGTAATGTCCATGGCCACGCCAATCATCCGCTCCGGCTTGCCGGCCTGATCAAAGATGGCGCGGCCGCGGGCGCCAATCCAGTGCACTGTGCCATCAGGGAACGTGGTGCGATATTCGGTTTCATATTCGCCTTTACCCGCCAGGGCCTGCTGGATCGCAAGTTGCACTCGATCATGATCGTCCTGATGAATGAACGCCATTCCATGTTCAAAGGTCGGAGCCATCAGACCGACAGGCTGGCCATGCACCAGCCACATGCCGTCAGCCCACCACAGTTCGTTGGTCTTTATGTTCCACTCCCACGAGCCCAGGCGGGCGGAAACCTGCGCAACCTGCAGCCGCCGCTCCGTTGTGCGCAGCGCCTCGCGGGTTTGCCGGGTCTCTGAGATGTCCTGGAAAATCACCGTAAGGCCAAGCGATCCGGGATAGCCGGAGATCGTGTACCAGCGGTTCAGCCGCGGATAAAACGTCTCAAAGTGCACCGGCTCGCGCTCCCGCATCGCCTTCTTGAAATTAGCTTCCAGCTCAGTACCTACGCTTTCCGGAAAGAGTTCCCACAATTTGCGTCCAGTCATTGCCGCCACGGTTGAACCGCATAACCGCGCCCCGGCGGGATTTACATAGTTAATGATCCAGTCAGGGCTGTAGGAAATAAAACCTTCAGTGATTGTCCTGAGCGTTTCCGCCAACTGGCTCTGGCTCTTGAATGCGACCATTTCCGCCGCCGACTTCTGCAGCGCAACGCTGGTAATCAACAGTGAAACCATCACAAAAAGAACAACCTGGACGAGCGCATTCGGTCCAAAGCCAAACGAAAAGTAAGGCGGCAAAAAAAAGAAATTCGCCAGCATGCCGGAAAGCACCGTGGCCATAACCGCCGGACCAAAGCCGCACAGCCGCGCCGTGAGCGCCACAGCTGCAAAAAAGAAGAAGAAAGGAAGCCGCTCCCCAACAATGGGCAGAAAATTTGCGGCCAGCGCCGCCAACACAAAAAACAGCGCCAGACTATACCGCAGCACAGGGTTCTCGCGATACAGGTCGACACCTGACAACCGGTGGAGGAGCCCATCCATTGCTGACCATTCTAGCTGAATCAGAGCAGCAGGGCGGGCCAGAGAAAGCACCTTACTCCCGATTCACGCTCAAATGACAAAACACGTCGGGCCTGCTCCTCGATTATCTGCGTTGATTCGCGGCTGACTTTGCCTTTTCCGATCAGTGTTGATCGGTGCAAATGAGTGGTAAATCTCTGGTTTCAAATTTCGGCGATTTTGGCAATCTTCTCCTCAATCCGCGTTCATCCGCGTTAAGATTTGCCTTTCCTGATCTTCGTCGGCAGGAACGCAAAACGTAGGCCTGGATGTTTTTTAATCCAAGCCTACGTTCGCCAAAAAGCGCGCATTGTCACTAAGAATCAGCTAGGACATCAGCAAGGCCATTGGGAAGATGTGTAATTTTGAGCGTTCCACTTCCGCCAGTCACCTGGAGCATTTCCTGGTCCGATAGCGTTCTCGCGCCTTTCCTGCCCAGTACTCGATTATCTGTATCGTTTGTCATGTCATGAGTCCTTTCTGCCGCCATACGCCACAAAACCGTTGGCTCAGTAAGTGGGCGGATGCGGCCCTTCAAAATGAGAGACCGCAATCGTAACAAGAAAATTCTTTCACGCGGCTTGCCGGACGAAATTTTTGTGAGCTGAAATTCCACTTTGGGAAGTACCGGCAATCATATGTCTTGTCTCGCATGCGACGCTTCTTGTCTGTGGCTTCGTCTTTTTCCAGCTTTGTAAATCGCCACGCCCAGCACATTGCTCACCACCACCACGGCGCAGATCTTCGCCGCGTACATCCCAGGATCAGCCACGTCGATGATCGGGTAAACCATGATTACCAGCGAGACCAGGCTGGAAGCCAATCCTACAAGGGACAATACCTTTACCCATGCTGGCAATGCGCTTCGCAGCGCGTGGCGGCCCAGCAGCGGCAACGCGAACAATGCCACGTAGGCGATTGCGTAAAGAGCAATGGATGAGCCGGCCAGAAGCTGGCTTGCTTCCTGCTCGCGCACGCCCAGCATGCTGAAGAAGATAAGCAGCATGACCAGCACGGCCACAAAGAGAATCGAATTGACCGGGGTCCGTCGATTCGGATGAAGGCGCGCGAACCAGCGTGGCACCAGGTTGTCCCACCCGGCGGTCATCGGGAGGCGCGTGAGGCCGGTAAAGATCAGGCTGGCGCTGGCCACGGCGCGCATCATCAGCAGTGAGATTGCCAGCGGCGCGGCCCAACCCGCGTCGCCAAAGGCGCTCCGCATGGTCTGGGGAATGGGGCCAATCACGTTGATGGGCTGTGATCCTAAAAAGGTCAGCACTGAACTGGTTCCCAGAATGAACATCAGCGCGATGATGGGAGCTGAAATCACCACGGACTGCCCAATGGTGCGCGCCGCGTTGCGCGACTCTCCTGCCAGAATCGCCACGTATTCAAATCCGCTCAGCGCTCCCACGGTCATCTGGCCAAAAATCGCCAGGCCAAACCATGATGGCCGAGGCGGCTGCCACGGTATCGGCTCATAGTGCGTGATGGTGCCTCGCAGAAGCGCCCACAGCGGCAGGCCCAGCAGAATCACGTATGCGGCCATCACCCCGATGCTGCCCACGTTGTGCAGCCATTTCCCAATGTCCAGGCCGCGGATGGCAACCAGAGTGATCCCGGCCATTACTCCGCCGGTCAGCACAAGCGTTGCGAATTTGCTTGCGGGGATCCACGCTCCGGCCGCGCCCAGAATGTAGCCCAAATCTGTGGGGACAACGAAGATGATGGCGCCGGTGACAATGACCGCGTAAACCCATAGATTCCACGCCGTAAGAAATCCGGCCATTTCGCCGAAGCCGGCTTTTGCCCATTGGTAGAGGCCGCCCTCCAGAGGCATCATCCGGTTCAGGTAGATGACCACTACTGCCAGCGGGACGTAGTAGAGGACCATCGCGCCCAGCCAGAAGGCCACGTGAGCGCGCCCCAATTTTGCCGCGATGCCCACCCACGTGGAGCCCACCACACACAGCACCTGCGCCATCACAAGATCGCCAAGACCAAGTTCCTTGCGTAGGCCTGCCTGTTCGCTCGTTGTGGAGTCTGGCACGGTCAACAATGATGCCACAACATCGCAATACAGTCTCGTCGGTGGGACGGGAGACTGTTCAATCGCGGCTCAGGCGCATCTTTTCTCGACTGCAAGCGCCAGAACCGGCGCGTTGCGTCTTACATTGACCCGCGAATGCCGCGGCTTTTCTGCGATGAGAATTGCGCTCGGCGCGCCATCTTCGTATGGCAGATCGTTAGGCACCCAGAACCGTGATTCCCCAACATTGATCCAGCGGCCAACTTTTCCAGCACCATGAACTGCATCACCGCGTTCGATCCGCATCGGGGACATCTGCCATGTTCGTTGAGCGTAGTCACAATCGAGCAATCCAGGCATTCATATTCTTCTGATGGATGATCAATTGGACTAATGAACGTACCGGCCATTTTTTTCCTCATTCCGGACCGCCGACCAACAACGAAAACTGTTTGCCGGCCAACCTCATTTACTTTTCCGGCCTCATGGGTTGCATCACCTGCTACAAACAAACGTAAATGGATTGGCGTCCGGCGCGAACTGGCAACTTTTACAGTGGGTCGGGCCGCCGCGAAAAACGTGCACGGAAACGCAAGTCTTAGTAAGCTATTAGAGACATGGCAGCGGAAAACTCATTCGACATCGTTAGCAAAGTGGATTTGCAGGAGGTCTCCAACGCGATCCAGAACGCGCTCAAGGAGATCCACACGCGGTTTGACCTGAAGGATTCAAAGTCTGACATTCAGCTTGAGGGCAAGGAAGCGCTGGTGCTTTCTTCCGCCGATGAGTACAAGCTGAAGGCCGTGACCGACATCTTGCAGAGCAAGCTGGTGAAGCGCGGCGTACCCATCAAGGCGCTGAATTATGGCGTGGTCGAGCCAGCGGCGGGCTCAAGCGTGCGGCAGAAGATCACCATGCAGCAGGGAATCCCGATTGAGAAGGCGCGGGAGATCGTGAAGCTGATCAAGGATTCAAAGAAGAAAGTGCAGGCATCGATCCAGGGCGATACGGTGCGCGTGAGCGGCAAGGACCGCGATGCGTTGCAGGAAATTATTGCGCTGCTGCGCGGCCAAGATTTTGGCATTGATATGCAGTTTACGAACTACAGAAACTAAAAAAGGACACTTTGAGTTCACCGGCCACAATCACTGCCAAAGAAGTTTTCGAACTATTACGCGACGATCTGGCCGCGATTGAGCGCGAGTTTGGCCGCGATACGGTTTCAAGCGTGCGTGCGATCACCGATATCGGCGAGCACCTGCGCGCCGGCGGAGGCAAGCGGATACGTCCGGTCTTGCTGTTGCTTTCAGCCAAGCTGTTTCCCCATGAAGAAACCAGCGCCATCAAGCTGGGCGCGGTGGTGGAGATGCTGCACACGGCGACGCTGGTGCATGACGACATTATTGATGAAGCCAAAACGAGGCGCGGCCGTCCGGCGGCCAACACCAAGTGGGGAAATTCAAAGTGCGTCCTGGCCGGCGACTGGCTCTACATGCAGGCCTTTAAGATTGCAGTGCAGGAGCGCAATTTTCGCGTACTGGATGTGCTCATCGATCTGACGCAGCAGATGGTTGAAGGCGAGCTGCTGCAAATGGAAAAGCTGGGCAAGATCATCTCTCTGGACGAGCACTTTGATCTGATCTTCCGCAAGACGGCTTGTTTATTTTCCGTGTCCACGCGGCTGGGAGCGCTGATTGGCAACGCGACGGAAGAGCAGGAAAGCGGCCTCGGCGAATATGGACGCAATCTCGGGCTGGCATTTCAGATCGTTGATGACGTGCTGGATTTGACTGCGTCAGAAGAAGTGCTGGGCAAGCCGGTGGCGAGTGATCTGCGCGAAGGCAAGGTCACAATGGCGGTGATCCATGCGCTGCAACATTGCACCGCGCAGGAACGTAAACTTGTGGAGACGGTGCTGGAAGAACGCGCGTTCGTCAGCGTAAAGCATGAGCAGATACTGGAGATGCTGAACCGATATGGGTCTATCCCTTATGCGTACGACGCTGCGGCCAGGCATGCTGAGCTGGCGCGCAAAGCGATCTGCACCTTCCCGCTGTCCGAGATCAAGCGCGCATTGCTGTCGATCCCGGACTTTATCGTCGAAAGAAATAGCTAGCTGGCCTGCGCAAGCAGCCTCCTACGCGCAATGCTGTTATCGTTGAGCCGGCGGGCCCGCAGCTTTTATACTTAAAGGTGGAGAAATAAATCTTGGCTCTTTCTGTTTTAATCGTTGATGACGAACAGCTCGCGCGGGAAGAGTTGAGTTATTTGCTTAAGTCCATTGACGACGTTACGGTGGTGGCGCAAGGCCACAACGGGATTGAAGCCGTGAACCTGGTCAAAGAGTTTTCTCCAGACTTACTTTTTCTTGACGTGCAAATGCCGGGTCTGGATGGATTCGGGGTTCTGAAAAAGTTAATCGATAAAAAAGTGGCGCTTCCGCAAATTGTCTTCGCCACGGCCTTTGATCAGTATGCAGTTAAGGCCTTTGAAGTCAATGCGGCTGACTACATTCTTAAACCTTTCGATAAGAAACGCGTCAATGCAGCGGTCGAGAAAGCTCGCAAGAAATTACAGGGCGTTCCCCCCGACCAGCAACGCCTGGACACGCTGGTCAAGCTCCTTGAATCGCAGCGTCCGCAAAATTCCAAGGTGCTTCTCCGCAGCGCTGGACGACTCCTGTTAGTTGACCAGAAAGACCTCTGCTTCGCCTCCATTGAAGATGGCATCATCAGCGTGGTCGCCACCAACCTTGAAGGCCAGTCCAACTGCCGCACCCTTGAAGAATTACTTGAGGGGCTTGATCCTGATACGTTCTGGCGCGCGCATCGTTCTTTCGTGGTCAACATCAACCGGATCAAAGAAGTTGTGCCCTGGTTCAAGAGCTCATACCAGCTCCGCATGGACGATCGCAAGCAAACTGAAATCCCCGTGAGCCGCGCCCAGACCAAACGCCTCCGCGAACTTTTCGGTCTCTAGCTTAAATTCGCATTTACAACTGACGTGAGCCGCGCGGCGCGATCGATCCACCGTCTCGATTCCATTCTTGTGACGAAATGCTGCATTTATGTCTTGACGATCCTTATTCAGTTTCCTCATGTGACGGCAGTCACAGCCATCTCCTGATAATCGGAATGTAATTGAAGATGCCTGCATGGTCATATGAGCATGCGGATGTGGCAAATGTTGAATGACACCATGACCGAGCTGCTCGCAAAGCGCTTCCGTGCGCTGGGAGAGCCGATGCGATTGCGGATTCTTCAGGCGCTGGAGGACGGAGAAAAACCAGTCGGAGAGATTGTCGATCTTCTGAAAGCTAGCCAGCCCAATATTTCCAAGCACCTCAAGGCGCTTTGTCAGGAAGGTCTGGTGAACCGGAGGAGAGAAGGACTCAACGTCTGTTACAGCATTGCCGATCCGGTGGTCTTCCAGATGTGCGCATTGATCTGCCATAGCGCTGTCCAGCAAACCAGGGCGCAATTAGCGGAATGGGGAGATGCTCCCTCCGCCACGGGGGACGAACAACATTTAAAAAGCGTCTCTGAGAAAGTTAAGTAGTGCACCAGGAGATATTTGATCGCATAACGGACGGCTGGAGGGCGCAAGAACATACGTTGCTGTTTCGCAGTTTCATGAAGGAGGTAGTTATGAAAAGAAAGCCATTGTTGTTATTACTGGCGCTGGTGGCGACTGTTGCCCTGGCGCAAACTCGAGGCAAGGGACAAGGCCCCATGTTTCGTTATGACCCGAGTACCGAAACAACTATTACCGGGACCATCGAAGAAGTCCAGACGCTCGATTCCATGTGTCAGTCGGGAACGCACCTCACGGTGAAGACCGACAAAGGAAGCACGGAGGTCGCCCTTGGCCCAACAAAGTTCCTCGCCGATCAGAAGCTTGAATTAAAGAAAGGCGACCAGGTGCAAATTGTGGGAGCCAAGACAAATACCAGACGCCGGGAGATGTTCGTGGCCCGCCAGATTACCAGCGACGGCAAAACCGTGACGCTAAGAGACGACAAAGGAGTGCCGAGCTGGCCGCGCGGCACATGCCGCTAACGGACAAGAGGAGTGCGTTGCAGGACGCATTCCCTTTTTTCGCCTGCAAAGGACCGTGATCAAGAAAATGGAGCCCTTCCAAATGGCCGCTTGCAAGCCAGGTTCGATATATGGCAGGCTCCTTCAAGAAGGAAGGGGATACCGACCCGGTGTTGCGACGGTGGGCCAGTTGCCACAGCAGATAGAAGGGGAAGCAGAGCACCGCGAGACAGACTCATGAGGAAAAGTTTCATTGCCGCGATGATTTTGTTGGGACTGATGGTGGCAGCCGTCGCTCAACAGGAAGAGCCTCTGTCACTGCAGCAAGCAGTTGCCATCGCACTGGAACGCAATCCACAACACAAGGCTGCTCTGGCTGAAACCCACGCGGCCAAGGCTGACGTGAAAGAAGCGCAGTCCTTCTATTTTCCGCGAATTACTTTCTCTGAAGCAGCCACACGCAGCAACGATCCCGTGTACGTATTCGGGACCAGGCTGCGCCAGTCAAGGTTTACAGCCGCGGACTTTGCTCTGAACCAACTCAACAACCCAAAGCCGATTGGGAATTTCGCAACCCGCTTCGGCGGCCAGTGGAACATTTTTGATTCGTTCTCCACCACCTTCAACGCGCGCAAAGCACGGGAGCTGAAAACTGCGTCCGCAGATCGGCTGGCCAGGGCAGATCAGGTGATTTTGTATCGCGTGATCCAGTCATATTACGGCGTGCTGTTCTCGAAGCGGCAGGTGGAACTTGCTGAACACGCCGCCGGCACTGCACAAGCGGTTGCGGACCAAAGCCATTCCCGCTTTGAAGCCGGCACAACGGTCGAATCGGATTACCTCGTAGCCCAGGTAGATGTTGCATCCCGCCAGCAGGACCTCGTTCGCGCGCGCAATGCACTGGCTTTGGCAGGCGCGGAGCTCGACTTGGCGATGGGAGTTGTTGCCGATCACAATTATCGACTGACTTCGGAACTGGATGAACGCGCTCTGCCTGCGGTGTCGTTGACCGAATTGGATGCTCTTGCGCTCAAACAGCGCTCTGATTTAAAGGAAGTCACGGCAATCATGAGAGCGAGCGATGCCGGGCTGCAAGCGGCGCGAGGCTCCTACGGGCCACGCATCAATGTGTTCGCCACTTCAGAGTTAAACAACGTTTCTCCTTTCAGCAATGGCAATAACAACTGGGCCGCTGGCGCGGAATTGCAATTCGATATTTTTTCCGGAGGCCAAAAAGCGGCTTCGGTTGACCGGGCGCGAGCCAACGTCGAGCGGATGCAGGCACTGAAGCAGAGCGCAGAAGACGGGATACGCCTTGATGTTCGTCGCGCCTATTACGACTACGACAGCGCACAGCAGATGCTCTCTGTAACAAAAACAGCGACTACCCAGGCGGAGGAAGGCCTGCGAATCGTGACCAATCGCTATCGCGCTGGAATGAACACCATCACAGACGTGCTTCGCGCTGAAGATGCGGCGCGCAATGCGCGCACCAATTATTGGCAAGCCGTCTACCATTACATTGTCAACTATGCCTCGCTGGAGTTGGCGACAGGCTCACTCAATTCTCAATCGCCGGTGGTGACGCCATGAAATCTGCACAACTACTTCTGATCGCATTGCTGGCTGTCCCCCTGGGAATTGCCGGATGCAGCTCTGACCGCATGGTTGTAGCCAAAACGCCTGAAATCGCCCGCGGCCTCAGCCTAACGCAGGTACAGGAGAGGGCTACACAGGACCTATTTGAAGTTGTTGGCACTGTGCGTGCCCTACGAACTGCCCCGATTTCGGCAGAGATCATGGGACGCGTGACGTCGGTCAAGGTCCGAGAAGGCGATAGCGTTAAGCAGGACGAAACACTTCTTACGATCGAGGATGTACAGCCGAGAGCAGGGCTGGAACAGGCGCAAGCGGCTCTAACCGCTGCCGATCACGAAGTGGCAGCTGCAGAATCCGAGCTTACTCTGGCCCAGTCCACATTCGCACGTTTGAACAAGCTGCACGAAGAGAAGTCGATCAGCCCGCAAGAGTTTGATGAGATTAAAACACGCGTGCAATCAGCGAGGGCCCGCCGCGATTCCGCAGTTGCCGCCCGTGCTCAGGCAGCCGCAGGAATGCAACAGGCACGTATCCTGCTGGATCGCGCGCGCGTTCGAGCGCCATTCGACGGTGTGGTTACAGAGCGGCGGATCGATCCTGGTGCGCTGGCTTCGCCCGGGCTGCCGCTGCTGACCATTGAGTCTGCGGGGCGTTACCGGCTGGAAGTGAACGTCAATGAAAACGATCTTAAGTATGTGCGACTAGGAGTGTCTGTTCCTGTTTTGCTGGATGCTTATGAGGGAACGCCGATGACCGGCAAAGTTGTCCAGATAGTTCCAGCCGCTGATCCCGCCAGCCGCAGCTTTGTCGCCAAACTGGAGTTGCCCGCAAACGCAAGCCTGCGCTCAGGGCAATTTGGCCACGCCGAATTCGCGCGTGGACAAAGGAAAGCCATCTTTATTCCGCATACCGCGGTTCTGGAACACGGCCAGCTTCAAAGCGTGTATGCGGTTGATGACAACAATGTTGCCGCTCTTCGATACGTAACGCTAGGCAAAGCGCGAGCGGCAGACATTGAGATTCTGTCTGGACTCAACGCAGGAGAAAAAGTCGTCTCTGATCCTGGCGGACGCGATCTGGGAGGAAAGAGAATTGAGGCGCGTTGATGAATGGTCTTCGCATGGCCGGACGGATCGCGCTCACCTTCATTGAATCGAAGTTGACGCCGCTTGCCGTTACCGCCGCGCTGCTTCTGGGTGCGGCGGCCATCTGGCTGACCCCGCGTGAAGAAGAGCCCCAGATCGTTGTGCCTATGCTGGACGTAATGGTGCAGATGCCCGGAGCTTCCCCGCAGGAAGTGGAGCAGCGCGTCAGCATCCCCATGGAGAAACTGCTGCGTGAGATTCCCGGCGTTGAGTACCTATATTCGATTTCTCATCCTGGCATGAGCATCGTGATCGTTCGCTTCTATGTGGGCACCACGGAAGAAGACGCAATCGTCAAGACATACAACAAACTGTATTCGAACTTTGACAGTATCCCGCCGGGCGTCTCGCAACCCATCATTAAGGTCCGCTCCATCGACAACGTTCCCATCCTAGCCCTGACACTCTGGGGAGCGAGATCCGGCGCGAAGTACGATCCGTTTCAGCTACGCCAGATCGCCGCCGAACTTGAGCACACCATCCAGCAAGTCAATGACGTTTCAGAAACCAATATCATAGGCGGGCAGAGGCGAACGGTACGCATTGTCCTGGATACGAGCAAGCTCGCGGGATACGCCTTAACGCCAGGCCAGGTTGTGAGCCAATTGCAGTCTGCGAACTCTCGTGGCAGCGCCGGCAGCTTTGCGCACAATAATCGTGAGTTTCAAGTAGAGGCGGGAAACTTCTTTACTCGCGCGGAGGATTTGCAGCTGGTTGTTGTAGGCGTTCACAACGGGCGTCCCGTGTATTTGCGGGATGTGGCTCAGCGGATCCAAGATGGGCCGGCAGAGCCGGCGAACTATGTTCTGTTTGGCAATGGCGCAGGCACATCCCGCGCGACTCAGCAGGCGTTGAATGAGCAGACAGGCGGCGAATTTCCTGCTGTAACTATCACGGTGGCCAAACGCAAAGGAACGAATGCCACCATCGTGGCGCAGGACGTTCTCAAGCGTTTGGAAGAACTGCGCGGCAACACGATTCCAGCAGACCTAAACCTTAGCGTGACGCGCAACTACGGTGAGACGGCCAAAGACAAGTCTGATGAATTGCTCAAGCACTTGCTGCTGGCCACCTTGTCAGTCACATTGCTGATCGCGTTTGCGCTGGGCTGGCGCGAGTCTGGAGTCGTCCTGGTGGCAATTCCGGTAACACTGGCCCTCACCCTCGGCATCTTTTATTTATTTGGATACACGCTTAACCGCGTTACGCTCTTTGCGCTGATCTTCAGCATTGGCATTCTGGTGGACGACGCCATTGTGGTGGTGGAAAACATTGTGCGTCATTTTCGGCTGCCGGAAAACCTTGGCAGGCCGCTGGCTCGGGTAGCGGTGGAGGCCGTGGACGAAGTCGGCAATCCCACTATTCTTGCGACGTTTGCCGTAATCGCCGCGATCTTGCCAATGGCCTTTGTCCGTGGGTTGATGGGACCCTACATGCGACCGATTCCCATAGGAGCTTCGGCAGCGATGCTTTTTTCGCTCGCCGTGGCCTTCATTGTGTCGCCGTGGGCTGCTTTGCGTTTGCTCCGCCACTATTCCCACCAGGGCTCTGCCCAGGCGCATGGGACTGAAGGCTGGATGACGCGCCTCTATCGCCGCTTGATGGAACCGCTGCTTGCCAGCGCAAAACGCCGCATCATTTTTTTTGTCGGTATTGCCGTGCTGTTGCTGGCCGCCTGCGCACTGGTGCCGCTCAAACTTGTACATGTCAAGATGCTGCCTTTTGACAATAAAAGCGAGTTCCAGGTGATTGTGGACATGCCGGACGGCACCACGCTGGAACAAACCACGCGCGTGGCCCAGGATTTGGCTCGCTATCTGGGAAAGCAGCCTGAGGTAGAGAATTATCAGATCTACTCTGGAACCGCGGGCCCGTACAACTTCAACGGTCTGGTGCGCCATTACTTTCTGCGCGGCCAGCCCAACCAGGCAGATATTCAGGTGAACCTGCTCTCGCGGCATGATCGCAGCGCACAGAGCCACGAGATCGCCCGACGGTTGCGTCCCGGGCTGCAACAAATCGCTCAACCGTTCGGCGCTCGCATAAAGGTGAGCGAGGTCCCACCAGGCCCGCCGGTGTTGCAGACGCTGGTAGCAGAGGTTTATGGGCCCGATCACAATGGCCAGGTGGCACTGGCTGCAAAGATCAAGGACATTTTTCAACACACGGCTGGAGTTGTGGACGTTGACTGGTATGTGGAAGATCCGCAGCCAAAATACAACATACAGGTCGATCTTGATAAAGCGGCCCTGCATGGAGTATCGGCAGCCGATGTGACGCGCGCTGTTCAGGTGGCACTGCACGGCGCCGAAGCCGGGCTGCTTCACAGTTCAACCAGCCGGGAAGATATTCCGATTGAGGTCCGTCTTGGGCGTTCAGACCGATCCGGAATTGATGAGCTATCAAGTATCAAGCTAACCACCGCGGCTGGAGGACAAGTTTCGCTCGGCGAAGTGACCCGAGCCACCGAAACAACGATCGACCGCAGCACCTACCGCAAAAACATGCAGCCGGTCGTCTACGTAACAGGAGATTTGGCGGGTGAGGAGGAGAGTCCGGTCTATGCGATTTTCAAAATGAATGAAGCCATTGACCGCCTGAAGCTCCCGGACGGATATTCCGTGCAGCGGTACAACGCGGTACAACCACGATCGACCGAACACTATTCAATGAAATGGGATGGCGAGTGGCACATCACGATTGAAGTGTTTCGCGACCTTGGGCTCGCCTTTGCTGCGGTGCTGGTTCTTATATATGTGCTGGTGGTGGGCTGGTTCAAGTCCTTCCGCACGCCGCTTGTCATCATGGCGCCAATCCCTCTCACACTGGTTGGTATTCTTCCGGCGCACGCCATGATGGGAGCTTTTTTTACCGCTACTTCCATGATCGGTTTCATTGCCGGAGCCGGAATCATTGTGCGCAATTCAATCATCCTGGTTGACTTTATTGAACTGCGGCGCTCGCATGGTGTTCCCTTGGCCCAGGCCGTTGTCGATGCCGGCGCCATACGTTTCCGTCCCATGCTGCTCACGGCGGCGGCGGTTGTGGTGGGCGCGAGCGTGATTCTGTTTGATCCGATATTTCAAGGCCTGGCCATCTCGTTGATGGCCGGCGAAGTGGCTTCTACGTTTCTCTCGCGCATGGCGGTTCCGGTGCTCTACTACCTGAGTGAGCGTCGGCACGAAAATGCAATTCCGCCGGCACATTGATGCGCCGGGAGAATGTGGCTGAAACAGTTGCATGATTATGGAGGTATGGCAATGACAGTTGAACGTACTGTTAGATTGATGGCGGGCGCATTCGTGTTGATCTCGCTCGCACTGGGCTACTGGGTGTCCCCTTACTGGTTTCTGTTCACGGCGTTTGTGGGGCTGAATCTGTTCCAGTCAGGGATTACCAACTGGTGTCCGGCAATGGCAATTCTTCGTTCGCTGGGCATGCGTGATGCCGGAGAGCCACCAAAACAGGTAGGCGCGGGACCACAAGTTGCCTGATAGTCTTCGATGGCCCCGGTACGTGATTTAGAATCAGGCATTGCGCTATGCTAACTGACCGACTCTACTATCACGATTCCTATCTGTATGACTTTGACGCTAGCGTGGTTGAAGCGTTTGACAGCAATGGCCGGCCTGCCATCGTGCTTGATCGCACTGCGTTTTATCCAACCAGTGGCGGCCAAGTGCACGATCTCGGAGTGCTGACAGCCGATGGCCAGCAGATTGCCATCACTGAAGTTGTGGACGATGAAGATGGGCGAGTCCTGCACTTTGCGTCGAAGCCTCTGACGGTGGGAACGCAGGTCCATGGCGCGGTTGATGCCGCTCGCCGGCGTGACCATGTGCAGCAACACTCTGGTCAGCATGTGCTTTCTGCCGCATTCATCCGGCTTTTCAATATGCCAACTGTCAGCTTCCACATGGGCGAGGAAAGCTGCACCATCGACCTTGAAACCGCCGGTACTTCCGCCGCGCAGGCGGAGAAGGCGGAGCTGCTAGCCAATGAAGTGATCTCTGAAGATCGCCCGGTTGGCATACGTTTTGTGCCGCTGGAAGAAGCGCGCCAACTCGGGTTGCGCAAGCTTCCTCCAAAACAGACAGGCGACCTGCGCCTGATCGATATCTTAGACTTTGATCTCATGGCCTGCGGCGGCACGCACGTCCGCGCTACCGGTCAGATTGGCAGCATCCTGCTGCGTAAGATTGAAAAAGTAAAACAGGGCGTGCGTGTGGAGTTTGTCTGCGGCTTGCGTGCGGTGAACACGGCTCGCCGTGATTACACCACTCTTACGGAAGCTGCTGCGCTTTACTGCAGCCATATATATGACGTGCCGGAACAGGTTCGCAAGTCGCTGGCAGAAGCCAAAGCCGCAGGGAAGTCGCAGCACAAGCTCCTGAAAGAACTGGCGGAGCTTTCTGCCGAACGGCTATTGTCCCAGGCCGCGGGCTCGCCACAAGTGATAACCGAATTCTTTCCCGACCGCGAGGCGGTCTTTATCAAGCTGCTGGCCCAGAAACTCACGGCAGGGAAGTCGAGCGTCATTGCGCTGCTGGCTTCCGGTGCTGGCCAGCCCACCTTGGTCTTCGCCCAAAGTCCTGGACAAAAATCCAATATGGGCCAGCTCATGAAAGATGCCATGGCACAGCTCGGCGGTCGCGGCGGCGGATCAGCGGACATGGCGCAAGGCGGGTTGTCGGCGGGATCAATTGAGATGGAAAAACTCAAATCCTTATTGCACGAAACCGCCCGCAAGCTCTAAGCTTGGTCGCTATGCCTCAATTCATTTCCCGCGTTGTGTTCGCAGCTATTTTTGTTTCCACTTTTGCTCCTGCCCAGGAGTTGCCAGATTTTACGGCCGCTCAAACTGAAGCGGTTAAGTTCTTGGGCGAACTCGTCAAGATCGATACCAGCAATCCTCCCGGCAATGAGACCCGCGCCGCGGAATACATCAAGGGTGTCCTTGCTGCTGAAGGGATCACCGCGCAGATTTTTGAGTCTGCTCCCGGTCGAGGTAACCTTGTCGCGCGGCTCAAAGGCAACGGCAAAAAGAAGCCTCTGCTGCTGATGGGGCATCTGGACGTCGTCGGCGTTGAGCGCGACAAATGGACCATGGATCCGTTTGCGGCCACCATTAAAGATGGCTATTTATACGGCCGCGGTTCAGTCGACGACAAATCCATGGACGCCGCGAACCTTGAAGTCTTTTTGCTGCTGCATCGCATGAAAGTCCCGCTGGATCGCGATGTAATCCTGCTGGCCGAAGCCGGTGAGGAAGGCACCAGCCAGTTCGGTATCGACTTCCTGGTGGAAGAACATTGGGAGGAAATTGCCTGCGAATACGCGCTCAATGAAGGCGGCGATATTCCGGAAGAAAATGGCAAGACGCAGTACGTAGCTGTTTCCACCACGCAGAAGGTGCCCCGCGGTTTTTCAGTGGTGGCACACGGCACCAGCGGGCACGGTTCAGTACCCCGCCTGGACAATCCCATTGCGCACCTGGCTGCCGCAGTCGACAAAATCTCTCGCTGGGAAGCTCCCATGCGCTTGAATGAAACAACGCGCCGCTTCTTTCAGCAGATTGCCACGATCAGTGTGCCGGAAAAGGCGCAGCTCTACCGGCATGTGGAAGATCCCGCGGTGCAGCAGAAACTGCGAGAGACGCAGCCCTCGTATTACTCCATGCTTCGCACGTCGCTGGTCCCGACGATCATCAAGGGCGGTTTCCGCTCCAACGTGATTCCGGCCGATGCCGAGGCGCGTTTTGATGTCCGCGCCTTGCCGGACGAAAACATGGACGCACTCAAAGCTGCGCTGGCCAAGCTAATCAACGATCCTGCCATCTCATTTGTGGATGCGGAGAACACGAACGCGCGACCTGCCATGCCACCTTCCGGACTGGACACCGACGGCTTTCACGCGCTGGAACGCGCCGCGCAAAAAGCCTTTCCCGGCGTGCCGACGATTCCCATCATGCAGGTGGGCGCCACGGATTCTGCTCAACTCCGTGCCAAGGGCGTGCAGGCTTATGACATTGGGACCGTTTTGAGCCTGGAAGACCTGAAGCGCATACACGGCAATGACGAGCGCATCCAGATCGCCGGTTTTGGAAAATTTGTGCAATTTCTTTTCACCGCGACCGTCGATCTGGCGGGAGCGAAATAAGCTGATGGATTTTAAAGACTGCCGCGTATGGATAACCGGAGCTTCGTCAGGCATTGGGGAAGCCCTGGCTGTGGCGTTCCACTGCGCGGGAGCCAAGCTGGTACTCTCCGCCCGGCGTGTAGATGAACTGAAGCGTGTTCAAGCTCTTTGCGGCGGCGAGCCTGACACTCGGATAGTTCCCATGGACGTAACCAATGCCGCGGAGCTGCCGGAAAAAACGCAACTGGCGCTTGGCGTTTTCAACGGCGTCGATATCCTGGTTCTTAATGCCGGCATCACGCAGCGATCTCTCACTCGCGATACCGATGAAAGCGTTTATCGCCAACTCATGGAAGTAAATTTCTTTGCGTCTGAGGCCTTGGCGCGCGCTGTCCTGCCTTCCATGCTGGCGCAAAAGAGCGGACACATGGTTGTGATCTCAAGCATTGCCGGCAAATTTGGCGTGCCGCTGCGCTCCGGCTATTCCGCCTCCAAGTTCGCCCTGCATGGCTTTTTTGAAGTTCTTCGCGCGGAAGAGGAAAAGAATGGCATACACGTAACTATGGTTTGCCCTGGGTATATCCGCACTGACATCAGCCTCTCCGCATTGCGCGGCGATGGGGCCAAACATGCCAAGATGGATCCAAGGATCTCAAAAGGCATGCCCGCGCCGGAATGTGCCAGACGGATACTGCGAGGAGTAGCGCGGGGCAAGAACGAAATTATTGTTGGGGTCAAAGGAGAGCGGAGTCTGGTGTATCTTAAACGTTTCGTCCCTGATTTATTGACGCGCATGGTCGGCTGGCGCGGCTGAGACATGGCATGGGCCGTGGTGCGGGCCGCCCTTATTTGAAGAGAATCGCTCTTAGAACAATGCGGGATTTTGCCGAACTGGCCAGCGCTGATAAAATCCTAGTACAGTATTCCCAATCGTGGGGCTATAGCTCAGCTGGGAGAGCGCATCGTTCGCAACGATGAGGTCGTCGGTTCGATCCCGACTAGCTCCACCAAATTCCGACATCCCAAGGAACGGAAGGCAAGCCGGAGTGCAGTTGTGTGGAGCCGGCCCGCTGCATTGTTAGCCTAAGAAAGGGCACACCTCCCGGGTGTCCCCAGTTTTTCTAGTCTTTCTGATCGCCCGCCCGTGGTCGTACCTGGTGCTTTCTTCTTCCAACTTCCGCGGAAACGGTCTTAGAGCGTCCTTCTTCTCTTTTGCATGTTCGAACGCGTCCATAGCGGCCTGCGCGTGGAGTTGGGCATTGGTGTCACCCGAATGAATTTCGTCAAGCGCATCCAGCAACTTGCCGTAGACCTTCCCATACTCGGTTG
>DAHUXR010000055.1 GCA_027307045.1 Acidobacteriaceae bacterium
AGAGGTATCGTTACTTTGGAAATACCGATCACCCGCGGTTTATTCCGATCTCTCACTGAAGAATTAGATCGCCGCTTGGAGAATTGTATTCTGGATGCATTGCGTAGATCAGGGGCCAGGAAGAGAACCATTGACTTTGTGTTGAGTGCCGGTCAGGGTGCGAAGATTTTCACAGTGAAGGAGACAATCGAGCGCCTTTTCCCGGATATACCGATCGAATCAAGGTTTCAAGAGAATGCAGTCTCAATGGGACTCGCCCGATATACCGGAGTTCTGAAAGGGGTCACTCGAGATGAGTTGCTATTGGATGCACTGCCGACGTCGATAGGAATCAAATGCAAATCACTGGGAGATGGGCTGACGATTTCTGCAAATGCTCAGGAAAATCAAGTTCTTTGTGAGCTCCTGCCCCGCGACACCACGATTCCGACTAGAAAAACCGAGAGATGTGTTCTTTCGGATGCGTATCAAGGTGAGGTGGCTCTTTCATTCATTGAGCTTAACCAAGGCCGCATCGAGGCTGAAATCCTTGAAAAGACGGTGCGTTTACCCAATCAGTTCGAATTGACTGTTGACGTCGACGCGAATCGTACCATATTTATTCACATTTCCCACCTTTCCTCCAAGGAACATATATATTCCATTCAGCTAAACAACTTCTTCCAACAGTCTGCTTCCAAATCCCAGACAGCGACAAACAGCAACCGTTGACCGTCTTGCGAATGACGGTTGCTCGCAGGCCCGCGCGTTGGGGCGTGCAGATGAGATTTCGGCGATCGGTCGTCCGCTGAAGCAGGACTCGGATAAGACTCTGCTCACCTACGGCACTTGCCCTCGCTCCCACTCGACAAAGCTCAGGTTTGGGGCTTAGTAAAAGCTCGGCTCTGAATCACACCGGCAACTCTTCCTGCTGCCATTCCGTTGGCACAACTTTGGGCTCTTCGCATAACTGCATCACCAGATTTTCCAGCACCAGGCGTTTGCTGGGGGCGTTCGACCGCAGAGCCAGGTCGGCGCGGGCGATCAGCTTGAGAGCGCGTGTGAGGTCGCGGCGGGATTTATAGCGGCGGGCCTGGCGCATCACGTCTTCAGCGGCAAAGGGGGGTAGACGGAAGCCCTGCCACAGCGCCTGCCAGATGGCGCGAGAGTCGCGAACGTTTTTTTCCAGAATCACCAGCGTCTGGCGGAAGGTGCGGGCCAGCATATAAAGATGGCCGATGGCGGCATCATCGCCTTCACTGGTGGAGAGCAGCGCGTCCAACACGCTGAGCGCGCGAGTTTTGTCGCGGGCGGAGATGGCGTCAGTGAGTTCATATAAGGACCGCTGCTTGGCGGCCAGGACCATGGTCTCCACGTCGCCCAGCGTGATGTGTTTTTTCTCGGCGACATAGAGAATCAGTTTTTCCAGCTCATGGCTGACGAGCATCATGTCCGCGCCCAGCGCGTCAATCAATTCGCGGGCGGCGTCCTGATCGACCTTCACGTTTTCTTTCTGCGCCTGGTCGATGATCCAGCGCATGCCGTCGGCTTCTTCCACGCGCGCAAGTTCCACGATGCCGCAATATTCGCCCAGCGTTTCGCGGATGCGCTCAAAGCGGTCTTTATCCTGCATCTCCATGCGCCGGACGTCGGCGGGACTGCTGATGTGGTCCGCGACAAAGATGATCACCGCGTCCGGGTTGGGATCTTTCATGTAGGCTTCGATGGCCGCGAATTCTTCAGCGTGCGATCCGCGCCCGTAAAGCTCTTTGACGCCGCGTACAAAGAAGACCTGAAACGGCGCCATGAGGGAAGGCGTGCGCGCGCGGTCCAGAACTTCCGCAACGCTCACCTGCGCCAGGTCAAGATCGTGCAGGCTGAAGTCGCGCATATCGGCGGGGACAAGGTGCTGCAACAGCGCCTGGCGGCATTGGTCGCGAAAAAAAGCTTCATCGCCAATGAGCACATACGCTGGACGAAGCTTGCGGCCCGCAACTTCTGACGCGAACTTTTCCGCCGGAGCAAAGCTTCTTCCAGGGCCGGGCATCAGAAAGCCTCCAGGATGTCGCCTACCAAAGTGCGGGCAAAGTCCTGCGACATGCGTTGCAGGGCCGGAGTTTCTTCCTCAAAAAAGCTGGTGACTTCACGCGAGACCTGGTACTGCTGCCGGAACGTGTAATTCTGGTTCTCAAAGAACGTGTGCCCGCTGTGATCGACCAGCGAAACTTTCATCGACACGGTAACAACGGCGCTGGAGATGCGCCCCGTCTGCGCGTCATAGGTAAGCGGCGCGGCCTGCGCGGAGACGACTGTGCCTTTCAGAACTGCGTCAGCCGATTGGCCAGCGTCATTGGCGATCTGGTAATGCGTGCGCGCCAGAAATTCGCGGACAACATCGCGCGTAAGGATCTGCTCAATGCGGTAAGTCTGCGTCTGGTTCACAAAGACCGGCACGGCGATAGTGCGCACGCTGGCAGGAATGCGCGTGGCGTGTCCGGCGGTGTGATAGCCACAGCCAGAAATCGTCATAGCGAGTGCCGCCAGCAAAAAAATGTGACGCGCGAACTTCACTGAACTTTTCCATGTGGCCGGACAGCGGCCAGCGCAGTGGCGCAGTCGGCGGCGGTGAGCGCCGCGAGACGAAGATTATCGACGGCGGCCCAGAGCCAGAAGCCGTTTTCATGGACGACATCACGCCGCACCGCGACCATAATCTCGTCCTTGCCCGCGACGTTCACGTTGCTGGGAGAATCTTCCGGCGAGCGCGCGATCTGCACATGCTCGCCCACAAGGCTGCGCGCAAAATCGCCAATGGCCATGGGATCGGCCATCTCTATATAGATGGAAAAAGTATGCGCGTGGAAGACCGGCGCCTGTACCAGCGTCATCGCCGGCATCGGCGCATGGACGCCCAAGAGCTTGCGCAGATGCGCGGCAATGCGGCGTTCAGTGGCTTCCAGCGGTTTGGCAGAAGCGCGGCCGTAACGGTCAAGCATGTTAAACGCAACTTGCGAATCAAAAACGGCTGTAGGCAACTGCTGGAACGAGAGCAGATTCACCGTCTGCTCATGCAGCTCGTCCATGCCCTGGCGGCCGCGTTCAGACACTGGCTGAAAGATCGTGGCAATGGTGTTGCGAACTGATCCGGCCTTGCGCGCGCGCAGCAGCAAGAGTGCCAGCGCCACCGCCGCGGGATGGGCCATGACAATCGAGCTCGACTCCAGCGTAAACTGCGTGAGCTCGCCCAGTTCGCGCTCAATCCACGGCGCGCTTACCGGTACGCCAGGCTCGTTTTCCAGCGCGTATGACATATCGACAATCGCGCTGCCGGCTTCACGCGCCAGCTTCCACTTCTTGCGCGTGAAGTCTTCTTCTGAAGCGAAGAAGGTAAAATCCATTTGCGCCAGCTCGTCGCGGCCCACGGGTTGCACCACTGCAACTTCATCCTGGACGCGCTCCAGTTGGCCTAATGACTCATCGTCATCCAGCAACTTTATTTCCGCGGCAGGGAAGTTGCGTTCTTCCAGCACGTCCTTAAGTTCTTTGCCTTTGAGTGATGCGGCGCCAACAATCGCCACGCGGAATAGGTTCTGTGTCTCTGTTTTCATCTGGGCTCTGGAGCTTCATTATATCCGTGCTTTGGCTCCGGCGGCTTGCGCTTGAAGATGAATGAAAGCCGCGTGATCACTCCACTCATCGCGTATGAGATGGCCACAATGAACAGCATGTAATGATGGAACGCCACCAGCAGGCCAAGAAATCCGCAGATAAGAATAAAGATCTGGAACGGATGACGATTGCGCAGGTTGAGATCCTTAAAGCTGTAAAAGCGCCAGGTACTCACCATCAGAAAGCCGACGGCAATCAGCAAGGCAAACCACAACGGTGCTAGTTGCGGCCACAAGATGGGATATCCACGTACCAGGTGGATGGTGGCGGCAACCACGCCCGCGCCCGCAGGAATTGGCAGCCCGACGAAATACTTTCTTCCTGGCCGACCTGGATTGGAAGGTTGCGGATTGACTTGAATATTGAATCGCGCCAACCGGCTTGCGCCTGCCACCAGAAAAATGAACGTTGCGATCAGCCCCAGTTGCACCATCTTGTCATGGACGGCGGGGAATCCGCGATCGGGCAGCAGGCCAAATCCCCACATCCATGCAAGCAACGCGGGCGCGACGCCAAAAGTAATTACGTCCGCCAGGGAATCAAATTCGCGGCCAAAGTCGCTGGTGGTGTTGGTCATGCGCGCAATGCGGCCGTCGAGTCCGTCCGCGACAACGGCAACGCCAATTGCCATGGCAGCGTGGTCAAAGTGCCAGAAATCCTGCGCTGTCCCCTGCAATGTCTGGGCCAGCGCGTAATAGCCAGCGCCAATATTTGCCGCGGTAAAAAGCGACGGCAGAATGTACATGCCTTTGCGCATGCGGTTTTTTCCCACCGGCGGAATCTGGTCTTCCCATCGCCGCATGGGAGAAGGCATTTTCATCGGAAGGCCCCCGTGTTTTCCCGCTTGGGTGTGGTTGGCGATTTGCGCGGCGCTACTTTCGCCAGAATGCTCTCGCCGCCTTTTACTCGATCACCCAGCTTTACGCTGATTTCCGCCGGCTGAGGGAAAATTACGTCTGTACGCGAACCGAACTTGATTAGCCCCACGCGCTGCCCACGCATAAGCTTTTCACCCGGCTTGTGATTGAACACAATGCGCCGCGCCAGCAAGCCGGCAATCTGCTTAAAGACCACGGTCATCCCGTCGCCTTCCATGGTGACGATGTTCTGCTCGTTGTCATCGGCGGAAGCTGGGGCCATGGCGTTACCAAACTGGCCTTTTTTGTAGACCGCGCTCTTGATCACGCCGGTAATGGGCGAGCGGTTCACGTGCACGTCAAACACATTTAAGAAGATGCTGATGCGCGTGCAGGGCGTTCCGTTCAGCTGCGTTGACTCGACGGACGTCACTTTCCCGTCGGCGGGCGAAACAATCAGGCCATCGCCCGCGGGGATCGCCCGCTCAGGATCGCGGAAAAACCAGAGAAAGAAAGCCCCCAGCAAGATAGGTAAAGCGGCAAAGGCGAGTGAGTGCGTGAGCCAGCCAATCGCGGCGGCAACCACAGCCATCCCCAGGGCGTAATAGATCCCGTCACGAACCATCTCTCTGATTATAGCGATTGAACGCGCTGGAACGCGCTTAGTTCTTTACCTGAGCTGTCGATTCCTGTGGTTCGCGGCTCTGGATTTAGGTTCTTTCCGTGATCGACCTCACAGAGTACGCGCAGAATAAGGACTAAGCTTATAGTGCAAGCCGATTCGGGAGTCACGGAGTCAATGCCGACCTCCAGCGTTGCCGACGTACCAAAATCCGCGCGGGCTACCCCTGCGTCGCCTGCGGTGTCTCCGCCGCCAGCTCACAAAAATCAGTTCTTCACGCCTACCACTGTGATTGCGATCTTTACCGCGCTGGGGATTGCCGTATATCTGATCACGCGATATTTGCTGCATCTCCCGTTCCATCAGTGCCGCTGGATATTGATTGCCGTGCTGGTCATAGGCGGCGCTCCGCTGATATTCGATCTGGCGCGCAAGGCCGTAGCAGGAAACTTTGGCTCTGATCTGTTGGCGGGAATTTCCATTGTTGCATCGATAGTCCTAGGTGAATATCTGGCTGGGTCCATTGTGGTGCTGATGCTCTCCGGAGGCACGGCGCTGGAAGAATATGCGACGCGGCGGGCTTCGTCGGTATTGAGCGCGCTGGCCAAACGAATGCCGCGCATCGCGCACCGCAAACAAGACGAACAAATTTTGGACGTTGACGTTTCCCAGATTCAAATCGGTGAGCGGCTGGTGGTTTTTCCCCATGAGATATGTCCCGCGGACGGCATCGTAGTGGAAGGGCGCGGCGCAATGGACGAAGCTTATCTTACGGGCGAGCCGTTCCTGATCCAGAAGGTGCACGGCGCAAGCGTGCTTTCCGGAGCGCTAAACGGCGAAGCTGTTCTCACAATCGCGGTCGCAAGCCTGCCTGCTGATTCCCGCTACGCCAAGATCATGCATGTGATGCAGATGGCGGAAGCCAATCGGCCGCAAATGCGCCGCATCGCGGACCGGCTGGGATCGTGGTACACGCTTCTCGCGCTGGCCGTGGCCGCGGTGGGATGGATTCTCGGCGCCGATCCAACGCGCTTTCTCGCCGTGCTGGTAATTGCCACGCCATGCCCATTGTTGCTGGCCATTCCCATCGCGATCATCGGCGCGGTGTCCGTGGCTGCGAGTCGCGGCATCATCATCAAAGACCCCGGAATGCTGGAGCGCATTGATACCTGCCGCACCCTCATCTTTGATAAGACCGGCACTCTCACTTACGGGCGTCCGACTCTCACCGATGTGATCTGTGCGCCCGGCCAGACGCGCGAAAACATTTTGCAAATGGCCGCCAGTTTGGAGCAGTACTCCAAGCACCCGCTGGCGCTTACCATCAGCCGCGCCGCGCAGCAGGAACGGATTTCTCTTGCGCCCGTGTCGGAGATCGGTGAGAAACCGGGCGAAGGATTGAAAGGGACGATCGACGGACGGCAGGTGTTGATCACCGGACGGAAAAAAGTTTTGACCATGGGCGATTCCATCGCTTCCATGCTTCCTCCGCCCACAGCGGGCATGGAGTGCATTCTGCTCGTCGATGGCCGTTATGCCGCCACGCTCCAATTTCGTGATACGCCGCGGCAGGAGAGCCGGTCCTTTATCACGCATCTTGGTCCGCGCCACCACGTCAATCGCGTGCTGCTGCTATCGGGCGATCGTGAAGCTGAAGTCCGATACCTGGCAGGCGAAGTGGGAATATCAGAGATCCTGGCCAGCCAGAGTCCGGAAGAGAAAGTGGCAGTGGTTACCGCCGAATCAAAGTTGGCCAAGACCATGTTTGTGGGTGATGGCATTAACGACGCTCCGGCCATGCAGGCTGCCACCGTGGGCGTGGCCTTTGGCCAGAATAGTGACATCACTGCTGAAGCCGCCGACGCCGTGGTGCTGGAAACTTCTCTCAGCAAAGTGGACGAACTCATCCACATTGGGCGGCGGATGCGGAGGATCGCCCTGCAAAGCGCCGTTGGCGGCATGGCCATCAGCATGGTCGGGATGGGCTTCGCCGCTGCGGGCTACCTGCCTCCAGTGGCCGGCGCGGTCATGCAGGAAGTGATTGACGTGGCCGCCGTCCTGAACGCCTTGCGGGTGGTATTCCCGGCCCAGGAGCTGAGCGACGATACCGGCAAGAATTCCTGAATTTTGAAGATGTCGTTCCCGAAACTTTTTTCCTTGGAAACAAAAGCGGTATCAGCAAGACTAAGTTATTGATTCCATTGGAAAAGACTCGCAAGGATAGATTCTAGCGGCCGCTGGAAATGACTTTTTTGGGCTCCCCTGTATATTTTTCGGGCTGCTTTTAACTCTTTTAGTTAACTGAGGCAAGTTCATCCGTCAATAATTAAAGGGGCATGGACCCGGAAGCCGTGCCCCTTTTACTTTTGTCTGTGATATATCTCCCTTTTACCCCTCCCGGGTGATTGCGCCCAAATAGCGATAGCAATTGACTATGATGCTGCAGTTCTGTTCTTGAGAGACTTTCACCAGGAGAGTCGCGCAGGCAATGCGCCGGTTCCCGCGTCTCACTTTTTATGCAGCGCGGCGCAGGCAGCATCAAAGTCTGACCGGCTGCCTTCATGCAGGGTAAGCGGCACTACTTCTCTGACAGGGCGCATATTGGAATGCTTGGCCAGCACGCCGCCAAGATCAAAGGCTTGAGTGAGCGAGCCATGGTCGTCCAACACCAGGTCAGGATTGTTCCACTTGCCCCGGAACTCCAAAGAGGGATCGTATTGGCTGCCATAACGTGAGTAATTGTGCGCGTAAATCACGGCGGTCTTGCCCTGGAGATCGATACCGGGATGTTCTTGAAAGCTTCCGCCGATGTCGAGAGTGTAATTGTCGCGCTGTGTGCAGAGTGCGCCTCTGCCGGTAATGGCTGTCAACGAACGGCCGCGGCCAAAATACGGCGAGATGGTCATGTAAATCACGTAATCGCCCGCAACATTGGAGTGCATGCGTCCCCATCCGGTCCACTTGGGATTGGCGTGAAAGTGGCCGCCCATAAAGAACGCCCACGGGGTAAAGACCGCGTCTATGGCCAGGAATAATAAGCCCGCCAGCGCAAAAAAGATCAGGACGCGCACAAGAGCGCCTCGGGTGGACTTGCCTTGAACAGAAGGAACAGCGGGCGGCGAATCGGGAAGTTGTTCCATGAGTGGGTGCAAGTGTATCGCAAAGGAAGACACATTCGCGTTGGATACCCACGATTGCGGGCGTGCAAAACTTTCCGAGATATTTTTTGGAAGAAGTTATTTTGCCCGCGGGACGCATAACAAAGAATTCAGAACTGATTCATCCACCACGATCTAAAAAAGCAAATTCGCGTTTTCTCGTGTCCATTCGCGGCTGAAAAGATTTTGCTCTGCGATCTGCTTGTCCGCATAAATCTGCGGTGAAAATTCCTTGCACCAAATAACAAACCTCTCCTTACGGATCATTGGTCCGTTCAAGGAGAGGCTGTGAGATCAGGGCCTGAATCGAGCGAGTAAGTTAAGCGACCTGCGTCTGGTGAGACCGCAGATATTCCTGCTCAATCATTTGCATCTGGTCTTTTAAACGAAGTTTAACCTTCTTGATACGCACTTCTTCCAGCTTTTCATCTTCCGTCAAATATCTTTTTTCAATCAGGGAGTGAAGGCGCTGGCAGTGTTGAGTGTGTTCCTGGGCCAGCCTACGAAACTCTTCGTGACTGGCGAGAAGCTGTTCGCGAACGGAATCCACCATTCTTGAAGAACCTCCTGCGTGTTCTTTAACGGAACGTTAACACACGGTCAGGGCTGGTTCAATGGAAAACGGCCAATTCTACAGAAAATTAAATTTCAGAATCAGGGCATCCTCCGCCGGATTTTGATAGTACATTTTTCTGCGTCCAACCTCGATAAACGCCCATTTCTCATAAAGAGACCGCGCCGCGCGATTGGACTCCCGCACTTCAAGAAAAACGCTCTTTCCGCCGCGGCTGCGCACCAGATCAAGCAGCTCACCCACCAGCCGTGAACCCAGACCGCAACGGCGCGCCGAACCCGTAACCGCAATGTTTTCAATCTCCCATTCGTCTGCAACCTGCCGCCCGACAATGAAGCCGACGACTCTTCCCGACTGCTCCACTACCAGGGCTGTTCGACGCTGAGCTTTGATATTCGGAGCAACGATCTGGGGACCGAGTTGGGTCGGAGCGTCGGGCTGGTCGACCGCAAACAGCTTGAGGTATTCAGCGTGGTCCCACTGCGCGGCCGTGGCGGCGTGTGACGCGATTTCCACAAGCCGGGGCAGGTCGGCTGGCTCCGCCGGACGCACGCGGACAGTGCTCACGCGCGACTAGCTCCGATGACGCTGACGTCAAAACAGCCCACGCTACGCAAGTTTAAGCCCCTGATGTTTGCGTTAGTGATCGTTACGCAAGTGTTGCTGGCGCCGACAATCTTTCTGCAATCCATCTTCAGCGGTTTCCTTTGAAGAAAATTTCAGCGTCGGACCGGCGCAGATAGTTCGCATCCAGTGCTTCCACGGAAACGGTTTCACCTGCCTGCAATTTTCTGGCGCCGAGCCTGGCAATCACTTCGCTGCCGGGTGGTGTAACGACTACGACGGCGGAGTGCGAAGCTGCGGCAAGCTCGGCCAGCGATGCATCGCTGGTGATGATCACCGCCGGACGTTCTGTGCCAAGCGAAGCCAGAAAATCCTGCTGCGTCAGCAACTCCTCTCGCTGTTTGAGCAATGCGTGATGCGAGTTTGTTCCGGGTTGCGGCGAAGATTTTTCCGCAGACGAATCCCCATTCCTCTGATAGACGCCAAGAAACACTTCTTTTCTGCCCGCATCTATCGCGGCGGCAATCTTTCCGTTTCGGTCCGCCAGAGAGGCCAGCGCCTCCAGCACGGACACCGTCGCAATCGGTTTGTGCAGCGTTTCCGCCAGCCCTTTGATCGCGCTCAGGCCAACGCGCAATCCGGTAAACGATCCGGGCCCCGAGGCTGCGGCAAATCCACCAAGGTCTTTTACACCGTATCCGTGTTTCGTGAGCAGCGCCGCCAGCGTGGGAATCAGCTGCGCGGAAAAAGTCCCACCAGCGATGGCTGCCGATTCGACCACGCGGAATGATCCCTTGTCTGCTTCAGCCAGCGTGATGCCGCCGGATTGGCCTGATGTGTCGATGGCGAGAATGAGCATTGGTTTTTCTTTTTAGTCCCGAGCGAAGCGAGGCAACCCTATAGCCAGAATAAACCAGAGGACATCTTTTGCACGCCGCTTCCGAATTTCTATGAATGAGAACAGACGATCTCGAAACTGTCTGCGGAAAACACACTCTTAGCAATCCAGAGGCTGCCAACGTAGAGACGCAGCATTGCTGCGTCTCCCACGAGATATCATTTGCACTTGCACCACAGAGCATTCGCGCCGTTTCCCAGTTGTACACCCTCGTACCCGTCAAAATACAAACAAAGCCTTGATTGTTTGTAATCAAAATCGGAACCGGAAAGACTGGATTCGTTTTCCCTAGTTCTCCACGCCAGTCGACTACTAGCTAGCGATTCGGCTATATGGGGGAAATGGCATGAAAACCAGAGTTCCCCTCTGCAAACGATAGCAAGAGCCCAGCAGCCTCGGCGCGTACGCTCCAACACCCTGGATTTCCCGGCCATCGACGCAATTATTGAAACTCCTTCGGCAACAGTTCTTTCCGAACAAGCCGCAGGCCTTTTCCCTCGATCATCGCGTAATCGTAGAAGCCGCAATTCTGCTCGTTGATGCAGCCATTGATTTTGATCAACCGGCTGTTAGGACGGAACTCCATTCGCTCGTGCTCCCCGTGCTTTTCCATCCACGCTATAGGAAGGTCCGCTACGTTGAAGCCGTCATCCACCGCTCCAGTGATCGAGTCTAGAATCACGAATGTGCTGCAGCCTGAACCGCAGCCCCAGCGCGGAACGGTGTAATGGCCGGCAAACTCCACCTTTGACTTCGCCCCTTGGCGAATCATTGTGCGAAAGCTGCGCTGATTTCTGCTGAGTTTTGGGACGGCGGGAGCGCCAGTGTAAATCCTTTCGACGGCGAACTCCTTGAAATCAGGGCGCGCGCTCTTAGGCTTCTGTGCCGGGACAGCGGCGCTCATTATCAGGAAGACACAAATTGCCGCTTGCATGATTTGCAACGAAATACAGCTCTGTCTTGGCGGCCCAGATCCTCTCATCGCTTTCCGCTAAGTCCTTCCACGAACGCCCAGAAGTCTTTGTTGTTGCGATAAGGCAGGAACGAGTCATCCCGCGCCGGATCAGGCATGCTTTCACCGGGAATGACATTAGCTTTTCGATCGAATGCTTCCTTTAGGTGTTGCTTCGCGCCAGCCAGATTGTGTTCTTCGGCATCCGCGCAGGCAAGGTTGTAGTAATACAGAGGATAGTCAGGGTCCGCTGCAACCGCATTTTCAAAAATTGCGCGGGCCCTGGGAATATTCCCGGACATGCCGTATGACATTCCCGCCTGGTCGATAGTAGCCCGCTGCATTGTTTTCGTAGTCGAACTGGAGTCCTCGTTCAGCATGCCCAGCGCTTTTTCAAACACCGGCGCCGCAGGACCATACATGTGGTGTTGATAAAGGATCTGCGCGTAGAGAAGCAAGTCATGAAACTGCGGCGCGTATTTCCCATTGAGGTGAAGACTGGAAAAGATTTTCTTCAAACTCGAATCCTGGAGATTGAGAGGCGTATAGCTGTAAACTTCCAGATCGCCGCAGATATCTCCATCGGCGACAAAGCCGCGTACCGTGTAAAGCGTCTTACCGCCCTCGCCTTTCGATGTATAGCTCACCAGCGACACCGGCAGGCTGCCGGGTTGGCTGATTTCATCAGTCCCCACAATCTTTAACGATGCATCGCTTTTTTTCTCCGGCCCGACAACTCCATCCAGGCATTTTGCGCTCGTGAGGGGAGCTTCTTCAGGAAAAAGAAACAGGAACCCCAGGAAAGTCCGCTGGCCTGATTGATCCTGGCCGCGTATCCCGATTTCTTTGCCTCCTGGTTTGGCCGAGGATTCTATGATCTTGAATCCTTCGGCAGACCAGCTCAGTTGTCCCGGATGGTCGACGAGAGCGACTTTGAAGGAATCGTCGTTGCTCGCAGAATGTGACACAGTTGAGAGACAGATAATCGCGACAAGGTTTAGGAGTAGGTTGGTTCGAAGCATGGTAACAAAGTCTATCGTCAATTTCAGGTTCAAGCTACATTACGCAGGAGCCTGGCTTGTGGCGGTGTGCGAAGATTGTGCCCGAAACTTCCCTCAACTAGTGCGGAACAGATTAGGAGGGGAAAAACAAAACGCCGTGCGTCGCAACCGCATCGTTGCAGGCTACTTGCGCCTTTGCTGGCCCGTCAAATCAGTCATTCTCCGGCGACTGCACTAGCGATTTCTCTTGAATCTCAGCTCATACTCTGCGCCATCGACGGAGCTGGTCCGCATAAGATACAGTACATCGGCCCAGGTCCGGCCTTCGTCCTTGCTTTCCTGTTCCACGCGGAAGAAGCCGTGATCGGTTCTGTTGTCATCCTGTGCCAGCGTGATCGCGTTTCCGCGCAACGTGTAGTTTCCGTTGCCGAAATAAGCTTGCGTGGTAGTGATTAACTCATTAGCAGTAAGGTGATACTGCTGCGCGGCGGCGGCGTTGGCAAAGCGGCCATTGCCGGCGAAAGTGATCTTGTCACCGGCGGTGGCGGTGGCGGCGATCCACTCACCGGCAAGAAGCTTTCGCATGGTCTGGGTCTGATCGCCCGGCTGCCAGTTCCTGAAGCTGAGACTGTAAAAAAACTTGGGCCAGTTGGTGGTGCCCCTGTTCTCACCCATGCAGGCGCTCACCAGCGGATCTTTGGAGAGGCCGGAGATGACCGCGAGGCGGTTGTCCAGCTTGGCGACCATGACAAAGCCGAGGCGGCTTTCCTGCGGATTATTAGGCTGAGCGATACCGCGCCGGATGATGACGTACTCCCAGCCCTGTCCGGAATAGCCGTGAATGATCGATTCCGGAAAGGCGAAGCCGGCGGGTGTCTGGTTGCGCAACACGAAATTGCGCAGCCACACGTCGCGAAAGGCGTTGTTGGCGTCCTGGAGCAGGTTGGCGCCGGCGGGGCGCATCGGCAGCAGGTAGAGCAGGCACTTTTCATTCGTCTCCGACGGAGGTGAAGAGAGCATGATTGCATCAGACAGCTTCTGCGCTGCCCAGCCCGCTGGCGCCGTGTAGACATATTCATTGAGCGTGGCCAGACCGACTGCGCCGGGCGCTCCGCCCGATGCGTTGCCGCTGGGGGCGTTTCCATTCGGCGCATTTGAAACTGCAGGTGGCGCCGATGCGCCTTTCAGAGAGGCGCGCGCCAGCATGGCGTTGACAGCCGGAAGATTCCTGGCAAGCAGGGCAGCGCTTGTTGTTTCCAGGCCAACAGCCACGTATGTGGATCCGGTTTTGGCGCTGTACCAGACCATGGTTTCCGGCGGATTGTTTGGCATTTGCACGTCAATTTTTGACCAGATGAAGTTGCCGGTTACTCCGTTTTGCGGCGACGTGCCGGGCTTCATGATGCCGGCGAGGTTTCCTATGATCGTGGAATGACGCTGAGCCGCGCTCTGCGGCGTCTCCTCGGAAGGCAGAAACTGGACCCGCAAAAACTGTTGTGGCGTCGAGTCCGGAGAATAATACTTGACGGTCCCGAAGAATTCCTGCCTGGTCCAACCCGGAGGGATGGTTACCGTGAGCGGGCCAACCGTGAGTGGGGCCTGCGGGAAAACAGTGCTACTTGCCAGGAAAAAAGCGAAGAAACAGAGCCCATGTCGCAGATGCCGTCTGGTCATATCTGGTGCTCCCGGCTGGGGATTTTACTGCCTAATCATAGTGAATGCCAGCCAACGATCGTTACTTGTGGATGGACGAATTTGAGGCTTTGGCCCATTCTTGTAACGCCTTCATGTTCACGGGAGCAAAAGCCTGAGAGTTGGTGTCAAAACAATCCTACGGGCCAAAGTAAAAGGCCCATCGGACTGCCGCAGTCTCGAATGAATTTCAGCGGGAGTTCACTGGAGGATTATCACCTATGTTTGTCGCTCATCTTGCCAGCTCCATGTTTGTCAAAATGCCGATGGCTGCTCTTGTGCTGCTTCAATCCGGCAGCGGTGCGCAGCGCTTCAGCAGGTTTTGCTCGGATCGGTCTCAATGCGGATGGTCGGAGGCAGGTCGAGTTTCTGGGCGAGGCTGGTCAGCACAGATTCCAGCTCGCGCATAGTTTCAAGATCCATGTCAGCGGGGGCGGTAGCCGCTTCAATGGCGGCCGCGGGATCTTCAACCAGCAAGCAGGCATTTGCCGGGGATTTGCTGATCCACAGGGCCAGCTGGTCACCGCACTGCCTGAGTGCTTGTAACAGCTGCTCGGATTCACTCATCGGGGAAAAATGTGCCAATGCGCACCTCTCAAACGCTTTTGGATGCTTAGACCCGGGCACCTGTCCCGCCAGAACAAAAATATTTTGTGCTTTCTGGCAGGAAGTTGCCCGCCTTACAAAACCCAACAGTTCGTTACAGGGCTTAGAGAATCGTTACAGGGCTTTCAAAACACCGGCGGGCAATCAGTGTTTGTATGGACAGTACGAAAAAGCTAAGACCTGAACCAAACGCGAGAAAAGTCGGGCCTGGCGAAAAATCGGAGGAGATACTATGAATCGTTTAAGAATGATGTTGGTTGGAGCGGCACTGATTACCGGCGGTTCGGCTTTGGCATCGGCACAAGTGGTCCAGCAGGACGTGGCATTCCGCGATCATGACAGAGATCGGGATCGCGACCAGGACCGGGACCATGATCGCGACCGGGATCGCGGCTACAACAACTACCGGGTCTATCGCGATCGGGATGGGGACAGGGATGACCGCCGCTACGTAGATCGGGACGGGCGATATGACCGCGGTTACAACGGCTACTACAACCGCCGTTGGGACGGACATCGCTGGCTCTATTGGAACGGGTACGGGTGGGGTTACTAAAAATTGACGTTAGCTCTTTCTGAGAGCCAAAGGCGGGACGCGCAGCACAGGCGTCCCGCCTTTTTGTCTTTGCCGACAAGCTTACGGATAAAAAAGGGAAGGCAGCATTTCTGCGGCCCCTCTGTAATGGATCGGTAGATTGCCTACTGGCGCCGGATGTCTCCCGCAGCCACCAGCCCCGCGTCAACTTCAATGAACACTGCGCGGTTGCCGTTCACTAAATAGACGATCATGCTTTGGGGGCCCAATGGCGTTTGCAGGGACATTGCATTGCGTCCATTGGCGTTGGCAACAAAGGTCCCGCTCATCGGCTGCCCAAAGGTGATGCCGCCGGTGTTGTTGATGTCAATAATGCCGTTAAGGCTGCTTACTCCGTCAGCAGTAAATTCGGAAATCGAATCCAGCTCTGAGCCGCCACTCGCGCCGGTAAAATTCATCCCGTAGGTCCCCTGGAAAGATCCAGCGGTAAATGGCGCAGTCTGTTGCTGGAGCGCGGCGCCGGACGTCAGAAAGCCGGTATCGATTTCCAGCACAAGCACGCCCCCGCTGGAAGGATAGACGATCAGGGAGAATGTGCCGGCGCCGGTGTTGAGCGTAAGAGTGCCGCGCCCATTGGGCGCCATTGCGTATGTGCCGGTGAACGGCACAGCTGTAGCGACAGAGCCGCCGTCATTGAAGTCTTCAATTCCGCTGGTGACGTTGCCGGCGCCGTCAGAGACAAGCACTCCACCGGCGGCAAATGGGTTGCCGTTGAGCAAATCAGCTCCGGCAATGGTGAATGCAAAGGGCCCGGAAACAGATGCATTGCTGAATGGCCCGGTCTGGCGGAACGCCTCGCCGCCCAGAGCGGGGACAGTATTGGCGCCCACAATTTTCAAATGGTTGGCGTCAACCACATAATAAGCAAATGTCAGCGCGCCGCGGGAGGTATTGAGCGTTGCGGTACCGCGGCCGGTGGAAGTCACCGGGATTGATCCGGTCATCGGATCATTCGTCACGATCAGGCCGTTGTTATTGGAGTCGTCCAAGCCGGAGGTGAGCGTGCCAGAAGCGTCAGAGGTAAATATACCGCCCACTGCCAGGGGGACTGAGCCAGTATCAATTCCTGACAAGGTGAAAGCGAAGGAGCCAGCCAATGCAGTGTTGGAAAACGCGGAAGTCGTTTGCTGGTCAATTGTGCCGCTGCCTGTTGCGCGATTATCGAAGCGGGTCACAAGCGCGTGACCACCGGCCACGATCACAAAATCCAGAGTTGAATTGCCTGCGGGTGAATTGAGCGTGATGGCACCGCGCCCGTCCGCACGCACCAGATAGGTTCCGCTCACAGCGGCATTGGGACTGACAGCGGCCCCGCTGTTGATGTCCTGAGTGCCGGAGGTAATATGACCCGCGCCATCAGCCACAAAACTGCCGGCAACGGCCAGAAAGCCTCCAGCGTCAAGACCGGTGTACGAGAAGGCAAAAGGGCCATTCAGGTTCGCGTTGGTAAATGTCCCTTGAGGAGGAGGAAAGCTGATGCTGTTGCCCCCTCCGCATCCTGCAATTGTCACCAGAGCGATTGCGGCAGCTATAAACAAAGGAAAGCGCTTGTTTACCGGCATGGTGTTCTAACCTCGCGATTATCAAAGAAGTATGACATCAAAAATCAGAGACCGAACCTGGCATTGTCGATGCAGGCTCCAACATCGACGAAAAGCTCCAACACTGGAACCTGGCACTTGTTGCGTTCCATCAAGGAGATACGGGTGACTGCCAAGATTCGTAGCAATGTTACGTTCTCTACGCCGGAACCGTTAATCCGGACATTCCTCACGGGAGTCTATATTCGCGCAAAATCTGTGTTTTTGGAGGATGTCGAAAGGTGGGATGCTCCTGCTGGCCCATTAGGCTATTGGCCATCGAGTAAAGTTTTGTTAAAGGGGCAACCCACTTTATAATAGGCATAGTTGACCTCATCATTTTTCCTGGAGCTTTCCATCCATGATTAAGTTTTTGCAAAGCGGCAACAAAGCCGCCAAATATCTCCTCGCCGGATTTCTCTTGCTTATTGCGGCCAGCATGGTGACCTACCTGATCCCTGGATTCATGGGTGATACAACCGCTGCGACGGAAGCCGGCGTGGTGGCGTCCGTGGGCGGCCATGAGATCAAGCGCGAAGAGGTAGCCCGGGTGGTGCAGGCACAGTCGCGCGGGAACCAGATCCCGGATTTTTATCTTCCTATCCTGCGGCAGCAGGCGGTCCGGCAGCTGATCCAGCAGGCCGAACTGCAGTACGAAAGCGAGCGCATGGGACTGAAAGTTTCAGACCAGGAGTTTCGCGATGAGTTGCAGTACGGCCCGTACAAGCAGGCTTTCTTCCCCGGCGGGAAATGGATTGGCGCGGAAAAATACAAGGAGTTGCTGACTCAGGGCGGTACCACGGTAGAAAACTTTGAGCGCGACGTGCGGCTTGACCTGCTGCAGCGGAAACTGGTGAACGTGATCGGCGCCAGCGCCACCGCAACCGATGCGGAAGTGGAACAGGCTTACAAAGACCAGAACACGAAAGTGAAATTTCAGTACGCCATCATCAAGATGGACGACGTTTCCAAGACCATCAAGCCGACTGACACGGAGTTAAAGGCTTTTTATACCGCGAACCAGGCGCGCTACACGAACTCTATCCCGGAGAAGCGGCAGGTCAAGTATTTTGTGCTGACCGACAAGAACTTTGCCGACAAAGTGACCGTGGATCCAGCTGAGATACAGCGCGCTTACAGCGCCAACCAGAATGCCTATCGCATTCCGGAACGGGTGAAAGTCCGCCACATTCTTATTGAAATGCCCAAGCCGGGACCTGACGGCAAGATTGATCAGAAAGCCATGGATGAAGCGCGCGCCAAAGCTCAGGACGTCCTGAAGCAGATCAAGGCCACCGGAGACTGGGACGGCCTGGCCAAGAAATATTCCGGCGATCCCGGCAGCAAAGATAAGGGCGGCGAACTGGGCTGGTTGAATAAGGGCCAGACAGTACCGGAATTTGAAAAAGTCGCATTTGCCCAGAACAAAGGACAGATCAGCGACCCGGTGCAGTCATCGTTCGGGTTTCACATCATTCAGACGGAAGATAAAGAAGATGCGCACCTGAAGCCGCTGGCTGAGGTAAAACCGGCAATCGAAGAGGCCATCAAGCAGGAAAAAATCAAAGGCATGATGACCCAGGCTGCGACGGATGCGGAAACCCTCGCGCAAAAACAGGGGCTGGATCAAGCCGCCAGCAAGTATGGCGCACAGGTCGTCAGCAGCAATCCGATTACCCACAGTGACGCACTGCCCGGCATTGGCCCCCAACCCCAGTTAATGGACGCGATTTTCTCCGCCAACGAGAAGTCAGGCCCGCAGGTTGGCCAGACACCGCAAAGCACCGTGGTGTTTGAACTGACCAAGATCGAGCCGGCGCGCACGCCTTCCTTTGAGGAGATCAAAGACCGCGTGGCGACGGAATTCAAGAACCAGCGCGCGGCCGATCTTCTGCGGCGCAAGGCCCAGGAAATGGCGGACCGCGCACATGCCGAGCACGATCTGGCGAAAGCCGCGAAGGAAGCCGGCGCCGCGTTTAAGACCAGCGACCTGGTTTCACGGACCCAGCAGGTCCCGGACATTGGCAGCATGTCAGGCGCGGCCAGCGCGGCTTTTACGATGAAGCCGGGCGACATCAGCGGGCCGGTGAATCTGGGGGCAAGCGAGGCGGTGCTGCAGATTGTGGAGCGGCAGGAGCCTTCTGCATCTGATGCCGAGTTTGCCAAGCAACGCGACCAACTGCGCGAGCGCATTGCCGGACAAAAGCGCCAGGAAGTTCTGGGCCTGTTTGTGAACGATCTAAATACCCGCCTGGAAAAAGAGGGCAAGGTAAAGATCAACAAAACAGAAATGGACAATCTTGCCAAATCTCGCAGCTAAGACTGCATCATAGAGAACTATGCTGTCCCAGCGATCGGCCGGAATACTGCTGCATCCAACCTCACTGCCTTCGCTGGGTGGTATCGGCGATCTTGGGCCGGAAGCCTACACTTTTGCGGACTTCATGGCCCGCTCCGGCCTGCGCCTATGGCAGATGCTTCCGCTCTCACCACCCGGTCTGGGTAACTCGCCCTATTCGGCCATCTCCGCCTTTGCAGGCAATCCGCTGCTGATCAGCCTGGAAAGGCTGGCTGAACGCGGCTGGATGGAAAAAGACCGGCTAAAAAAACTTCCATCCCCGCACGGCCGGGTAAATTTCGAGGAAACAAAAGCCGTTAAGCTGCCTTTGCTGCAAAGGGCAGCACAGAATTTCCTGGAGCGCGGAAATGGCGACCTTGGCCGCTTTGGCGAATTCAAGCGGGCCCACGCCGGTTGGCTGGAAGATTTTGTGCTCTTTGACGTAATGCGCCAGGTCCATCAGGGCGCTACCTGGAGCTCGTGGCCAAAAGAACTGGCCCGGCGTGAAGCCGAAGGCCTGCACAAATTCGGCTTGGAATACCAGCGAGAGCTGGAAGTTGAGCGGGCCATTCAATTCGCAATTTTTGAGCAATGGCGGGCGCTGCATCAATATTGCCGCCAGCGCGGCATCGGGATCGTGGGCGACGTTGCCATCTTTGTGAATTATGATTCCGCCGACGTGTGGCGCAATCCCGATTTATTTTTTCTGGACGAGAACCTGCTGCCCACAGTAGTGGCCGGAGTGCCGCCGGACGCCTTCAGCGTGACCGGCCAGCGCTGGGGAAATCCTTTGTATCGCTGGGACGTGTGCAAGGCGCGCGGTTATCACTGGTGGACGCGGCGCATGAGAAGCACCCTGGAGATGTGCGATATTGTGCGTCTGGATCACTTCCGCGGTTTTGAGAGTTATTGGGAAATCCCAGCCGATGAGCCCACGGCGGTGCATGGCAAATGGGTGAAGGGACCGTGTGACGATCTGTTCCATGCGTTGCGCGCCAGCCTGGGCGATCTGCCGTTTATCGCTGAAGACCTGGGCTTGATCACAGAAGAGGTGCATGCTCTTCGCGAGCGGCTGGGTATTCCCGGCATGAAGGTGTTGCAATTCGGCTTTGGCGATCCCGGCGCGCATATTTATCTTCCGCAGAATTTTGAGCCTAATTGCGTGGTTTACACCGGCACGCACGATAACGATACGACGGCGGGGTGGTGGAAATCCTCCGCGAACAAGGAAGAGAAGCGCTTTGCCGCAAACTATTTTGGCGAACCCACGGACGGGATGCACTGGGCATTCATCCGCGCGGCGTTTTCTTCAGTGGCGAGGATGGCGATTGTGCCTTTGCAGGATTTTCTGGGCCTGGGCAGCGATGCCCGCATGAACACGCCATCGCTGAGCGACGGCAATTGGGGCTGGCGCTTTAAAAAGGGCGCGCTGACGGATGCATTGGCGGAAAAGCTGGCGACGCTTACAACTGTCTGCGATCGTAACCCGCAAGCGCTAGCTGCTGACCAGCAGGGCCACGGGGAAGTGCGCGAAGACTTCGCGGCATAACAGCGTGCGTTGCGGACCGACCCTGATCCGCTCTCCGGTAAAAACATTTTCCAGAAATTCCGGGCAGCGCGACGGAACCGGCAGCTCAGTGTTTTCCCACAGAGATGCCAGCGGAGCACGCATGGAGCCGCCGGCCAGGATATAACTGAGGCGCGGCACGGCGACGATTGCCATCTGGCTGGCATGCTCACGCGCGAAAGCGACTACATGCTGCTGTTTTGTGCCTTTGGCGTGCATTGGCTGGTACAGGCCGGGATGAAACAGATCACGGCGGTCACGGCGCAAGCGCAACGCCTGCATGGTCGCCCACATCTTGATGCGCCCATCCCGATAGTCCTCCAGCAATTCGGCGCACAAAGCCTGAAGATTGCCGGCTTCAGCTTTGCGGTCAAGTTCCGTCAGCAGCCGCTCGCGCAAAGCGTAATCCACCGGACGACGGTTGTCAGGATCGACCAGGCTGAAGTCCCACAACTCCATGCCCTGATAGACGTCAGGATTGCCGGGGGACGTGAGCATCAGGACGCGCTGCGCCAGAGAATTAATTGCTCCGAAAAAATTTACGGGCGGCATGAACGTCCGCATCTGTTCAAGAAAGGCGTTTGGCCGCGCCGGCGTTCCAGCGAGCAGAATTTTCTCGATGAATTGCCGCAACGCTTCCACATACGCCGGATCGTCGCTGATCCAGCTTAAATTTACTTTGGCCTCATGCACCGCCTTGGACATGTATTGCTGGATTCTTTCTACATATTCTTCGCGTTCGGCGTCCGTATCAAACTCAAATGGCCAGGTCCCGACCAATGTCTGGTAAAGGAAATATTCCTCATTGGAATCCGGCACCTGGCGGCCATCCGGAAGCATGCGTTTGCGAAGCCGGTTGGCCCTGCGCCAGCGCAGCGCGTGCGCTCCCCATGTTTTCGGCATTTCAGAGAGCACATCCAGCCGCGCGCGCACATCCTCACTGCGCTTGGTGTCATGCGTGGACGTGGCCAGCATGGAATACGGCCAGCTTTCCGCCCGCTTGAGATTGCCGGAATGAAACTCTTCCGGGCTGATGCCGAATTGCCCCGGCGATCCTCCCACTTCATTGACGGCAATGAAGCGGTTATAGACATAGCACGCGGTGTCTTCCATGCCCTTGGCCATTACCGGCCCGGTGAGCTGCTGAAATTTGAGCGTGAAGTGCAGCTTTTTGCGATAGAGATCGGATTGATCTTCCGCATGTTTGTGCTTCAGCAGCAGGATGTCGCGAAGGAAATCAAAGCTGGCTGGAGCTTTATCCGTGTTGCGGCGCTTGGCTTTGGCAATCGCTTCATGGATGTAAGCGCGGTCGCGGTCAGTCATCTCTCCGCGTTCGTCAATATATGTGCGATAAACGGGGAAGCAAGCGATGGTCTCACGAATCACGTCGCGCAAAGACTTGCGGGTAAAGTCGCGGGCATAGCGATCCGTGGCGGAAATAGCGTCAAGCATATGCGCCAGCACATTGACCTCACTGGCAAGCGAGGCATGCATGATCAGCTTCTTGTTGTTGTAAATAATGGATTCCACGTCCTGCGTTCCGCCGGTAAAACGGTGATAAAAATTGGTGAAACTCTTCTCATTGCGGCGATCAATAAACAGCCCATTCACCAGCGTGGTGAAGTCATAGCCTGAAGTGCCGTCCACCGGCCACTCGCGAGGAAGCTCTTCACCCGGCTCCAGGATTTTTTCCACCACGGTATAGAGAAGGGCGCGCTGGTTCATCCAGTCATGCTGGCCAAAAGCCTGCTGCAGGTCCAACTCAATTCCGTTTTCCGCCAGCGTGCCACGAGGCGTTGCGCCATTGCACTGGCTGGCGGCATAGAGCATTTGCAGGCGCACCATGTATTGCCTGGGATTCAGCAGACCGTCGCAGTGGTCCACGCGGACGCCTTGCACCATATCGTCTGCCAACAGGTGGCGTAACAGTTGGTGGGTCGCGGCAAAGACGCGAGGGTTTTCCATGCTGAGGCCAATGAGATCATTTACGTCAAAGAAGCGCCGGTAGTTAATTTCTTCGCCGGAGACGCGCCAGTTGGCCAGCCGGTAAACCTGCGCTTCCAGCAGACGATGCAGCGAATCGAAGCTGCGCGGATCGCCGGGGCGCCCATTCATCAGCGTGGCCGCGCGCGCCGCCGTCTCCTGCAAGTCCGGAGACTTTTCCATCAGCTCTTTCCACGCCACAGCCAGGGACGCGATGGCACGCCGCCTTTGGCGCACCAGATCGCCTTCCAACGCGCTGTGCGAAGGCAGGTTACGCAGTCCGGACAACAGATTGCGCAGCTCCTGCGGCAGGTCATAAGCGCGCGGCTCAAAAATCATGGGAACGGTTTGAGGGTCGAGCGGCAAACGCTTGTCGAAATAGTCGACGTGAAATTCGCCGTTACTAGTCACCAGCCGGATGTGTCCTGCCTCAAGCTCGGCGCCGTACTGGTCGCCCAGGATGGGAAGAAGAAGCTTGTTGCGAAGCTCCGGCTTTAGCGGCTCCCAGTCAAGATCAAAAAATTCCGCGAACTCCGACGCGCGGCCATTGGCCAGCACGTCCCACCACCACGGGTTTGCGCCAAGGCCAATTCCCATGTGGTTGGGAACGATATCAAGCACCTGGCCCATGCCGTAATTCTTCAGTTCACTTACCAGCTCCTGCAGCTCCTCATAGCTACCGACTTCAGGATTGAGCTGGTTGTGATCTGTGATGTCATAACCGTGCTGGCTTCCGGTGCGGGCCTTGAGGATGGGCGAGGAATAAATGTGCGAGATGCCCAGAGCATGCAGATATCCCACCAGGCGACGCGCATTCTCAAAGCGAAAGCCGGCGTTGAACTGCAGGCGATACGTGGAAAGCGGCTTGGCGCTGCCTTTGTCTGACGCCAATCGATCAAGGCACTCCGAGATACCGCTGGTTTCTGGCGTCAATATCGCTGGATTGGCTCTCATGGGACTGAATCGCGAAAGGACAGTTTTAAGACGAAATACTCCAACGGATTTAGATGCACAAATCCGGCATGATGTGACATGGTGCGTGAGCGCTTTGCTAATTTTGCCGGAACAGTTGAAAATAGATTTTGGAAAATAAAGGAGCCAGATCCAGCATGCCAGCAACCGGTGAACTGATCAGAATGATGAATTACGTGGACGACATTGCCGCCACGCTTCGCCGCATTGTGGTGGGAATTTCCACCATGACCCCGGAAGAACGCAAACGGCTGGCCGACTACATGCGCAACTCCGACCCCAGCTTCATGAAAACCCTGGAGAGCCTGGACAAAGGCTAGCTTGATGGCCGAAATCCGGACCATCGCGGTCATTGGCGCGGGAGCCGTGGGCCGCGGAATCGCTTTTGCCGCTGCGCTGGGCGGCTATCGCACGATCCTGGAAGATATCTTGCCTTCCAGCCTGCGCACCGCTGCCGCCGAACTGCGTGAGTATCTGGCCCGCGCCGCCGATCTTGGAACCGTTAGCAAACCGGAAGCGCTGGCTGCTTTCAACCGTCTGGAATATGCATCGACGGTGGAACACGCCGCGCGCGAGGCCGATCTGGTGATTGAAGCCGTGCCAGACGAGCTGGAATCGAAGATCGAAATCTTCACGTTGCTCGACAAAATCTGCAAGCCGCAAACCATTCTGGTATCGAACACCACTGCTTTCAGCGTAAGCGAAATCGCGTCTGTGACTTATCGCGCGGCCAAGATCGCAGGCATGCGTTTTGCCGATCCTGTTTTCAGCAATAAAAATCTTGAAATCGTGCGCGCCCGGCTTACCGACGACGAAACCATCGCCGCGTGTACTGAAGTCGGCAGGCGCATGGGCAAGCAAATAACGGTGATTGCGGAAAGCGAAGCTTAAGCCTCCGCGCTGCAAACCTCGCCGCCCGCCAGCTATGTTTTGCGCCGCATCAATCGCAGGTCCGATAGATAAATATCCAGCGGGTTCAATCCGGCCACGCTACGATGCCCCAGCCCAATGCTATCGGCCTTATCCATCTGTAATTCCTGCCGGTTGATCTTGTCTGCAACAGCTGCAATACGCCGCCGCAGATATTTCAGGTCACACGGCCTTGTAACGTAATCATTAGCGCCGGCCTCATACCCTGCCTGGATTTCTTCAGGCTGCTCGGTCCCGGCAATCAGGACCACATACGGTGCATGGTTTGTGGTCTGCGTCCGCAGCCACTGGCAAAGCTCAATGCCGTTCAGCTTTGGCAGGTCCCAGTCCAGCAGGCAGACATTTATGGTGCGTGTGCGCAGTAGCTCGCGCGCGTTTTCTCCATCAACGGCAGAAACTAACTGGTAGCCCCATTGGACCACTGACCGTTCCAGCGTCATTCGGGTGAGCAAATCGTCTTCAGCAACAAGAATTGTGAGGGTCTTCATACTTACCTTACTGATTCTCTAAAGTAAGCTGACTCTATCAAACTGCACGGCTGGAAACGAGATTACCTCGGTTTTCTCATTCCCAAAATGGGAACTATCAAACCGCCAATTTCTTACTCGCGCCCGCCAATTCCGCGATTTTTCGCCTGTCCGGCCTTAGTTTCCCGCCGGCTTGCTGCCCATCCCAGGCAGAGGCAGACGCCCATCCGCGCCGCTGGTCAACGCAATAAATTGCGGGTCTTTATAGAGCGACGCAAACACCGCATCCACGCGCGCTTCCATCATCTCTTTGCTGCGGACGGATTGGTACCGCTCATACTCAAAGAAGTGGCGCTTCAGCAGTGACAACGCTTTTTCTTTCTGCCCCAACTGCGCATAGATCGCCGCCAGATTGTAGCTAGCGCACAAAATCGCTTCATTCTCTTTTGCGATCTTCAGCGCTTCGTCGCCATGTCCATTGCCGGCCATAAAGGCCGCGGCAAAGATCAGGTTAAAAGGCTCCTTCGGATCGAGCGCCAGCGCCTTCCGCGTGTATTCGTCGGCCTTTACCTTGTCGCCTTCGGAATTCCAATAGACGGCCAGGTTGCGGTACGCCAGCGCCAGCGGAAACTCCTGCGTTGAGGCTTCCATCAGCCCCAGGCCTTTTTTAAAGTCGCCTTCATGGATCGTCATTTTGCCCAGCCCATGCAGCGCCACCGCTCGCGACAGCGGATCAGCCGGCATGGCCAGGATCGCGTTAAACGTCGTGCGCGCCTTGTCCCATTCGCCCGTGTAGTGCCGATACAATTCGCCCAGGTAGCGCAGCGGCGTGGGATCGTTGGGATCAAGGTTGTGCGCGGACGTGTAATACTTTTGCGCCAGCGTGTAGTTGGCGGCGTTTTCCGCCATCAGGCCCATCGTCATCGTTTTCTGGATCTTCGCGCTCGCTGCCGCGTCAAAATTCGGTCCATCGGGCATCGCCTCGGCGTTCAAGTCCGTGACGCCCAGTTTCTTCAGTTCTTTTACCGCGTCTTTGGCCTTGCCCGGGAACATGCATTTCTGCTCCACGACCTGCTTCAACTCGGCAATCGCGCTCTGATTGTCGCCCGCTTTGGCCTTCGCCTTGGCGGCTTCCATCTTCTCTTTCACCGCGGACTCGCGCTTCTTCATCTCGCTTTCCAGCAGCTTTTCCAGGTCGCCCACCTTGAGCTTGCCTTTTGTGTTCTCAAGCTTGTTCACCACCGTGCCATCGGCCTGCACCAGCACCGCCACCGGCAGCTTCCCGTCCGGGACATATTTCTGCCCCAGCGCGCTCTGCACATCCACAATTCCCATGGTCACGCACTGCTGGGAATAAAGCTGCAGCGTGCGCGACTCGCGCAGGCTTGACTTCTCAACCTCCTGCTTGCCTGTGGGGAACCAATACACGGCCAGGCCTTCTTTCACCGGCTCCTGCGGCGTAATCAGCTTCCACGGCACCATATAGGTCTGCTGGCTCGACCCTCCGCCCATGCCGCCCATGCCTCCGCCACCGCCGCCACCGCACGTGGCCCAGCTCTGCGGCACAAGTAACACATAGATCATCAACAGGCACACGACGCGTTGCAGTAGTGAGGTTTTCATGCGCAAATTATACAGCAGCACTGCCGCCCAGCCGCCGTTCTATCCATACTGTCTTCTCCTCAACAATCAATTTGGGACGAAATGCATTTGGCTTCGATCTCTGCGGTGTTTCGCCTGTTCTTTATCCGCTACAAACTACTTTTGATCTGCGACTATCAGCGTAATCTGCGGCGAAGTCCTCCTCCCGATTTTTTCTCTGCGTCTCCGCGCCTCCGCGGTAGGTTTGTTCCCCGATTCCTTTTTCATCACTCAGGGTGGGGCCATCGCCCCATGCATGGTTCATCCGCTTTGATCCGCCGTAAGCCTTGTTGTCCGTGTCACATTCCAGGCTGCCAACTGGATCGTGTACGCCAGTTGCCCCACCTGTCTGGGACCTAGCTTCCCATCGATAATCGCTCCCTGCAGCTTTCTGATCGCTACCTGTATGCTGTCCGGGTCTTCCATTGGCCCCAGGTCCAATGTCGCGTTCCGTCCTTCTTCCATCCGCTCATGCATGTAGCAGAGTTTTCTGCCTCGCATCTTCGGAGAGCCGCATTGTTCGCCGCTCACGTGCAAATGCTGGCAGCGGGCAGATTTTTTGGCTTTTTCCAGGCTCTTGCGCCGTGTTTCGGCCCGCTCGTCCGCGTAGGTAGCCATCACTTTCAGGCCTTCTTCAAACAGCTTGTGCTCGTCGTAATATTCGTCGTTCAGGCCCATCGCCATGTGTCGGGCTTGCGGGTTCTCCAGCAGAAAGTCTTGGTACTCGCGAAACGCACTCCAGAACTTCATGCAAAGCTGGCCTCCGGCGCTCGCCAGCCATTCTTCTTTTTCTTTCTTTTTTAGCGCGTCGGCCCTGATCTGGGCCCTTCTTGTCAGCTCTTCCGCCTCTTCACGCGATACCAGGAATTCTCCTGTTGGCCCGTGCCAGCAGACCTGCGCCAGCGGATCGTCCTTCTCCCGCGACTTAATTTCTATTCCATTGAATTTGTTCGGGACATCCACTGCACTCTGTCCGTTTTCTTCCATGAATCACCTCAAATCGCTTCAAATTCACGTCAAATTCACTTCGATTTCATTTCAATGCTGCTCATCTGTTGGCCCGTTCCTTCTCAATTCCGCCTCAATTCCGCGCTCTAAGCTTCACCGCTTGTCATTGCTGGCATTGGACTTAGTCATTGTCCAGGTTGTCGAGGGGCATCGCGCACTCGCCCGCGATACCCGATTTTTGGCAGGCTTTGTGCGCCTACCCTCCCCTACCCCTATGTTCATCCCGGTAAGTCCCATCACGTCCCACCCGATCCCTAAGCTGAGAGCATCGGCAGAGGGTCGCAACCCCAAAACGCGAACACCCGGCCCTAAAAGGCCGGGTGTTAAAAAAATGAATTGCGGACCGCAGGTTGGGCCCCAATTAAGCCCGGTTCTGGCTTGATTGGGTAGAGAAGCCCTCGCCTGCGATGTTTGAAGCCGTCATCTGGACGGCTACAAACAAAACACGAAGCTAATCTATCATCATTTCTCTCCGCCGCAACAAAAAAATCTGCGACCCTCTGCCTGACCCAACCCTTGTCTTCCTGTTGCTGTGGCACAGCACTCCTGCCTGTGCGCCGATAACTCATGCGATGGTATAAATCCTGCGCATGGCAAGACCTTCTCGCAACACAAACCCCGAAGTCATCCAAGACGGTCCGCGCACTTTTTTGTGACCTCGAAAACCTATGCCAGCGCATCACTCCTGCAAACCGAACGCATGGCCAATCTCTTTATCGACGTTTTGCGGACCTATGTCACCGCCAAGAAATTCCGGCTGCATGACTTCGTCGTGATGCCCAACCATTTCCATTTGCAGCTCACTCTCGATGGCCGCAAGACGATTGAAAAGGCGGTCGGGCAAGTGAAAGGAAATTTCTCTTATCGCGCCAAAAAGGAGTTGGGCCGCCGGTATGAGATCTGGCAGCCGGGATTTTCTGACGAGCGCGTCTGGGACCGCGAAAGCTTTCTGTAAATACATCGACGAAAACCCCGTCAAGGCCGGCCTCGCCGACAAGCCCGAGAACTATCCTTATGGATCTGCTTATTTCCGCGCAAGGAAAAAGGCCCTCAGGGCCTAAAGGCCATTAAAAACCCCTTTTTCGGCATGACTCCGCAGCCTCGCGTGCGCTCGGGCAAAGCGCTCAAGTCATGCCCTGACACTTCTCGCGCGCGTGGACACTTT
>DAHUXR010000056.1 GCA_027307045.1 Acidobacteriaceae bacterium
GCCGCAACATGCGCGCCGCGTCAGCGTGGTCTATTGGCTTGCCCAGAACTTCGCCATCGATCACGACGATTGTGTCCGCGCCGAGCACGTAGCTTTGCGGATACCGCTTTGAGGCCACTTGCGCTTTTTCCCGCGCCAGACGCAGCGCATAGGCGATTGGCGTTTCGCCGGCGATTTGGTCTTCATTGATGTTCGCGGCATGCACCTGAAACGGAATTCCGATTTCCCGCAAGAGTTCCTGCCGCCGCGGCGAAGACGAAGCTAAAATCAATTCTGGCTTTTGGGGTTGATGCATCCTGAAGGTTATTGAGTCCTTCTCAACATACGTGAGCAGCCATACACTTAGCAACGCCGCCTCTAGCGAAATAACGTCGGGCAAAGCAATGTCCAAAATGCTGGGCGCCAATCTGGCCGGCGATAGCTGCGATTTCCGCGTCTGGGCGCCTTCCGCACAAACCGTGACGCTACGCCTGATCAATGAACACGGATCGCGCGACTGGCCAATGCAATCGTCTGATGGCTATTTCACGCTGCAGGCCTTTGCCAGCTCGGGCGACAAATACTTCTACATCATTGACCAGAACAAGCCCGTACCAGATCCCGTTTCACGGCTGCTGCCGGAAGGCGTGCATGGACCAACAGAGATCGTCGATCCTGATAGGTTCGCGTGGACTGACTCCGCTTGGCGCGGACTTCCCTTGCGCGACTACGTGATTTACGAGCTGCACATCAGTACGTTTACGCCGCAAGGCACGTTCGATGCGGCGATCGCCAAGCTGCCTTACCTAACAAAGCTCGGCGTTACCGTGATCGAGATCATGCCGGTCGCAGCTTTTCCCGGTACACGCAACTGGGGTTATGACGGCGTTTCGCCCTACGCAGTGCAGGCCAGTTATGGCGGCCCTGACGGTCTCAAGCGGTTGGTGAATGCCGCGCACGCAATCGGCTTGGCCGTAATGCTTGACGTGGTTTATAACCACTTGGGCAATGAAGGCAATTATCTTCGGCTCTTTGGTCCGTATTTTACTGACAAGCATCAGACGCCTTGGGGCGAAGCCATTAACTTCGATCAGCCCAGAAGCCAAAGCGTGCGCCGATACTTTGCCGAGAACGCTCTCTACTGGGTGCGCGAGTATCACATGGACGGACTTCGCCTGGACGCGGTGCAGACCATTAAGGACAATTCGCCGCGGCACATATTGGCCGAAATCAAAGCTGATGTCGCTGCGTTGGCCAGCGAACTTGGCCGCCACGTTTGTGTGATTGCAGAAACCGACGAGAACGATGCCAAAATCGTCCGCCCCGCAAAAGCCGGCGGCTTTGGCCTGGACGCCATCTGGAGTGACGATTTCCATCACGCCATCCATGCGTTCTTTACCGGCGAGCGCAAAGGCTATTACCAGGATTTTGGCCGCCCGGAGCAAATCGCCCGCGCGCTCACGCACGGCTTTGTCTTTCAGGGTGAGCCGTTTCAGTTCTGGGGCGGACGCTGGCGCGGCACCAGCAGCAAAGATATGCCCGCCGCCGCGCACGTGATCTGCATCCAGAACCACGATCAAGTTGGTAATCGCGCCAATGGTGAAAGGCTCACCGCGCTTGTCCCTCGCGGCGTGCGAATGCTTGCGGCCGCGCTGTTGCTGCTGGCCTCGGAAACGCCGCTGCTCTTTATGGGCCAGGAATATGACGAGCCCAATCCTTTTCTCTTCTTCACCGACTATGGCGATCCCGCTTTGCAACATGCCGTCCGCGAAGGCCGCCAGCAGGAGTTCAAGGACTTTGATTTTGCCGGCCACCATGTGCCTGATCCGCAGGACCCCGCGACCTTCGAGCGTTCAAAACTCAACTGGCAGCTCACTCAGGGTGAAAATCCGATGCTGGATTGGTATACGTCTCTGCTGTCGCTGCGCAAGAAATTCATCAAAGACTGCGAGCCGACCTGCGAGGCGAAGTTCATTGATGGCGTAATTCACATGCAGATTCCCTGTGAAGAGCCTACACTGAAACTCTTCGCGCGAATTCAGGGCACCGCTCCTCTTCCTGAACTTGGCGCAGGATGGGAAAAGGCCCGGGCTGAAGAAGAGGATGGATATGCAGTCAGCGTTTGGGTGGAGAGTTTGGACATGCGGTAGTTTTTTATCCCGACACCGAAGGTGGAGGGAACGCTACAGCCACAAGAAATTCCGGGATGAACATCCATCCTTCAAGTTTTTTCGTCGCGATAGGGCTCCCTCACTGCGCTCGGATTTCAAGTGAACTATCTCACTCCCACTTGCCCCTTCGCCGAATCGATCAGTTTTTTTGAGTCCCAGCCCACGCCATCCTTAAACACCAACTCAACATTTTCTATGTCGGCGATTTTGCTCGAAGGATCGCCTTTCACCAGCATGATGTCAGCCTGCTTGCCTGGAGCAAGCGAGCCAACCTGATTGTCTACACCCAAAAACTGCGCTCCGTTGAGCGTGGCGATCTTGATCGACTCCAGCGGCGTGAAGCCAGCCTCGGCCAGCAGTTCCACTTCGCGCAGATCGCCAAAGCCGGCAATAACGCCGCCGATCCCAGTAGGATCCAGGCCCGCCAGCAGCGTTCCTCCGGCCTTCACAAACGCTCGCTCAAATTCCATCTCCCGTTGAAACATCGTAGGCCACGGGCTCTGCGTATTCTTGGCAACTAGTTCGCGGTTCGCGTGGTACGCTTTACTCGCCTCGTCGCTCAGCATATTTAGCGCCTTTTGCGGCACGTCCGGACGCGAAGGCACAAGCTGTTCAAACACCGGCAGCGTTGAAGTCAAGGCCACATGTTTCGCGATGAGCGTCTTGATCGTGGTCTGAATCGGCTCACTCGTTACTTCCAGCTTGGCAGCCGCAGCTACCGCCTGGTTTGGATTAGGACAGACGTCGGGCTTTTTGTCAGGATGAAATTCCGTGTCCACCGTAAGGCCGTGCTCCAGATCGTCAATGCCAATTTCCGCCGCCTCGCGGAAGCCGATCGAACACAGATGGCCCGTGACCTTAATACCGTGCTTGTGCGCCGTATCCACCACCGCTTTCAATTCCGCGCGCGTCAGATAGTTATAGACCTTGAATGAGCGCGCGCCCTCAGCCACCCAATATTCCACCGTGCGTGTGGCATCATCAGGCCCGGTGAGTTGGTGTAGTTGCAAGAGCGGAATGCCCTCGCCTTCCATGTAAGGGCCGGTGGCGTTGATCTTTGGGCCGGGAATTTTGCCCGCGTCCACGGCTTTCTTGATTTCCAGATCGGTATAAGGCTCCATGCTGCCGGTGGTGCGGATCGTGGTCACACCCAGCGCCAGATACAACCGCGGAAAGCTGTACGGCATGTCATGGTAGAGCCCGCCGCCGCTGGGATAAAAAAGATGGTCATGCATTCCCACCAGCCCCGGCAGCGCGGAATAGCCTGTCATGTCCATGCGGTTCGCATCGGCCGGCACCGGCACCACTCCCGCATTGCCGATGGCGGTAATCTTTCCGCCGGAAATCACGATCGTCTGGTCAGCCTTCGCCGCAGCTCCAGTTCCATCAATCACGCGCACGTGTTCCAGCGCGATCACCGGTGACTGCACGCGGATAAAGTCTTTGATGGTTGGCTGCGGTTGTGGCTGCGCCACACAACAAATTGCGGCCGAGCCAAGAACTATCAGAATAAAAGATGCCTTGCGCATAGAAAGTTTTCCTCTTCAATCATGAACAACAAAAATGATGAATCCCGATTTCCTGCTAGCCTTGTGTCTCAGCAATAGCTCCACAACAAACCGGGAGCTTATATCCAAGCAAAATGTTTATCTCTGTCATCCTGAGCGAGTCCGAAGGAGCTTGCGACTGAGGACGAGTCGAAGGTCCCCGAGGATTTTTCTTCTATCCATACTGCATCAGGGAGTTCTCACAATACCTCGTCTGCTCTTAGTCACGGAAACGTCCAGCTACTCAGGAACCATGCAGCATAATTGCAGGTACGGGCCGATGCAAGTGCCATGCGCATTTCTGCTAATGTGTAACCAAACATGTGAGATGAAGTTATGGTTGTAACAGTGATAGCGATAAGGCTTGATAAACGGCTCGTTGATGAAGCGGCAAGGGCCCTCGGCGCCAAGTCCCGGACGGAAGCCGTGCATATCGCTCTGCGCGAGGTTGTGGCGCTCCGGCGCTTCAAGAAACTGATGAAAAAGCATGCAGGCAAGCTCAAATTCGCCGGGTATGATCGATAACGTCCTTTATCATCCATTACTTGGGCCCGCAAGCCTGGACAATGAGCTCTGAACGGGAATTTCGCTCACGCGGTTGCCGGACCACCCAATTTTATTCCTAGACCCTGGGGCCTTTCTCGGTACCGATCCCGGTAACTTTCTCCAACCTAACTTCGGATGTCGAGGCGCTCGACGATGGTCGGCTTTCGAAGGAGCACGTGCCACCGCAAAGCGTCGGCGGTCATGAGTTCCTCCACGTGCACCGCGTGCAACAACACGGCGGGGACCAAGCTGGACGCGGCAGCAAAAACCAAAGAGGACGTACGCCTGGCAATGATGGGCGGACCCGACCGGCCGCATCGCATCAAGGCGACCATCGGCGGAATCACTGTGAACCGCCAGCTTCACGCGAAGAACGGCTCATACTCGCTCACGATCCCCAATCATCTCAATAGACCAGGAACGAGCGAAGAACTTCAGCGGCTCGGACGCGCTGGTACCTCGCTGACCGTGGAGCACGAACGGTACTCGGAACTTGGCGCGCGCATTAGCTGGTTGCGTGCGGGCTACCTAGCCTTGGTGGCGATGAAGGGCTACAAGATTGTTCTCGACCCCGCGATGGACATTGTGCGAACACAGATCCGGGAGTGCGATGAGCGACGTATGCTAACCTTCGTTGCTGACGCACAAGAGGACTTCCCCCTCACGATACGACGCGTTTTGCGCGTACTTGATCCAGCATGGCGCCTCGGGTGGCCGTGCAGTTCGGTCCCTACCTTGTCAATCTTCCATCCCTGGGCGATATGACCTTCCACGAACGACTCGCAGATAACGGCTTGCGCCCCACCGTGCAACACACGACCTACGAGTACGTGGGCTGGCCTACCACCCCAACCTTCGGTCTACTGCAAAACGAGGCCACATGAGACCGGCGGAAGATGGACAAGCAAATAGAGATAATCAAAGACTGCAGCGCAGAGATGCAGGCCGATTTCGGCATGGGGAGGAATAGTGAAATGACCTATGACGAGCCTTACCGGATATCCCAGCTTGCCGCTTGCCGAGCAGGTTCGACGTCGACTGATCCAGCTCAGGATAGGTACCGAAAAGTCGGCTTGTGTTTACGGAAAAGCCTTTGGACGAGAGTCGCCATTTGGGGCAACTTTGCTCATGATCCGCCGCATGCTTGTTTTCCCAGAATAATTGGACGATAAAGGACGCTTGCTTCAACGATTCGGGGTCGAATTCTCAGGAGTTCGGGCGGCTAGCTCCGGCGGTCAGATGGGAAGCATCCGTCACATGACTGTTTCAGGGCTGAATGCTGAGTGCTGAATGCTGAGTGCTCATCACAAGATGCTAAAATGAATTGTTAGCCCATCCTCATGGACCGCGCACACATCCGAAATTTTGCCATTATCGCCCACATCGATCATGGCAAATCCACGCTTTCTGACCGGCTCCTGGAGCTGACGGGAGCGCTCGCCTTGCGCGAGATGCAGGAACAAGTCCTGGACGCCATGGATCTGGAGCGCGAGCGCGGCATCACCATCAAGGCCCATGCCGTGCGCATGAAGTACACGGCCAAAGACGGGCAGGAATACCAGCTTAATCTGATCGACACCCCCGGCCACGTAGATTTTTCTTATGAAGTCTCCCGCTCTCTGGCGTCGTGTGAAGGCGCTCTGCTTGTAGTCGATGCCTCACAAGGAGTTGAGGCGCAAACGCTGGCCAATGCCTATCTGGCCATCAATCACGGGCTGGAAATTATTCCCGTCATTAACAAGATTGATCTGCCCAGCGCCGACATTCCTCGGGCCAAGGAAATGATTGAGCAGACCGTCGGCCTGGACACAAAAGACGCCATGCTGGTAAGCGCCAAGAGCGGGCTTGGCGTGCCGGAGCTGCTGGAAGCCATCGTAAAACGTCTTCCGCCGCCCAAGGGCGATCCCGATAACCCCTTGCAGGCCCTGATCTTCGATTCATGGTTTGATCCGTATCGCGGCGTGATCGTGCTGGCACGCCTTTTCCAGGGAACTCTGCGCAAGGGCATGAAAGTGCGCCTGTGGTGGAACGGCAAAACGCTCGACGTGGAAACCCTGGGCGTGCTCACTCCCAAGCCCGTGGAAATTGACGAGCTTGTTGCCGGCGAAGTCGGCTTCATGGTGGCCAACAACAAAACCGTTTCTGACACCAAAATCGGCGACACCATCACCGACGACGCGCGTCCCGCGATTGAGCCGCTTCCCGGCTTTGAAGAGCTCAAGCCCATGGTCTTTGCCGGGCTCTACACCGTGGACGCACACGAGCACACCGCACTACGCGAGGCGCTGGAAAAGCTGCGGCTCAATGATTCTTCTTTCTTCTTTGAGCCGGAAAGTTCCGCCGCGCTCGGCTTCGGTTTCCGCTGCGGGTTCCTTGGCCTGCTGCACATGGAAATTATTCAGGAACGTTTGGAGCGCGAATTTGGGCTGGAACTGATCACCACCGCGCCCGGCGTACGCTATGACATTACCAAGACTGACGGCGAGAAGATTCAGGTCGATAACCCTTCGCGCTGGCCCAACCAGAGCGAAATCGCCAAGATTGAAGAGCCGGTGATTCTGGCCACCATCCTGACCAATGAAGAATACGTGGGCGGCATTCTTAAGCTGGTGGAAGACAAGCGCGGCAAGCAAAAAGGCTTTGAGTACGTAAGCGCCGCCCGCGTGATGCTGACTTATGAGCTGCCACTGAATGAGATCGTGCTGGATTTCTATGACCGGCTGAAGACGATCTCACGTGGCTACGCGTCACTCGACTATCATCTTGCCGGGACGTGGGAGTCGCCCATGGTGAAGCTCGATATCCTTGTGGCCGGCGATCCTGTGGACGCTCTCTCCATCATCGTGCATCGCGACTTCGCGTATGATCGCGGACGCGCCCTGGTCTCCAAGATGCGCGAACTCATCCCGCGGCAGATGTTTGAGGTCGCCATTCAAGCCTCGATCGGCGCCAAAATTATTGCCCGGGAAACCGTGGCGGCCATCCGCAAAAACGTTCTGGCCAAGTGCTATGGCGGTGACATCTCGCGCAAGCGCAAGCTGCTGGAGAAACAAAAAGAAGGCAAGAAGCGGATGAAACGCATCGGCAAGGTCGATATCCCACAGGAAGCGTTCCTTGCCGTGCTCAAAGTTGGCGAAGGGGCATGATGCAGCCGACCCGCAAAAAGTTGCGAGCGCCAAATGTGCAAATCTGCACTTTTTCACGAAAGGTCATGCCCTTTTGGTGGTGCAACTCTTCTTTCTTCAGTGACTCCATCTAACCGCTTGAAAATAAGAGTTTTATAAAGTGCAGCGTGAGTGGGGCACATTGGATAAGTTATTGAAAAATCATTGAACTACTCTGCTGCCCCAGACACATTTGCACAAAGTTTTCCACAGGCTGTTGCCCTCGAAACCGGCCACGCTTAGTGCATTTCTTTCTTGAAGTTAATGGTAATGAACGTCTCCACTTCAACCGTCTCGCCATTCAAAACATACGGGCGATACCGCCACTGCTCAACGGCCTCAAGCGCGGCGCGCATCAGAAGAGGTTGTCCACTGATTGCGTTCAAGCTCTGTATCCTTCCGTCGCGGCCAATGATCGCGTGCAGTTTTACCTGGCCCTGGATCCCGCTGATCGCGGCGATGCGAGGATAGATCGGTTCTACGCGATTCACCAGCTGTCCCTCAGACAATTGCGATACGATGCGCTTGGGGCCGCCGGGTTTTACATTTGATCCACCGGTACCACTGGGCATCAATCCGTTGAGGTTCTTTTCTGCTCCTTGGCCGTCGCTTGAAGGCCCGGGGATAGGTGGTTCACCAGTCGGGTCCACCGGGGAATGCGTGAAAATTGGGTTCTGATGATTATTGAATGTAAAAACCGCCGTAGTCCTCGCCCCAGAACGCTCTGGCCCTGTAGCCGCTGTGTGATCGGTGCGAACCCGCTGCACTCGATCAAGGGTTACACGGGTCACTGGCAACGGACACGACACGCGCGACGAGATAGGCATCGCGACCGTGGAAAGCAACGGAATGATCACCAGCAAGGCTCCTACGATCAATTCCGCGGTAAATGCCGTCGCCATCGGCCAGCGTTTACCTTTGCGCGGCGTGGATGAAGATTCAAGCAGCGTATCTCCAAACATTTTTCTCACCTCCATGGAAGTGATTTGACACCGGAGAGTCACGACGAAGTTCCGCTGCGGGCAAAAATAAAAAGGCCGCCTGCGCGGGCGGCCTGTGTGGTTCTCAGGAACAATTATGGTTTCTTCGGTGTCGGAGAAGCTGTTGCCGGGCGCGCTGGAGTTCCCGCGGGACGAGAAGCCGGTGGTTTTGCTGCGCCGGCTGGCTTGGTTGCCGGAGCAGTCGCGCCGGCTGGATTTTCTTTGTCGTAAGCATCCACCAGTTCTTTGGTGATTACGGTGCCTTGCGTTGCCCATAGCACCGGCGATGTCTGTGGGTTGGAGACGTCCAGCACCACGGCAAAGCCGTTCGCATTGGAGTATTTCTCCAGCACGCTCACCATTTTCGTTCCAATGCGATTAATCACGTCCTGCTCTGCCTGCTGGAATTCAGCCTGCGCATCTTCATAGTTTCTCTGCAAGGCTTTCTGCTTGGTGTCAATGGCTTTGGCCCGGCTGCTCTTCTCCTCGTCACTCAACTTGTCCGCTTGCGCCTGATATTGCTTCTTCAGTGCGTCCACGTCATCACTCTGTTGTTTGAGTTCAACTTGCTTGGGAGAGAACCTCTGCTGCAGCGCGTCAATTTCTCTTTTGCCTTCAGCGCATTCCTGGATCGCTTGCTGAATGTTGACCACGCCAATCTTGGTAGGCACCGGCCCTGTGGAAGTTGGGGTGGATGGCGTGCTTGCGGCTGGGGTGTTGGCGGCTGGCGCCGCTGCGCCCTGTGCGCAGGCAAACGTGCCGAGTACGGCGCTCAGACCCACACCCAGCGCCAGAGTTTTGAGTTGTTGTGCCATGCTCATGCTTTTTACGTGCTCCTTGGATTAGTTGCGGCTGTTCCAGCAAACGCCGAAAGCTTACGGCTTCTTGGGCGTAGCTGCACCCGAAGCCGGAGGCCGTGAGGCAGCAGCGCCCGCTGGCTTGGTTGCCGCTGGTTTCGGCGCAGGCGCCGCCGCCGGAGACTCTGCGTTGTAAGCGTCGATCAGGTTCTTGGTGATGTTGGTTCCCGGATTCGCGTACAGCACTGGAGTTTGCGGATTTGAAACGTCCATCACCACCGCGTAGCCATTCGATTTGGCGTACTTCTCCAGCACGTCAAGCATCTTTTTGCCCAGCCGGTTCAGGATTTCCTGTTCCGCGGTCTGTACTTCATTCTGGAAATCTTCAGCGCTTCTCTGCAGGCTCTTCTGCTTCTCGCTGGCGGACCGCACACGGCTGCTGCGCTCTTCGTCGCTCAGTTTGTCGCCCTGCGCCTGGAGCTGTTTCTTCAGGTTCTCCAGTTCGTCATTCTGGGTCTGTAACGCAGCCTGTCGGGGCGCAAATTTCTGCTGCAGGGCGTCCAATTCCTTCTTGCCTTCATTGGTGTTTGCAATGGCGTCCTGGATACTGACAATGCCTACTTTATTACCGGCAGCGGGGCCTGCGGCGGGCGACTGCGCGCGGACGGCAGAAATTCCCCAGACCAGGACCAGTGCGAGACTTAGGACGCGAGTATTGATGTACCTTGCCATGAAATATTGGACTCCTTGGTGGTTCTCAGGTAACTATTCTTCGCGATACACGGTCACGAGGCAGCTCAATGAGTGCGTGAAATCTGCGGTGGGAACGGGTATCTAAATTATAGGTTGTGGCCTCCGCCAGCGTCAAACAATCACATTCCTTTAAAAAGTGGTGCTGATGGTGAATCGAAACGTCTTACGCGGTTCCTGCAGGCGAAAATCTGGGGCCAGCGCGGAGATCGCGGATTGAAAACTAAAATCGCCAACCGAACCCACTGGGAACATGCTCCGCGAGATGGGGCTGGGAGAATGCACCGTGGTATTCAGGATCAGAGGATTGTACGCATAATAAATACGGAACGGCTGTTGCACGATAGGCAGCAGCACCTGCAGTTCCAGCCCCGTGGACATGCGAGGCACGTAGTTGGTGCCATCCACCGGCTTCAGGTCTCCGCTGAATGGAAAGGGCTGACCTCCGGCGCACTGGAAATTAACAATCGCGGGGCAGCCAAAAACAGTGCTGTTCAGCAGCGTCAGAGAATCTGAGCTGACTTTTAATTGTGACGGCAGAGTGACAAAGTCCATTCCAAAATCGGCAAAGGGAGCCAGGGTGACCGGCCCTACGACATGAATGCGGTATTCAACGTTGGAAATGAACTGCGTATCGCCGCCAGGAAGCGTTATGTTGTTCACGGGCAGCGGCACGGATACATTCCCACGCCGCGGGTTCGTCGGATCTATCGGTACCGGGCTGCCGTCGGGGTTGCTCAGCTGGAAATTCTGTACCGTGTTAACAAATACATAAGGAGAAACCGTGCGTATGTCAAAGCCACGCAAGTCGTTTTCTCCGCCCATATAGAAGCGCTGGTAAGGCGGCGCCTCAGACCCGCCAAAGCCGTTGATGAAGCTGCCCTGAATGCGCACGCCCAGCGTGTTCTGATGATACAAAGGCTTCCACTCGGTAAAAGCGATGAGCGGCCGGTAGAACTTAACGTTACCGCCCAGACCGGCAACTTCACTTGAAATAAATAGACTCTTGCCGCGGTGCGGCCGGATGGGACTATCGATGGTGCTGAAACCAAACGACGGCGCCAATGAGCTTGTAACGATGCCCTTCAGCGCATCTGGGCCGGAGATACTGCGGAAGTTCAGCGTTTGGAACAAGTTCCGCGAAGCGTCGCTGAAAGTGTTAATCGTCGTATTGTCGAGCGTGTAGGTCAGCCCTACGCGCTTAAACGAATGCCCCAGCAAATAGCTTGTTGAAGCCGTGAATCCCGTGCTGGACTGGTTGTAATTCAATAACTGGTTGAGCACCGATTGCGGAAGATTCAGGTTCTGCCCGGCCGCGATGGATGCCTGTTGCGCCTGGTTGAAATCAAATTTGCGGCTGTACACCGTGAACCCAAGCGTTAGCGGCCGGTCAAACATATACGGCTCGGTGAAGCCGAACAACAGCACTCGGGAAAGGCTGCCAACATTGCCCTGTACCTGCAGCGTTTCGCCCAGGCCAAGGAAGTTGTTGGTCTCATAATTCAGGCCGATGAACGAGCCTTCCAGTCCGCTCACGCCGCCCGTCAAGCCAATGCTGTTCTTCCCTTTCTCATGTACCTTCACCGTCAGATCAACCGTGCCATTCTTCTGGTCCAGCTTGCGTTCGGTGTCGTCTTCAGGTTTCAACGCGTCGAAATAGTTCAGTTGGTTCAGGCGAAGCACGCTGATGTCCCATAGGCGGCTATTAAAGACCTGCCCTTCCTGCACCAGCAGTTCACGGCGGATAACGCGATCGCGCGTTGTGGTGTTTCCCTGGAACTCGATCCGGCGGACAAAATACGGCTTGCCCTCGTCCATTTCAATGTTCAGGGTAATCATCTTCTTTTGATCGTCAATTTCAGTCGTTGGAACCGGCGTAAAGTCGATATACCCCAGCTCGCCGTAAGCCTTGCGCAAGTTGTCCAGGCCCTTGCCGATCAGCTGCTTATTGAACGTCTCTCCATCCTTGATGGGAAAAATGCTCCGCAGCAGCTGCTTGTTAAGGATGGCTTTGTTATTCGTAAAATTGATTGCCTTGAGCTTGTACTTGTCGCCTTCCTCGATTGGCACGGTAATGTCCATAACCTTGCCCTGTCCCTTTTGGATCAGAGGAAGATGAAACTTCGACGAGGTATCGCGAAGTTGGACCTTGGGATCGTCCACCACCGCCTGGAAGTAACCATATGTCTGCAACGCTTCGCGGACGCGCTCCGCATCCTCTTCCAGTTTTGAAGCGTCAAACGTCTTGGCAAAAATGTTTTCCAGGAAGATGGACCTGGGAATGCCGATGGGATGCAGGTTCTTCATGGCCGCCCGCAACGTGCGGCTGTTTACGTGCTTATTTCCCACAAACTTGATCTTGCCGACCTTGACCTTTGGCCCTTCCTTGACGTTAAACGTAACGGAAACTGACGCCGGAGGCACCTGCTGCACCTGTATGTTGATGGTGGCAAACTGGCGGCCGTGTTCGGCCAGCAATTGCTGCAACACCACCTTCGCCTTGATCACCTTCGTTGGATCGTACGGGCTGTCCACGGTCAGCGGGACTTTGACTTTCTTGTAGCGCTCCAGAACGTCGCTCTGCGAAACCGAGTTCAGCCCGTGGTAATCAATGGTCCGGATCGTCGGCTTTTCCCGCACATAAATATGAATGATCCAGCCCTTGGGCGACTGCTCGCGCTCCATGCGAACATCTTCAAAATATCCGCTGTTCCAGACCGACCTCAGGTCGCGTTGCAACGCAGCCTCGTCATAAACATCGCCCTCACGCGTGTAAATGCGGGATTTGACGGTCTCCGTAGGTATACGGCGGTTGCCGGTGATCTCAATAGACTGAATGATCTGGCCAGTTTGCGGCGTGGCAAAAACCTTGGGAACCAATGCCAAAAGCAACAGGCAAAAGATCAGCCCTAAGGGCCCGATCCGCGCGACATGCTTGGGACTGGTTTCCTGAATGAACGACGGAGCTATATGACTACCCTCTGAGCAAGGTGGGAAAAGCAAGATTATACGGGAGTTACCGCCGAAGTGCCACTTGGACATTGCCCTCACCCTAAAATCTCTCAAACCCAACACATTCTTCTCATGTTTGGCTTTCCGGAAATTGCCGCCTGGTTAAACATTTTTCCTGCTTTGGTAATCATCGTAGGGCGGAAATCATGACTTTTCTGAAAAATGGGCTGCCCAGTTTTGGGCGAACTACTCCCCGGTGTTTGGAACGCGCCAGATTCCCAATCTTGCACACATTTTTAGTGGAACGGGAAGAGGGCTTCCAGCGGGACTGTAAGACTGTCTCCGAAACGCCTGCCTTGCTCAGGATTTTGCCGCGGCATTCATGTTGCGTGCCGGTTTAGCGCTGGCTTCAACCTCCACCAGGCAGGAATAAAATGTCGCTCCACCGCCGATATCGGTAAGCGTCTCTGATGTGAGGACGTTGATGCTGTTGCCGTCCGGGGCGAAACGAGCAGCATTGAGTCGTGCCGCCACCACTCCAGGCTGTACCGCGCCATTTACATGGGCACGAAGCCTGACTTCACCGCGGCCATTGAAGACCCGCACCCAATCGCCTTCATGGATGTTCCGGCGCTGGGCGTCCGCAGTGCTGATCTCAAGCAACTCCGGGTGCTCCATCTTCTGGATGGATGGAATATTGGTAAATGAGCTGTTGAGAAAATTATCGGCTTTGCGCGCCAGCAGCTCCAGAGGAAATTTCTTCGCTCCCTGTGACAAGCGTGATTCCTCGGCAGGGACGAACGAAACCACGGGATCCATTCCCTGTGCTGCCAGGCTTTCACTGTAAAGCTCCGCCTTGCCGCTGGGCGTGGCAAACCCGCCTTTGGCGAACGGCAAAAATGGCCCTTCGCCCAGGTTCAGCCGTACGTGGCCTTCTTTTTCCAGCCGCTCGCGCGTCATGCCTTCCATCCAGCGCTCCCAGCCTTTTGGGAGCTGCTGGTTCTCAGCTCTGGTGAGCGTCGCGTCGATTACGTCATCCGTAGTCTGCTCGAAACAGTCGTCGGTAAAACCCATCTTCTGCGCCAGATCACGAAACACTTCAGTGTTTGATTTGCTCTCGCCCAGCGGCGCAATCGCCTGGTTCGATATCTGAAGATACGTATGGCCGTAAGCTTTGTTGAGGTCTTTATGCTCCAGGAACGTTGTCGCAGGCAGAACTATATCGGCATACGTTGTTGTATCGGTGAAGAACTGCTCATGCACCACCGTAAACAGGTCCGGGCGCATGAAGCCGCGCACCACATCGTTGTGGTTCGGCGCAACAACTGCCGGATTCGAGTTGTAAACAAAAATCGCCTTCACTGGCGGATCGCTCAAGATATTTAGCGCCCTGCCCAGCTCTGACATATTGACCACGCGTGCCGCGCGTCCAAGCGGGCTCTTCCGCATCAGGTCAGGCCGATCCAGCGCATGCATATTCAGATAAAACGCTCCGCTGGTGGAAAGCTGTAGGCCGCCTCCAACTTCAGCCCATGATCCGGTGATGCAAGGCAGCATGGCAATGGCGCGTATCGCGGAACCGCCATTTTGCGATCGCTGCACGCCGTAATTCACGCGGATTACCGCCGGCCGCACCGTGGCATATTCGCGCGCCAGCTTGCGAATGTCATCAGCGCTGATTCCCGTCCATGCAGCCACCTTTTCCGGTGGATACTCCTGCACGCGCTGCCGCAACTGCTCGAAACCCAGCGTGTACTTGCTGACGTAATCCTGGTTGTAAAGTTTCTCGTTGATGATCACGTGCATCATCGCCAGCGCCAGCGCAACGTCCGTCCCCGGATTGATAGGCAGATACCAGTCAGCGCTCTTCGCCGTGCGCGTCTTGTAAGGATCGATCACCACCAGCTTGGCCCCGTTGCGCCGCGCTTCCGCAATGAAAGGCCACAAATGCACGTTGGTGGCGTGAATATTCGCGCCCCAGGCGATGATGTATTTGGAATCGCGAAACTGTTGCGGCTCCGTCCCAACATTGCGGCCAGTAACTGTAACCATGCCTGCGCCGCCTGCAGATGCGCAGATGGTGCGGTCCAATTGCGATGCGCCCAGCCGATGAAAGAACCGATGCGCCATTCCCGAATAGCTCAGCACCCCCATGTTCCCGGCGTATGAATAAGGAAGTATCGCTTCAGGGCCGAACTCATCGGAGATCTTCTTGAAGCGCGAGCTGATTTCGTCTAGCGCCTCATCCCATGAGATTTGCGTGAAGTCGCTCGCATCGCCTTTGCCCTGTCCTTTAGGGGCAGAGCGCCGCATGGGGTGCATCACACGATCAGGCGAGTACACGCGATCAAGATATTTCGTCACCTTCGCGCACAGAAAGCCGCGCGTTACCGGATGGGCCGGATCACCTTGCACGCGCGTGGCACGGCCATCTTCCACGGTAACCAGAATTCCGCAGGCGTCAGGGCAATCATGCGAGCAAACGGCGTGAACGACCTTCTTCATAAGGACATTATAAGGGCAAGGGCCGGGGTCGATCATGGCTAGCACGCCGAAACATTCTCTCCAAGGTAACTCTTCGGTAGTGAATTGCAATGTGCCAAAATGTACCGATGCGGAAAATTTCTCTAAAAGAATTCCGGGCACGGTGTTTGGCCATACTGGACAGGGTTCAGGCGACCAAAGAAGCTGTGTTGATCACCAAAGGCGATCGCCCCGTAGCCAAGCTGGTTCTAGCGGAAGAGGCCCCCGCGAATTTCTTGGGCGGCTAGAGGGAATCGTAGAGATCACTGGCGACATTGCGTCGCCTATCGAGCCCGCCGATGCATGGGATGCGGCGCGATGATTAATTTCACTAGAGAGTCTCTTTTCCGCGCCAGTTTCGCATTACAGCTGGGCAGCTTCTCAAGGGCAGCACTTTAGGATCGCCGCGACCTTTCCTTTCGCTGTTTTCCGATGCTAGAGCTTCCCGAGACTGCTTTTCGAGCAGGTTTTCTTTCCTGGGCAGGCCGGCCTATGGCTGCGGGAAGTTCATCGCCTGCGACGGCAGGATTGCCCTTGCCTGCTCGATCCAGAATACGAAAAGTTTCTTTTCGATTTGACCGGCGCGCACGCTCAACAAAATATTCCTGCGTACGCAAAGCAGAGATCTTTTCCGCCACCGCAACATTGATTAGCTGATTCAGTGCCACGCCTTCCGATTCTGCCGCCTTTCGGGCTTCTTCCAGCAGTGAAGGCTGTAGACGCAAAGCAAAATTACTCCGTCTCATGGATGGAACTCCTAATCTGTTGAAGCGCCTCTCGCGGAAGCAGAACGGCGCAATCAAACGTTTTGCTGGTTACCTGAAAATCACGCAAATTGAAAGTAACGATGCCGTGAGCATTACCATTCACTGCGGTTTCCAGGACCATATCATCATCCGGATCGGGCAAACTGGGCCGCCACCGAAAATCAATTTTGACGGGCTGAGCAACGGCTGCAAGATCATCCAGCACTCCACTGACTTCGGCTTTGCTTATTCTGAAGACCGCCAAGTGTTCAGGACGCGTAAGTACAGCCTCATACTCCAGGATCAGAGGCACCGACAGCATCAGATCAAACTCTTTATTCAGTGCCGCCAACAGCAATTGGCGGGATGCACCTTGATCGCTTCTCAATGCCGCAACCACCACGTCCGTATCGAGTACGTAGCGGAATCTCACATTTGCATGATATCGCATGCAATATCACACTACAATGCTTTTTTGATCCGACCAGGGAATATTAAACAGTGGCCGCTGCCATTGAACTGGCCTGTATTTTTAGCGCACGCAGATCAAGTTTGCCACTTCCCAGGATAGGCAGGGCGTCGACGTGAAAGAACTGGTCTTTGCGCGGTTTCCAAAGCGGTGGAAGGTCGGCGCTGGCAAGTTTCGCCAGTACAGGCGCGAGCTGTTCGGCGCTGAGAGTGTGCAGCACTACAAGCCGCTCTCCTTTCTTTTCGTCCGGAGCGGACGAAACTACAAATACCTGCTCCGACGTTTCCGCCAGCTCATGTAATTTTTCCTCGACCCTTACGTGCGGGACCATTTCACCGCCAATCTTGCTGAATCGGCTCAAGCGGTCCGTGATCGTTAAAAAGCCATCGTCGGCCACGGCGGCAATGTCGCCCGTGGTGTACCACCCGTCCTGTAAAATCTGGCCCGTTTCTTCCGGACGACCCAGATATCCCTGCATTACATTGGGACCGCGCACCAAAAGCATGCCCGGAGCGTCCGGTGGCAACGGCTGTCCTGTCTCTGGATCGACAATGCGGACGCTCATCCCCGGCAACGGATGGCCGATGGTGCCAGGGCGCGCGCCGCGTTGAACAATGCCTGGAGCGCGATAATCAAAAATGTTCACGGCCACCACCGGCGCGCATTCCGTGCAGCCGTAACCTTCCAAAGGCCGCACGCCGAACTGGTCTTCAAACGCGCGGGCCACCCGTTCCGGAAGTTTTTCCGCGCCCACCAGCACGCATCGCAGGCTGGCAAAATCTTCTCTGGGAACACGGCGCGTGTACGCCTGCAAAAAAGTTGGAGTGGTAATCAGGAACGTCACATGGTACTTCCGCGTCAACTCGCCAATAATCTGCGCGTCCAGCGGGCTGGGATGGAACACCACGCCAACGCCATAAGTTCCGGTAAGCCATAGAGTCACCGTAAAGCCAAACGCATGGAAGAACGGCAGCACTCCCATCAATTTGTCGTCGCTGGTAAAAGAAAATACCTGCGTCATCTGCCGGATGTTAGCCAGCACGTTGTGGTGCGTCAGCATAACGCCTTTGGGATCGCCGGTGCTGCCGCTGGAAAAAATAATGGCCGCCAGATCATTGGTGGTGCGCTTCTGTGCGCCCACGGCCCGCTTTATCAGGGTATAAGGCAGAAAGATGGCGATAAGCAGCGCAACAATTTTTTCGCTGGATTTAGGCTTGGCCAGCACATCTTCCAGATATATTGACCGCCCGGGCACCTCAATCTTGTTCATGGCGGCAAGCTTTTCCAGAAAGAGTTTTGACGTGACCACCGTTTTCAGGCCGCATTGTTGCGCGCAGGATTCCAGGGTCTCTGTGCTGGCGGTGTAATTCAGGTTCACGGGAACTTTGCCGAGCAATACCGCGGCAAAATTCACCAGCGCCCCGCCGACGGATGGAGGCATCAGCACGCCTACCATCTCCTGGTCTTTCCACTGCGAACGCAGCCTTCGCGTAACAAAAATGAGTTTTAGCAGCATGCTGGCAAAGCTCACTTCAGGAAAGCGCGCGTCGCCCATGCAGAAGCGGAACGGATAGCGGCGCGCCGTGTGTACCAGCGCGCGATCAAGCGTTTGGCGGGCCACGCGGTCTGCTTCAAAAGCGGCGGCTTGCAGGGCCTGCACGGACCGCCGGACTTCCGCGGCGTTCGCTGTGGAAGGCAGCCATGCGCCAAAGCTCACGGTCACGCGATATGGCATGCGCCTCGGCGCTTTCCACAAGAAACGCTCACGCTCATAACTAAAGATGCTTCCCCACATGCCATGCAGGTTCACAGGAACAATAGGCGCGTCCAGGCCGCGAATAATTCTTTCCATGCCTTTGCGGAACGGCAACATCGAGCCGGTACGGGTGATATGGCCCTCGGCAAACGCGCATACTAGTTCGCCGGCGCGAATGGCATCACTGGCTTCGCGAAAAGCGCGGACAATGTCCCGGGGGCGCATCTCCGTGGGAATGGGAATGGCGCGCATGAGCAGCGCAAAAGGCTTTATAAAAGCAAGGTTGTATACGTCACTGAATATCAAGAAGCGCACGGGCCGATTGGCCGCCGCGCTGATCAATACCACGTCCACAAAAGACATGTGATTGGAAACCAGCAGCGCTCCGCCTTTGCCGGGAATATTCTCCCTGCCCAGGACCTTCACTCGATAGATGATCCGGGAGAGGAACCACAGCAGGACGCGCAACCCCCAATTCGGCAATGCAATGACTATGCGAACCAGCAGAGACTGCCGGGGCTGCGCATCTTCGTGAGTAGATTCCCTGGTGGGCATGATGCCACGCTCAGAAAGGTCGGCGGCGGACATTCTGGCACCAACTGCCATGCGATGTAAAGAAGTACATCCTTCCCAATTTGAAACTCTTGCTCCCCACCGGGCCAAGCCGACCAAATTACGTTAGTTTGCCATTCCGATATCAAATCCTTGCCTGTACCTTGGTGATCTTTAGCAAAGCTCCCCTCTGGAGCACACTGTGCCCACAAAAAAGATGTACCCAGTTCGACGGAGAAGAAAAATATGGAACTAGCAAACCATCCCTTCCGGGAATCGGCATGCTATTGGCTGCATGTCATCGCCAGAAATCAAACCCAGCGCCTAAACCGGCGACACAGCTTGCGGCAAAAAGTCCATCTCCGCCGGCCAGGCTGCATCAAGCCGCAAAGCAGCGCCTGCACAGCATGAATCTGCGCAGTCAAGTGCCACGCCCGTGCAAACTGCTTCAAATCGCTAGAAAGAGGTACTATAGGCCTTAACCGCTCGCGGTTGGGCCGTAACACCAGTGTAAACATCTTGTGTTCGCATTGGGTTGCGCGCCTGCTGCGGCAAGTGTCCCAGGCACGTTACGCAGAAGAAGGTGCTGTATGAACATATTTTCGCGCAAGCTGGCGATCCTGCTTGCAGTGATCGCGTTGGCGTCTATCCCTTGCCAAGGACAAAAAGTACCGGGCGTCAGTGATAATCAGATTCTTATCGGCTCCTGCTCGGCATTGGATGGTCCCGCGCAGTTCCTGGGGAGACAGACGATTGTCGGCGCCACAACCTATCTCAAGAATGTGAATGCTAATGGCGGTGTGTTTGGCCGCAAAATCCAACTTCTGGCCTTTGACGATGGCTATGAGCCCGATAACGCGGAAAATTGCTTCAAGCGCCTGCAAAAAGAAGGGGTCTTCAGCGCGGGATTTTTTGTGGGCACGCCGACAGCCGCCAAGTACGTCCCTCTTGCTGAAGCGAACAAGGTTCCTGTAGTCGGGCTCTTCACCGGCGCAGAAATGCTCTACACGCCTTTGAAACATTACGTAATGAATGTCCGCGCTTCTTATTACGATGAGACCCGCGAGCAGGTAGAAAATCTATGGAACGTGCTGGGCATTCACAAGATCGGAGTGATCTACCAGGACGACGCCTTCGGCCAGGCTGTGCTCAGCGGCCTGCAGTTGGCATTGAAGAAGCATAATGCCGCGCCTGTTGGTATGGGTGCCTTCCCGCGCAACACGCTCAATGTCGAAAAAGGATTGAACTCTGTCCGCCCCATGAACCCCGGGGCCGTATTGATCGTTGGCCCGTACGCGCCGGTCGCGGAGATCATCAAAAAAGCGCACGCCACTGGATGGCATCCTATCTTCCTTACCGTCTCTTTTGTCGGAACGGAAAAATTTATTACTGAAGCCGGCCAGGATGCGGAGGGTACGGTGATCACTCAAGTGGTGCCGCCCTACACGCGCACTGATTTTCCCACGGTTGCTCTTTATCGTGATGCCTTGAGTACTTATTACCCCAATGAACAGCCCAGCTTTGTGAGCCTGGAAGGCTTTGTGGACGCCATGGTGCTGGTGGAAGGTCTGAAGCGCGCCGGCAAGGACCTGACTCGAGAGAAATTGATCACTGCACTGGAATCGGTCCAGAATAAGGATATGGGACTGGGCCCGAAACTGACGTTGAAATACAGCCCCACGCGCCACAAGGGTTTTGACCAGATCTATACCACCGTCGTTCGCGACGGCAAACCGGAAATCCTGGATGACTGGAGAAAACTTCCGCACTAATCACATAAGCTGGAAAGTCTTTGACAGAATGAAAGGCCCGCATGCGGGGCCTTTTGTTTTTCTTCTTGAATCAAATCTTAGACCGTCATCAATTCTTTTTCCTTGGCCGCGCCCATTTCTTCCATCTTCTTGATCTCGGCATCGGTCAGCTTCTGCACTTCATCAAGCGCCTTCTTCTCTTCGTCTTCAGAGATTTTTTTATCTTTCATAGCTTTCTTGATGGCTTCATTGCCGTCACGGCGCACATTGCGGATGGCAGTGCGATGGTCTTCCAGAATTTTGTGCAGATGCTTGACCATGTCCTTGCGGCGTTCTTCCGTCAGCGGCGGCACGGGGATACGGATCAGCTTGCCGTCATTCTGCGGATTCAGTCCCAGTCCGGCGGAGCGAATTGCCTTCTCAATATCGGCAATGATCCCCGGATCGTACGGCTGGACCGTGAGCAACTGCGATTCCGGAGAATGCACCGTGGCCACCTGATTCAGCGGCATCTCAGATCCGTAATACGGCACGCGGACCGGATCCAGCATGTTCACAGTCGCGCGGCCGGTGCGTGCCGCGGCCAGGTTGGCGCGGAAATCTTCCACCGCTTTGTCCATGCGCGTCTTCAGCTGCGTATAAACTTCTTTCAACGCGGGTATCGCCGCGATTCCTGATATTGCCATTGCTCCAAGCCTCAAAAAAAGAGTAAGCGAACGCTCGATTATACAGCCAAGACCGGAAGCCGGCAGAAACTGTGCGATCACCATCACACGGCGCTTTTCTGTCCTGTCCGGCGGTAAAGCAACCACGTATGCCATAAGATTCTCAGCGTGGCCAGTACAGGGATGGACAAAAACACGCCTATAACGCCTGCCACTTCTCCGCCGGCAAAGACGCCGAACAGGACCGCAAGCGGGTGCAACTCCAGCGATTCTCCCATAATTCGGGGCGAGGTGACGTAGTCCTGAACGCATCTCCAGACGAGCAGGAAAATAAATAACCACCAGAAGTGGTTGTAACCTGAGAGCAGTGCGACTCCCAGGACCACTAACCCGCCAACCGCGGGACCGACTACCGGAATAAATTCCAGCGCGCCGGCTGCCGGACCCAGAGCAAAGGCATACGGGACGCGCATGATCCAAAGCACAAAGGTCACCACCAACATGGCAAGTCCGGCCAGCGTCAACTGGGCCCGGATGAAATGTCCCAGCATGGAATCCATCTCCTGCACCGTTTCCGCCAGCATGCGCCGGTTGCGAGTGTCTTCCACTGAGTTGATGATGTTCTGGCTTAGCTGGTGCCCGTCTTTGAGAAAGAAAATTGCCAGGATCGGGACCAGGAAAAGCCACCACATACTTTGAAGGTTCTTGGCGGCGCGCACCACGAAGTTTTGCGTCGCGCCAATCAGCTCACCTCTGTGGTTGTCAAGATAGTGGTTAATCCCCTCCATGATGGCGCCATTCCAGCCGTGCCTGGCGCCCAGCTGTTTCAGCAGGTCGCCTGAACTGAGTTTTTTTTCCAGCTCCGGCGCTTGTTGCACCAGTTTGGTCGCCTCGTCCATTACCGGCGGGCCAAGCAGCGACAAAGTCAAAATCATTAAGCCCGCAAACAGCAGATACACCACCGCAATGGCCGCGGGACGCGATCCCCTCAGCCATGTTTGCAGTTTTGAAACGGGAGCTTCAAGAATGTAAGCAAAGAAAATCGCAAAGAGGAACGTAATAATCGCGCGCCAAGCCACATACAGGAACGCCAGTATCAGAACAAAGACCAAAATGGTCAATAATGCCTGTGCGGTTTTTTTGTCGAAGAATTTCAAATGTCTCCGGTGTCAGCGGTTCCATTGTACCTGCTGTTAGCTAGCGACCAATCTTCCGCTGTTCATGAGATGATTTATTTAGATGCTTGGAATTACCTGAAGTTGAGCCGCTTTGCAGGCCTGAGCCTGCAGGCGAAATCCTGAGCCGCAGGCGAAGAATCTCTCATCAATAGGGTAATCCAGGGAACCCAATGCCAGAATTACCAGAAGTCGAAACCATTGCCAACGGGCTGAACAAGCGTGTGGCCGGGGACCGCATTGATTCTGTCTGGGTGGGCAGCAAACCTGAGCCGCTCAAGTCGTCGGCCGCAGAAATTTCTGCCACTCTGGAAGGCGCGAAGGTGGACCGGGTACGGCGCGTGGGAAAGCATATCGTTTTCGATCTCGGCTCCGAAAAAACTGCTGGCGACCGCCAATGGATCGTGCACCTGGGAATGACGGGGCAAATGCTCGTTGCCAACCCGGAAGCTGAGACTCCCAAACACACGCACCTGGTCGCCAAGCTTGCTTCCGGACGTGAGCTGCGTTTCGTCGATCCGCGTCGCTTTGGCCGGCTTGAGGTTCGCCAGACAGGTTTCACCGGCCCAGGAGCCGAGCCGCTGAGTATCGACGCCGACGATTTCGCGCGACTTTTCCATACCAGCAAAGCGCCGGTCAAAGCCGCGCTGCTCAATCAAAAGCTGCTGCATGGTGTGGGAAACATCTATGCCGATGAAGCTTTGTTCCGCGCGCATATACGGCCGCGCCGCCGGGCCAATGCGCTGACCAAATCCGAGCTGCGCAAGCTGCACGCAGCTCTGCAAAAAGTTCTGCGCCTGGCGATTGCCGCCGGCGGATCATCCATCTCTGATTATGTGGATGCCGATGGCGAAGCGGGATACTTCCAGATACAGCATCGCGCCTATGGTCGCGAAGGCAAGCCCTGCCTCACCTGCAAAACGCCGATTAAGAAGATCGTGGTCGGGGGCAGGGGGACACATTATTGTCCGAAGTGCCAGAAGTAATTTCTGTAGAAACAAGAAATCTAACCGCTAAGTACGCAAAGTCCGCAAAGGAGCAAGAGCCTCCAATCCGCAAATTTCTCTTCGCGCTCTTTGCGTCCGTTGCGGTAAATGTTCTTTTTTAGACGTTCAGATTCCTCTGCAACTTCTGCATGCCCCTGATCCACCGCTGATAATCGTTGGCCTTGTTCTGAAAAAATTTTCCCGCTTCCGGATGAGGCAGGATCATGAATCTTTCTTCGGCCATGGCTTTTACAACGTCGTCCGCTACCTGCTCAGGCTCAATCGCTCCGGCCTGCAGCATTTTTGTGCCTGGATGGTCTGCTTTCAGCATGTTCGTGAGCACACCTTGCGGGCAGAGCGCGGAAACGCGAATTCCCTGTTCGCCATAAGTAATCGCCAGCCACTCGGCAAAGCCCAAAGCAGCATGCTTGGTGACCGCGTAAGGGGCGGAACCCAGGGAAGTCAACAACCCTGCGGCGGAGACGGTCTGCAGCAGATAACCCTCTTTGCGCGCGAGCATTTGCGGCAATACTGCGCGAGCGGCGTAAACGTGGGCCATTGTATTGATCTCCCAGCTACGCTTCCAATCGCGGTCTGAGGTTTCCGGCCCCCCTGCCACGGCAATCCCCGCATTTGAGCAGAAGATATCCACCTGGCCAGCCGCGCTGCTCACAGATTCAACCAGATTTTTCACCTGGGCTTCCTGCGAGACATCGCAGGGGAAAAATCTCGCTTGGCCTTTTTCCATTTCATCCGCAACGGCCTTGCCATTTGCTTCGTCCACGTCAGATATCGCAATAAATTTCGCGCCCTCTTTCGCGAACCTGAGGCAGAGCGCCCGCCCGATTCCGTTGGCTCCGCCGGTCACTACCGCTGTTTTTCCTTTAATCTGCATGCCGGAAAAGATAGACCGTTCACTTTGAATCTTCAACAGCGGGAGAAATTCGCAATCGCTGCGGTAACCTATTAATCTATGCAGGCATCATCTGCGCTTCCAAAGGAGTCAAAATCCCAAATGACGATATTGGCCATTGGAGTCGATCTGGGCGGCACCAACCTGCGCATTGCCGCGGTGGATAGCAACGGCAATGTGCTGGAGAAAATCACCACCAGCACGCAGGTCGCTCGCGGACGCGATCAGGTGATCGACGAGATGTGTACCGCGATCCAGGAGGTTGTCGGCAAGCAGAGCAACGCCGGTGAACTGGCCGGGATCGGCATTGGAGTTCCCGGAATCATTGAAATGCAGACGGGCATGCTGCGCGAGTCGCCCAATCTACCCGGCTGGCATAACTATCCAGTACGCGATGAGATTCAACGACGCCTGAAAACCACGGTCATACTGGAAAACGATGCCAACGCCGCCGCGATGGGAGAAAAATGGCTGGGCGCCGCAGCCGGTGTAGATGACATGTGCATGTTCACGCTGGGAACAGGTGTGGGTGGCGGCCTGGTGCTGCAGGGACAAATCTGGCATGGCATGACGGGCATGGCCGGAGAACTTGGCCACATCAATGTGGAGCCCGACGGCCATCCCTGCAACTGTGGCAGCCGCGGCTGCCTGGAGCAATATGCCTCTGCCACGGCCATCAAGCGCATGGCGCAGGAAGCGATTGCAGAAGGCAACGCGCCTCACATGGCACGCACGCTTAAGGAAGATGTTGAATTTAACTCCAAAATGATCTTTGATCTCGCCATGCAGGGTGATGCGCAGGCCCGCACGATTTTTGAGCGCGTTGGCAAAGCGCTGGGCACAGTGATTGCCGACATGGTGAATATCTTCAACTTCCCCATGTATGTGATTGGCGGCGGAGTATCCAGCGCCTGGGACGCGTTTGCTCCGCTGATGCTGGAAACCGTGGGCCGAAATTCTTTTGTCTATCGCGCCACAGCGCCTACAGAAAACATACAGGCCGGCAATGCGCCAAGCCGGTCCGTCCGCGGCACCATGATCACCAAAGCTCTGCTCGGTGGAGATGCCGGATTGATCGGTGCCGCCCGCCTGCCCATGATCGCCGGCTTGGTGAGCCCGGTGGGGTTCAGTAAAGCCTAGGTCTGCGTTACAACGGGCTGCGTAGACTTGTAAGTTATATTTTAAACAGTGGAGACGCAGCAGCCGCACAGCCCGGCGCATCTTAAGCCCGATCCCGTACCGGAACCTTCCGCCGGTGCGGATAAGGGATTTTTCGGCGCCTTCGCCATCAATCCCGCGCCTCTCAGGATCTCGCGCGACTACCGCCTGCTTTTTCTCAGCCAGACAATCTCTTTCTTCGGCTCGATGATGACCTTTGTTGTGCTGCCGTGGCAGATGTACCAGCTCACGCGCTCATCGCTGATGGTTGGTCTGCTCGGCGTCACCGAATTTGTTCCCACCATCACCATGGCGTTTGTTGGCGGCGCGCTGGCTGACTACGTGGATCGCCGACGCATGGTACTCATGACAGAATTGCTCATGGCGGTGAGCAGCGCCTTGCTGGTCCTGAACTCTCTGCTGCCGCATCCGCAAGTCTGGGTACTTTTTCTGTTTGCCACGGCCATCGCCGGATTGAACGGCCTCAAGCGGCCGTCGTTGGAAGCGCTAACGCCTCGTCTGGTCCCGGCCGACCTGATACCTGCTGTTTCAGCTTTGCGCGCGGTCGGTACCACGCTCGGAGGCGTACTCGGTCCCGCGCTCGGCGGAGTCCTGGCGACTGCCGCTGGCCCGGCCGTTGCATATTCTATCGATCTCACCACATTTCTGATTTCACTTTTTGCGCTCTGGATGATGCGGGCCACTCCGCCGCCATTGAATGCTGACCGTCCCAGCCTGCGCTCTCTGATTGAAGGCCTTCGCTATGCGCGCAGCCGTCCGGAACTGATGGGAACCTACCTCATCGACATGAATGCGATGTTCTTTGGCATGCCAATGGCATTATTCCCTGCCATCGCAATTAAATTTGGCGGAGCGTCAGTAGGATTGCTCTACGCAGCGCCGTCTGTAGGCGCATTCTTCGCGTCAGTCGCGTCAGGCTGGTCAGGGCGAGCGCATCGCCATGGGATGGTGGTGACAGTTGCCGCCGCGATCTGGGGTGTGGCGATCGTTGCTTTTGGATTTGCTGACCGGCTTTGGCTTGCGCTGCTGTGGCTCGCGGTTGCCGGCGCTGGAGACATGGTGAGCGGCCTGTTTCGCATGACAATATGGAACCAGACGATTCCCGATCATCTGCGCGGACGGCTCGCGGGAATCGAGATGGTCAGCTACATGTCCGGGCCAATGCTGGGGAATGCCGAAGCAGGGATCGTCGCCAGCATTTTCGGTATTCGCACCTCGGTGGTTTCCGGCGGCATTCTCTGCGTCCTGGGCACAGGGCTGCTGGCGCTGGTTTATCCGGCTTTCTGGCATTACGACGGACGCGCCGGTTTACTTCGCAAGCATAGGGAAGAAGCAGAGCGTGCGGCGATGGTTGGCCCCGCTTAGAATTGACTACATAACCATTTTCATATGGAGTCGATTCCGATGACTGTCCGCATTCGCCCGGCGAACCGTGCCGACCTTCCGCGATTGACGGAGATTTACAACCACTACGTCATCCATACGCCCGTCACATTCGACGTTGAGCCGTACACGGTTGAGCGTCGTACAGCGTGGTTTGAGCAGTTCGCTTTGACCGGTCGATACCGGTTGGTCGTCGCCGAAGAAGATGGTTTGGTGGTGGGCTATGCGGGTACCACGCGTTTCCGCCCCAAAGCAGCGTATGACACAACGGTGGAGACCACGGTCTATTGCAGCCATGAAACCCTGGGCAAAGGGATTGGCAGAAAAGTTTACACCGGATTGTTTGAGGCGTTGGCTGGCGAAAACATCAATCGCATTGTTGGCGGCTATACGCTGCCGAATGCTGGTTCAGCCAAGCTGCATGAATTCTTTGGCTTTAAGAACGTCGGTATTTTCACCCAGGTCGGATACAAGTTCGGAAAATACTGGGACGTGCAATGGACAGAGCGTCCGTTGAGAATCAGCAATCAGCACTTGGCAATTAGCCACTAGCCCAGCAAAAGCAGAATCGATGCGTATCGAATGGACTAGCGGCAATAGGCGAATATGCTCTTCGAACCCCCACGCTCAAGCTAATTGCTATTTGCTAACTAGACGCTAACTGCTGCTTTCCAGCAGTTGATGAGCGATCTTGCAATACAAGTCCACCGCTTCATGAAGCTGCTTCTTGGAAATGTATTCGCGCTCGGTGTGCGCCACGTGAATCGATCCTGGCCCCAGCAGCACCGGAGTGCCCCACTCTGTAAGCGCAGGAATGTCGGTAGTGAACTTCGCCACCATGCTCTCAATGCCCGCAACAGTGCGCAGCTTCATAAAAGGAATTTCTAGCACAAACTCGGCTTCAGCCAGGCCGTCAACCCGCTTTGTGATCTGATGGCGCAATGCTTCAGAAGGACCAACCAGCCGGTAGAGTAGCTGCGCGCGCGCGTGATCGGGAATCACGTTGGGAGCGCGGCCGCCTTCAATTAATCCGATATTCAGCGTACATGGACCAACTTCCGGATTCACCGGCAGATCCATGGAGCGCAAACGCTCAAGGGCGGTTAGCAGCTTGTCGATGGCTGATTCGCCCAGCTCAGGATAAGCCGAATGCGCCATCCTGCCTTTCGCCGTAAGTTGCACGCGCAATGCGCCCTTGGATGCTATGGCAATCTTGTTTTCCGTCGGTTCGCCATTGATCAGGAAGCGGCTGCCCAGGGGATTCTGATTCGCAATCTTTGCGCCAAGGCTATCGCGCTCTTCACCCACAAGAAACAATAGGCCGACGGCGCGGCCTTCTTTGCGCAGCCGCTGGCACGCGGCAATCTGCGCGGCGATGATCCCTTTGGCGTCGCACGAGCCGCGACCATAGATGTTGTCATGGTCTTCTGACGACGAGATAAACGGCGGCACGGTGTCCATGTGGGTAGAAAAGGTCAGCTCCGGCGGCTTGCCATCGATGGTCGCAACAACATTGAATCTTTCATGCGCCACCGGCATTTTGTGCGTAGCGTATCCCATATTGGAAAGCACTTCATAAAGCTCTGCACCAACGGCGCCTTCATTGCCGGAGATGGATTCAATGTCGACAAGCCTGCGGGTTAGGGCAACGGGGTCCATTTCTTCAGTGAACAGGATAACAAGCTTTACCACAGCGCGGCGGAGCCGCAACCAAAAAGAAACATCCACCACGGAGACAGCGGAGACGCGGAGAGCAACAGTAAA
>DAHUXR010000057.1 GCA_027307045.1 Acidobacteriaceae bacterium
CTGTAAACTTCGTCTCAATGTGCTTTTGCGAGTATGGTACGTAGATTTGATTCCACACGTGATCCGCAGTCTTCGTGTAAAAGAAAATTGTGTCCGTGTTGTCGCCGAAACTTCGGCTCACATTACCGTGACTCGAGGTGCGTTGCCAGACTATTTCATTCTTGAAAAACTGAGCACCGAAAATGCTATCCATGAGCACTTTGAGATAGTGGCTTGCTGTTGGGTCACAATGCAGGTACAGGCTGCCAGTTGGCTTGAGAACGCGATGCAGTTCCAGCAACCGCACAGTCATCATTGTGAGATACGCCATCATGTCGTTCTCTTTGAGGAATGAACGCATGGCGCGAAGCATCTCCGCCACATCGGTATTTCCGCTCCGCATCACCTCATCAAATGCCACTTCGGCCGTATTGTTCCAATGCCAGGTATCCTCAAATGCTTCAATTTGAGCTTGTGATTGTTCCCCGGTTGGTGCTTTGAAAAGAACATTGTAAGAAGCTTGGCTGTTGAATGGTGGATCCAGGTAAACCAGATCGACTGTCTCCGTTCCGATGTTTTCGCGGAGTATTTGGAGATTGTCGCCATAATACAGCGCATTCCGTTTAGAAGATGACTTCTCAGCTGTTGGTTTTTTCTTGGCCACTTTCTGCGATTGTAACGTAGCTTGCAAATTCTGCCCAAAGTAAAAAGCGCGGAGAGCCTCTTCGCCCCCCGCGCTTCACGGCGGCTCCTTATTCGGCGTTCACCGTTAGCGGTAGGGTGACTTCGCCTCCTTGAGTTCTATTCCGCCAACTCCAGGGCATCTCCGGCAACGCTTCGAGAAAATCAATGAACTCCCGGTTCGTAAGAGAGCGGAATTCCCCGGCATCATAGGCGCGAATAAAACCTCCGCCATCTGGGACAAGGCAATTCATCGCATCGCGGACAACAAGGTGAGAGTGTCCGCAGGAATAAATGCCGTCGTCCTCGGTCCAGCAAGCCACATAATGCATGTCTGATATATTCATTCCCAATAACGGGAAGCCAATTATAACACCAGACTGGTCGTAGACCAGCTTGGCCGTTTACTTTGGAGGACCGCCGCAAGACCCTATAGCGTGCCCAGCGCATTGGTTTTGTTCGGCAGACAACTGAAAAAGTTGCGGGAGGCCCGCGACCTCTCCCAAGAGAGGCTGGGAGAACTCTGCAATTTTGAGCGGCAATATGTCGGGCGCATTGAACGCGGTGAACGAGTGATCTCATTCGATGGCATGATGCGCCTTGCGTTCAATCTTCAAGTGAGGCCTGCTGAGCTTTATAAGCAGATGCCAATCCCCAACCGTATGCCCAAAAAGGGCGAGTACAAGGGTCAGAAAAAGAGCGGTACTAAAAAAGCGCCGCTCTAACTCTCAAACTCAGTGGCTGTACTCAGGGCAAAAAAAGAAGCCCGGTCTTCAGGCCGGCGCTTTGGCTGATTTGGCGCGGATGCGGGCCAGCGAACTCAGGCCGCGCAGTACGGTATTGAAGTATTCAGGATTCCGGCTCACAAACTTCAGCCGGGTGCCGCGGCCCAGATAGGATTCCGGATTGGATTCTTCCAACTCCTGCCAGAACCAGCGCTGCATGCGCTTGAGGTCAAAGGCATTTCCAGTGCGCGAGTAAACCGTTTGCGCCGGGCCAAGGGTGAACCAATCGTGCTTCACAAAAACTTTGTAGTCGCGTTCCGGTGAGTCGGAGGTAAAGATGTACCACTCGTTGAAGACCTCAAACGGTATGGCGGAAATGTTATCGCTCACGGGGATATGCAGGGACCGCCCGGAGGTGCGCCATCCGCGCTGCATTTCTTCTGACGTTGGCTGAAGCGGATAAGAGTCAAAAGAAGTGATGACAACGTTCTTGTTTGCCACTACAGCAGGACAAACCTGCAAAACGTCATAAACTTCATGGGCAGCCGTTTCCAGCCACCTGTATTCTCCCTGGACCCCATGAAACATTCACTACCTCTTCTTCAGTCAGGCACTTATTGCGCTGTCCTTGCTGTAATCCGCTTCCCAGACGCCTTCAAAATCCACAAAGAAGCCGCGGATGGTCAGCTCCGGAATCTGCGCCTGAAGAAAATCCACGGCGCGATGCAGATCTTGCCGGTGGTTTTCGGCTTCTCGGGCGGTGTCATTATCAAAGGCGGCAAGCCCTCCGTATGCGCCGCAATCGGAGTGTAACATGAGTAAAACCGTGTGCGTTCCGTGCAACTGGATAGATTTGCGGACCTGTTCCAGAACGAACTGCCGGTCTCTTTCCAGGTCACTGCCTGCCAGGCACTTTGCGCCCCCGGCAACCAGAATGGGATCAAAAAACTCCACGCCAATGCGCTTGGTTAGTTTGTGGAGCACCACATCAAAACGATGGTCAAAACACCAGACGATCGCGGCATCGGCTTTATACCGTGCCCGTGGAGATTCGAAATGGAATACCTTGCGAATAAGGCACCTCGCCGTTGGGACATTATATAGTCGGATGCGTTTTTGGCGCTGTAGAAATTGGTCAAGATCCTGAGCGGTGAATGGTCGTTTTGTTGCCCCGCCGAGCGGCAGGAATCGAGAATCTCACCCCGCAAATGAATGGGAACAATCCTTCCCGCCGTATACTTCCCTTTAGTTCCCCCGGAGAAACCATGAATCCTGATCGACGCTGGACCAAGCTCGCCATAGCCTGTTTTTTTCTTAGCTTAGCTCTGTCAGCCACTGCCGCCGCTTCCAGCATCACGTTCAAAATCATGCTTCCAGCCGCGCAGCAGCCAATTACAGGGAGACTGTTTGTGATCATTGCGCGGGCCAATGACCCGGAGCCGAGGCTCCAGGTGGGCTCATGGCGTTCGCGTACGGAGATGATCGCCGTGGACGTGCAGAACCTGCAACCCGGGCAGGCTGCCCAACTCGACGCGCTGACGCTGGGCTTTCCTTTGAAATCTGTACGCGAGCTGCCCGCTGGCGACTATTACGTGCAGGCGCTGCTGAATGTTTATACGCGCTTCCAGCGGTCAGACGGTCACACCATCTGGGCGCACATGGACCAATGGGAGGGCCAGCAGTTCAATAAGTCTCCAGGGAACCTCTTTAGCGACGCCGGCCATTTCCATTTGGACCCGCTTACGGGATATGAGATCAGGTTGAACCTTGACCATAAGATTCCCACCACGTTGCCGCCGGGCGATACGCAATATGTAAAGCACATCAAAATACAGAGCAAGCTGCTGACGCAGTTCTGGGGACAGCCCATTTTTCTGGGCGCAACGGTGCTGCTGCCGGAAGGGTATGAGGCGCATCCCAACGCTCATTATCCGGTGCTTTATGAGCAGGGACACTTCAGCTTGCGCGCGCCGCTCGGCTTTTCCACGGAGCAGTCGCCGGCGGACCTGCCGGTGCGGGAAGGGCGCATCTCCGGGCCGGAGTTATACAAGCGCTGGACGTCGAACGGCTTTCCGCGGATGATTGCAGTTACATTCCAGCACCCGACCGTCTATTTTGACGATTCCTACGCCGTGAACTCGGCCAATAACGGCCCTTACGGCGACGCCCTCATGAACGAGCTGATTCCTTACATTGAAGAACATTTCCGCATCATTCGCCAGCCGTATGCGCGAGTGCTTTCCGGCGGCTCAACCGGCGGATGGGAGTCGCTCGCGCTCCAGGTCTATCGTCCCGACTTCTTCGGTGGGACATGGACTTTCTTTCCTGATCCTGTTGATTTCACCCGTTATGGAATCGTCGATATTTATAGCGATGTAAATGCGTTTCTCGCGCCGAATTACGATCCGCCGATTCCAGAGCGGCCCATGTCCCGCACGGTTGAAGGCCAAACAGATGTAACCATACGGCAGATGAGCCAATTGGAAGAGGTGCTTGGTTCACACGGACGATCCGCAGAACAGTTTGAAGCCTGGGAAGCGGTCTATGGCCCCGTGGGAGTGGATGGATATCCCAAGCCGCTCTGGGACAAGACTACCGGCAAGATCGACCAGACCGTCGCCGCCTACATGCGCGAGCATGGCTACGATCTAAAAGACTATTTGCAGAATAACTGGCAGACGATCGGTCCCAAGCTTAGCGGCAAGCTGCATCTCTACTGCGGCGACATGGACAATTTTTACCTGAACCTGGCGGTTTACCGGCTGGAAGATTTCCTCAAGCGCACCAACAACCCTCCCTATGGCGGATCATTTGAATATGGCCGGCCGATGAAAGGCCACGGCTGGACGCCGTTGAATCAAGCCGAACTTCTGCGGGTCATCGCCAATCACATTACTCTGAATGCGCCCAAGGGAGCGGACGCGAGCTGGAAGTATTAAGGAAGCCAGCCAATCAGCAACGGCAATTAGCTGGCTCGTGAAGTGACAACATCTGCGAATGGGGTTAGAAACTGTGGTAGGCTACTCCCCAAAAGCGAATGCTTTTTGGCGGTATTGAATGATTTGCCAGAAACTCAGCCTTCCTCTGTTTGCATTGTTTGGCATGTTATTGGCTGCTCCTCTGCGTGGCTCGTGCCAATCTCCGGTCTCAGTTGGCGAAGGGGCCAAAGTCACACTCAGCGGCACAGTATCAGACCCGCAAGGCGCGGTAGTTGCGGGGGCTAAGGTCACTGTTTCCGAAGTGACCACCGGGATTCCAAGAACGACAACTTCGGATTCGTCTGGTCATTTTACTATTTCGGTCCCGCCTGGCGACTTTGTGGTCACGGTGACCAAAGAGAAGTTCCAGCCAGCAAGCGCGAAGGTGACAGCAACGGCCGGGGCGACCAAACAAATCAATTTCTTGCTGAATCCTGGTGGACCTGTTCCCGTGGGAGAACCCGGCGGGCATCACCAGGCGGGTCCGCCGAAGGATGACGTTCCTGAACCAGGTGACGGTATCGCGGTGGTTGAGAAGAATTGCCCTGATTATCAATGCCTGGCTTCGTGGCTCAACGCCCAGACCGCTCGGAATCTGTGGCTCCAGACAGTTGTTATCAGTGGCGCCCGCAAGAGTTACTTCACCTGGGCCAAGAATGGCGCCCTCAAGGGCGATACATTGCTTGTATTCGGTCCCGCGGTTATTCCAGATGCAGCGCATCTCAAGGCCGAACTCGATTTGCATCCAAAGATGACTTTCCTCGGCCTGCACAATCTTGGCGGAGGAAAATTCCTGCTCATCTTTCGCAGCAACCCAAACTAATGGCTGAATTTACCCCAGAGCAGCAGCGCATTCTAGATGACGAAGAGTTCATCCGCGAGATAATAAGCAAACGATATTTCAGTTCAGCCCCGTCGGCGAAGGACTCAGGCAAGCCCGCGTGGCAGCGTTTTTTGGAATCCACAGGTGGCGCGGCGTTGATTACGGTAGTTCTGGGAGGAGTTTTTGGAAACATCATTGCGCAGTCAATCCAAAGCTGGAACAAGCAAAGGGAGACTCATCTGGTTGCCTTTCAAGAGTACACAAAAGGAGAACAGCAAACCGTCAAAGATGCATTTCAGATGATCGGCAAGAGTATGTCGGCCTCTGAGAACCTTAGCACCCTGACAGAAGCGGAGTTTGACTTGAACAGATTTGAGGGCAAGGAGAAGGAAGCTGTCCGTCACCAGCGGGAAGAACTCAAAAGTCAATACAACAAAGTGGATGAGGATTGGCGCTCAAGCCGGGAAACCATCGCGTTGATGATGGCCTATTACCACCACAGTAAACCTGAAGTGACCCAGGCATGGACAGGCGTTCAAGACGGCCTGACTACGTATATGGACTGTGAAAAGCGCTGGTATTTGGAACACGATGGTGCAGGTCTGGACATGAAAACTGTTCAAAACGCCTGTTCTGGTGAAAACGGCACGCTGCATTCCGCCCTGCAAAAGCTTACGGCCAGCCTGGAGTCAGCCCGCGTCTATGAATGGGAACTCTCTAAACAAAAATGAACGGGTATCCTCACGGCGCTGCGATTTTCTCTCTTCCCAACCCTGTAGCTCCGCCAGCGACCATTAGCGAGAGGAGTGTTTTCATGAACCTTACGCTCCGATATCCTCATTCCACAGCTTTTGGTTCTTGCGAATAAACTCTTCCATCAGACGAATGCATTCCTCGCTCTGCAGCACTTCAACCGCAACGCCGCGCGAGCGGAGAAGGTCTTCTTCTCCCATGAACGTCTTATTCTCGCCGATGATGACGCGGGGAATCCCGTACAGCAGAATGGCGCCAGAGCACATGGAACATGGAGAGAGAGTGGTGTAGAGAACGCATTGCCGATAGACGGCGGCGGGCTGGCGTCCGGCATTTTCCAGCGCGTCCATTTCTCCGTGCAGGATGCTGCTGCCTTTCTGCACTCGCCGGTTATGTCCGCAACCAATGATCTTGTCACCGTGCACGATCACGGAGCCAATCGGGATGCCGCCTTCTGCGAGGCCCTGCCGAGCTTCATCGATCGCTGCCTGAAATGGGTCGTTAGAATACATTCGTCAGCCCTCGAACCTAAACAGAGAAAACCTTAACACGTAAGGGTCGCCGGAATCACACGAGATCGGGACCCGACGGCCCTCCTGGTTCTATCAGTGTTATCCGTGTCCATTCAGCGGTCAGGTTTTTCGCAAATAAAAAAGCCTGGATCAACTTTCATCCAGGCCAAAAAAAAACAGGAGTGAGGTTCAAAATGCACAGGAAAACTTACGGGGCAGTAAAATCGAATTTGATAATTACGCTGGATTCTTCCGCGGCGGGCTCATACTTCCATTTGACCACGGCGGCCGTTACCGCCTGGACCAGCACCGGATTTCCGCCCAGAACTTTTACGTCCTTTACTCTGCCATCGGGCGTGACCAGCAGTTCAACCCGGGCGCTTCCGCTGATGTTGTTTCTTTTGGCCAGCTCGGGATAGACAGGCTCCACCCGGTTCTTGACCTTGCGGGCCGTGGCTTGCGCCCATGACGTATTGTTAGAAACCAGAAAAAATAATGCCAGCAGTCCAACGGAAAACGAGCGTATCCATTGATGGCGTGCATGGCGCCGAAAGGGGATGAAATTCACCGTCTTCTCCTCAGTTGCCTGCTACGCGGCGTGCCATGCTTTCCCGGCGCACAGGCTACAACTTGATGAGATCCTAACGACGAAATGGGAGAACGCAAACGTCACGAAAGTAACCGGAAGACGCGGAGATACTGATCTGGGGTTGAGTCGCTCAAGAGTGGCTGTTTCAAGATTCGTTATCTGACAATTCATGGCTGCCCGCCGAGAATTAGGGCGTGGCATTTGCCTGAACGTCGGCGCCGGATGTATGAGGAATCCGGCCGCGCATCAGGAAGTGTCCGGCAAGAGAAATTGCGCCCAGCACGCCCGCGCAGGTTAGGAACACTGCCCGAATGCCGAGCTTTTGCGCCAGATATCCGGAGAGAAGAAGCCCAAACACCTGGGAAACGGCAATCAATGACATGAAGGTGCTGCTTACGCGTCCAACCATTGGCGGCGGCGTTTCCTGCTGGGACATGGTCTGGGCGGGAATCCAGACGAACGCAATACCGAAGCCCATGGTAAATGTGCTGAGTGCCGCCATCGGAGTGTTGCGGAACGCTCCCAGCAGTCCTGCACCCAGGCCAAGCAGGAAGAGTCCTACCAGCACCACATAGGATTTGGGGCCGCTCCCCGACAAACGCGTAATCAACTGTGTGCCCACGATCATACCCACGCCTACCATGGCGCTGATAGCGCCAAACATGAATGAGCCGGCATGGAGCGAGTCGCGAATATAGATTGAGATCAACGGGCTGAATGAACTCAGCACAAACATGGCAACGGCCATTGCGATAAACACAAATGCCAGTCCAGCGTGGGTGAAGATGAATTTATTTCCGGCAAGAAAATCCTGGGCCAGCGATTTCACAGTCTTTTCGGCTTCTGAACGCGCAGGGCGAATGACGGCCAGGCTTGAAATCATGGCGGCGGAGAAGATGAAGCTGGCCACGTCAAGATAGAAGCAGGATTTTTCAGTAAGCCATGCCACCAGTGCGCCCGCCGCCGCAGGCGATAACAGCCTCACAATATAAAAGGCCTGCATCATCATGGCGTTGGCGGCAAGCAAACCTTCCTGGGGGACAATGACGCGCAGGGTTACGGATTGTGCAGGAGCAAAAAAGCTTGATACCGAACTTAACGCAACAAAAATCGCCGAGATCTGCATGACGTTGTGGGTAAAGACCAGCATCAGAATCAGCACAGCGCGGATGAGGTCGCTGGCAATCATGAGGCGCTTCACATTCAGGTGGTCCACGAAAACGCCGGCAATCGGGCTGATGATGGCCATGGGGAGCACAAACGCGATGGTTACCGTGGTGACCTGAACGGGCGTCCCGTGCCAGCGAAACGTAATGAGACTGATCACGCCGAAGAGGGCAAGAAAGTCGCCAAAGACGCTGACAAACTGGGGCCAGCCAAAGCGCGCGGAATGGCTTGTACGTCAGGATTGTTTTTGCCGTAAAGGCAGCCGGCATTGCCGCGGAAGAGCTCATGAATTTTTGACTTGTCCTGAGCAAGATTATCGCAAGCCAGAGCGCTTCGCGTCGCTAGTGGTGCAAAAAAAATCACTGCCCCGCAGACGAGCAAATCTAGAATGCAGACTATGCTTCGCCTACAGCAGCTTCGCATCTAAGGAATTTGGTTAAAGCTTTGCCGGGATTATTGGAGTTTTTAATTGTACGAAAAAATAAAACATGTCTAAGCTATTGAAAATAAACAAGTAACAGGATCATACTATTCTAATTTTAAAAATACATTTAAAGTATTAAGTAACGTTTGTTACATGGAAGTTACCCCCGAATGGCACAACATGTTCTCCCCGCTGCGCTGCTATTGATTGTGGCAACAGAACCCGCCTTGCGTCTGCGACTCGAATGGCTCGAACGCGCCGGTTATCGTGTAAGGACCGCTTGCAGCCTGAAGGAAGTCGATCAGGCCTGCCAGGGACAAATCTTTGACGTGGTCCTGATCGCCGATAGCGTGGAACCGCGCATGAAAAAGGCCATTGGCCATGCCGTGCGCCACCATCTCCCTGAAGCGCCGATCTTGCAGATGGGAAGAATCCGCCCGGATATGGATGGCAACAGTTTTGTTACCGGCGATTCGCGTGAAGGTGTGCTGCAATCAGTATCAAATATTCTTCAGCGCCGCGACGAGATAAGACCGGCAGCGATCTAGTGTAGTGCGTTTGGGGTTGCGGCTGAGTTTGAAGGTTTGCAGACGATTGGTTTTAAGCCAAAGGCGCGCCACTCCCGGCGTACGGTAGCTTCACTGACGGCAGCAATGTCGGTATCTTGTTTGACCGCAATGACCAGCAGAATGATCTTGGCCCTTTCCATCTGCTGCGGCAAGTTTAATTTTTGGGCCCCGAGTCGCCCCTGCCATCACGCTGGATCAACAAAAGAGAAACCGACTGCAAGCCTGTATTTGCCCTCCCTAGTTGGACAAAAATACCCGACACGATATCTTGCATTCTCTATGATGCAGCACGCTGGTTGTTTTGGCTGAATGCTCATAGCTTGCTCACCCCACCTCCACCAGCCCATACCGCCTTTGCCAGTGCTGGCGGAGATGCTGCATCACGCGCTGGCGATCAGCGAGAGTAATTTCCGGATCGGACTCTGACACCAGCCTGGCTGCTTCAACCTTGGCCAGTTCCAGCAGGTTGCGGTCACGCAGGATGTTGGCGATGCGCAGCCCGGGCATGCCCGCCTGCTTGGTGCCAAAGAATTCGCCGGGGCCGCGCAGTTCAAGGTCAAGCTCGGCGATCTCAAAACCATCCTGCGTGCGGACCATTTCATTCAGTCGGCGCTCAGCTTCCGGCGAGACCTTACCGCCGGTCATGAGCACGCAATAGGACTTTGCCGCGCCACGCCCGATGCGCCCGCGCAACTGGTGCAATTGTGAAAGACCGAAGCGCTCCGCATGTTCCACTACCATCACCGTGGCATTCGGCACATCCACGCCGACTTCAATCACCGTGGTGGAAACCAGAACGTCAATTTCACCGGCCTTGAAGCGGTGCATGGTTTGTTCTTTTTCTTCGGCGCTCATGCGGCCATGCAGCAGGCCAACGCGCAGATCAGGGAAAACCTTCTTTCGTAATTCTTCATACATGTGCAGCGCGGCCTTAAGCCCTGTTTTGGAGCGCGCGCCCGCGGGCTCGGCGGCAAATTCCATCTCCTGCTGTTCAGCCGGCGCGCCTTCAATTACAGGATAGACAACGTAAGCCTGGCGTCCGAGCCTGGCCTGCTTGCGCACAAAGTCCCAGACCTCATCGGCGCGCTGGTCAGAAATTTTGCGCGTGGTGATGGGTGTGCGTCCGGGCGGCATTTCGTCAATTACGCTGGTATCAAGGTCGCCATATAGCGTAAGAGCCAGTGTGCGCGGAATGGGCGTGGCGGTCATGACCAGCGTGTCCGGTTCGGCATCGCCTTTTTTCATGAGCTTGAAACGCTGCATCACGCCGAAGCGGTGCTGTTCGTCGACGATGACCAGGCCCAGCTTGTGAAACTCAACTTTTTCCTGGATCAGCGCGTGCGTCCCTATGACCAGATGCACGTCACCCCGCGCGATATGGCGGCGGGCGCTGCGCTTCATGTCTTCATCCAGCGAGCCGGTCAGCAGCAGGATGCGATAACCCGCAACGTCTTCCAGAATGCGGCGCGCGGAGAAATAATGCTGCGTGGCCAGGATTTCCGTGGGCGCCATCAGGGCCACCTGATAGCCGTTTTCAATCGCGATGGTCGCCGCCTGAAGCGCCACGATGGTCTTGCCGGAGCCCACGTCGCCCTGCAGCAGACGGCGCATGGGCGAAGGGTGCTGCATATCATGCGCGATTTCTCCGAGTACGCGCTTTTGCGCGGCGGTCGGCTTGAAAGGAAGAGTTTTCTTCAGCGCCTGGCGAACGTTTTCCGTGAGCGCGAAAGAAATGCCAGGACGCTCACGCATCTTGCGGCGTTTCAGTTCCAATCCCACTTCAAGAAAGAACAGCTCTTCAAAGATCAGGCGCTTGTTCGCGGGCGTGGCATGATTTTGCAAATCGGCGAAGGATTCGCCTTCAGGCGGAAAATGCACCTGGGCAAATGCCGGTCGGCGGTCCAGCAATTTCAAGCGCCCGGAAATTGCCGGCGGAATGCCGTCAGGAATCTCCGCCGCCAGGTTTTCCAGCGCGCCATGAATGATGCGACGAAACCAGCGCGACGTGAGCTTAGTATTGGCGGCCGACTCATAGATCGGCACAATGCGCCCGACCTCAAGCGATTCGATATCTTTGGCGGTTTCCAGATCAAGCTCGCCTTCGCCGCCACCGTCTAGCAGCTCAAACTGGGGCTGGGTGATCTGCAGGCCGCGGCCTTTCCATCCTTCCTCCACCTTGCCATAGAGCGCCACAAGCTGGCCGGGCTTAAAGCGATCACGCAGGTATTCACCGTGAAACCAGATGCATTTCAGGGTGGAACGTCCCTGGCCGGCAACCAGCTCAAAGATGGGCATGCCGTTGCGCGTGCGAAACACGGCGGAGTTGCGGACTTCAGCGATTACGGTGGCCATCTCTCCGGCGCGCAGCTCACCAATGCCGCGCGGGTTCAACCGATCTTCATAGCGGAAGGGCAGGTAATAGAGCAGGTCTTCAACGGTGGAAATATTCTTCTGCGCCAGCCATTCGGCAACGCGCGGGCCAACGCCTTTTACGAATTTTACTTCTGTGTTGAGTTCCAGCACTGAGATGATGATAAATGGGAGGAGCTTTGTGAAGATGGACATCAGAAAGTGATAAGAGATGAGGGCAGCCGTGCGCCCAACTAAGCCGCGGCTCCAGGGTTCGATTTGAAGACGAATGTGCGGCGAACCTTGTTACAAAGAATAGGGATGGCTTTCAAGGGGGCCTAGAGACATAGGAATTGGTTAGTGCGAAGGAAGGCCATCGGCTCCGCTGCCGCTTCTTAGCCAGGGACAACTGGGCGGCACAATTTTTCGATTACGCGCGATTAACCGCGATCCACTCGTCTTCTACGTGCGTCCGTGTCTCCGGGTAAGCGTTTTCCATTCCTTAATCTTCGACCCTACCTGATAATATTCATCTATTCCCATGATCGTCGACGCGCTCTGTAAAATCGCGAACCACCGGCACTCCCTCTCGCGCGAGGAGGCGCGGGCAGTGATGGGCGAACTTCTGGGCGGGAAGGCCACGGACGCGCAGGTTGCCGCGCTGCTGGTTGCGCTGCACATGAAAGGTGAGACCGTGGAAGAGATCGTCGGTTTTGCGGAAGCAATCCGCGCCGCCGCTCAGCCACTCTCCAACGCCGATGGCAGAGCGCTCGATATCAGCGGCACTGAACGTGAAGCTCTGGTGGATACCTGCGGCACTGGCGGCGATGCCAGTGACACCTTCAACATCTCCACGGCTACGGCGCTCACCATCGCGGGCGCGGGCGTTCGCGTGGCCAAGCATGGTAATCGCGGCATCACGTCACGGTGCGGCTCCGCCGACGTGATGGAAGCTCTGGGCGTAAACATCACAATTCCTCCGCCCCGCATTGCCGACTGCCTGCGCGAGATTGGCATCGCTTTTATGTTTGCTCCGGCCATGCATACGGCCACCAAGCACGTTCAGCCCGCGCGCAAAGACCTGCGCCCTCTGCGTTCAGTATTCAACCTTCTCGGGCCGCTCACCAATCCGGCGCGCGCGTCAGCGCAGGTCGTGGGTGTTTACTCTGTCGATTTGGTTGAAAAGCTGGCGCAGGCGCTCAAGTTCCTGGGACTCCGGCGTGCCCTGGTCGTCCACGGAGCGGACGGTCTGGATGAAATTTCCATCAGCGGCCCCACCAAAATCGGCGAAGTGCGCGGCGAGTGGGTGCGCGTTTATGAAGTTACGCCGGAGCAGTTTGGGCTGGAGCGCGCGCCCATGAGCACGATCCTGGGCGGCGATCTCAAGACCAATGCCGAGATCATATGGAAGCTGCTTGAAGGCGAGAAATCTCCGCGCCGCGATATCGTCCTGATGAATGCCGCCGCCGCGCTGGTTGCCGCCGGCCGCGCGGACTCATTGGCCGATGCCATGCCGATGGCCGTACAGTCGATTGATACAGGAGCCGCCGCCGCCAAACTGGCCGCGCTGGTGGAGTTTACGAACCGTTAAATTCTGTCGCTGCGTTCCAAACCGCTTGAGAGTGTTCTCGAACCCAAGTGGCATTCTGCGCCTGATGCGTCCCGCTCGGCGCGCAAGCCGGCCTGGCCGACAGTCATTGCAATCCGGCTTTTCAATCCTCATCGCAGATGAAACCGCTTCAGACAATTTCCTGTAATGCCCAAATTACCAAGATCGCTGAAAGTGGAATGTACCGCGACGATTTTCAATTTTGGCATTCTTGGGCAATTTCGGCGATTCTGGCAATTCTCCTGTAGGTTTTTGCGTTTCTATGACGGGATTTACAATGACTATGACCTTTAGGAGCCGCTGATGCCCCTTTCCCTGAGCCGCCGCGCCGCCCGAACCGTGCAATCCGAGATTCGCGCCATGTCGATTGCTTGCGAAAAGGTCCAGGGCATTAATCTGGCCCAGGGCATCTGCGATACGGAAGTGCCGCTGCCGGTGCGCGAGGGCGCAAAGCAGGCCATGGACCAGGGCATCAACAGTTACACGCGCGCGGAAGGGCTGGCGCCGATCCGGCAGGCCATCGCGGAAAAAATGCAGCGCTTCAATGGCGTTGCCTGCGATCCCGAGACGGAAGTCGTGGTGAGCTCAGGCGCCACTGGCGCGTTTTATGCCGCGTGCCTGGCTCTGCTGAATCCTGGCGATGAGGTCATCCTGTTTGAACCTTATTATGGCTACCACCTGAATACGCTGATTGCCGCTGAGGCCGTTCCACTTTGCGTAACGCTGCGCGCACCGGATTGGACATTCAATCGTGAAGATCTGGAGCGCACAGTCACGTTGCGGACGCGGGCCATCGTGCTGAACTCGCCGGCTAATCCGTCCGGCAAAGTCTTTACGCGTGAAGAATTGGAGTGGATTGCCAGCTTCGCCAAGCGGCATGACCTGTTCGTTTTTACGGACGAGATTTACGAATACTTTGTCTTTGAAGGCCATCACATCAGCATGGCCACGCTGCCGGGAATGCGCGAGCGGACGATCACCATGTCCGGCTACTCCAAGACCTTCAGCATCACTGGCTGGCGCATTGGATACACGATCTGCGACCGCCGCTGGGCGCAGGGCATCGCCTACTTCCAGGATCTTATATATGTGTGCGCGCCCGCGCCGCTGCAGATTGGCGTTGCCGAGGGGATACGCCAACTGCCGGAAAGCTTTTACGCCGAGATCGGCAAAGAGTATGTCGTGAAGCGCGACATGCTGTGCGCCGTCCTTAAAGAGATCGGCCTGACACCTTCTGTGCCCAACGGCGCGTATTACGTGCTGGCTGATGGCTCGATTCTTCCCGGGAGAACGTCGCGCGACAAAGCTATGTACCTGCTCCAGCAGACGGGCGTCGCTACGGTGGCAGGTTCGGCGTTCTATCACGGCAATGGCGGCGAGAACCTGATCCGCTTCTGCTTCGCCAAAACCGATGCCGAACTGACTGAGGCGTGCAGGCGGCTCAACAATCTACCCGAGAAATTACGTGCCGGAACCCTGGCCGCGAATACACGCGAATAAACACGAATCCGAGCAAGAAAAGAAAAAGTTGATTCACGTTCGTTCGCGTAAATTCGCGGCTACCGCCTTCTGTCGTCTTTCCAGAAAATGCTTATAATCTAGCTCAATGAACTTCTCTGAACTGTTGTGGGGGCTGGGCGTCTCGCACAGCGGTGGCGATCCGGAAATATCAGGTCTGGACTACAACTCCCGCCGCATGGAGCCGGGATTTGTGTTCGTTGCCATGCGCGGCGAGAGCAGTGACGGCAATCGCCATATAGATAGTGCGTTGAAGAACGGCGCGGTGGCGGTGGTCACGGATTCCAAGTCCGAGCATCGGCGCCAACATGTGCCCTGGGCTGTGATCTCCGACGGGCGGCGGGCGCTCTCCCGCATGAGCGCCAATTTCTATGGCCATCCGGCGGAAAAACTCAAGGTCATCGGCATTACCGGCACCAACGGCAAGACCACAACAAGTTTTTTGTGCGAGGCGATCCTCAGACATTGCGCGCGCCCTTCGGCGTTGATTGGAACCATTGAATATCATGTGCCAGCCAAGGCAGGCACGGCGCAGGCAGGCAGCAATCTTCCATACCGGGTTCTGCCTTCGCCGCATACCACGCCGGAAGCGCTCGAATTGAACCAGATTTTTGCTGAAGCCCTTGCCGCGGGCGCGACACACGCGGTGATGGAAGTCTCGTCGCACGCGCTGGCACAGGAGCGAGTGTGGGGCGTTCCGTATGAAGTGGCGGTGTTCACCAATCTCACGCGCGACCATCTGGATTACCACAAGAGCATGGACAGCTACTTTGAGGCCAAGAGCATTTTGTTTCTGGGCTGCGGAACGCGCCCGCCTCGCGCTTCTGTGATCAACGCCGACGACGAATACGGCCAGAGTCTGGGCCAAAGCCGCAAGACGCTAAGCCAGCAGGTGATTCTCTATGGAATCCAGAACGGCGATTTCAAGGCGACCAACATCGACTTGCAGCAGGACGGCACGAGGTTCGAGCTCATCACGCCTTCCGGCGGCGTGACGATTAAGACGGCGCTGATCGGCGGCATTAACATTTACAACATCCTGGCAGCTGCGGCCGCGACGTTTGCCTGTGGGTGCTCGCTCCAGCAGATTGCTGAAGCCATTGCGCAATTCAAGCAGGTGCCGGGACGGTTTGAGAAAGTGGATTGCGGCCAGCCTTTCACCGTGGTGGTGGATTACGCTCATACCGATGATGCGCTACGCAACCTCACGGCCATCGCCCGCGACTTTGCCCGTCGAGGAGCGGGGCGGGGCCGGGTGATCACGGTGTTCGGCTGCGGTGGTGATCGTGATCGGACCAAGCGCCCGCTCATGGCTGAGGCGGCGGGCAAGGGAAGTGATTTCGTTGTCCTGACCTCTGACAATCCGCGCAGTGAAGATCCGCTGCAGATTATCGAAGATGCGCTGCCCGGCCTGCGCCAAACCGGCACGCGGCATGAGGTTGAGCCGGACCGCAAAAAAGCCATCCGGCTGGCGCTGATTGAGGCCATGCCGGGTGACGTGGTGTTGATTGCCGGCAAGGGGCATGAGAAAACTCAAGTCACGCGCGAAGGTACATTCCCTTTTGATGATGTGCAGGTGGCCCGGGAAGCGTTACAACAGATGAGTTACGCAGGCGGAGGAAAGAAATGAAGCTGCCGTTATGGCGAATCGCCGAGTTTGTGGGCTCCAGAGGCGAATGTGACCAGGAAGCAGTCGCCATGGGGTATTCCATTGATTCTCGCACGCTCAATGCAGGTGATTTGTTCATTGCCATCGCGGGTGAGCGCTTTGATGGGCATAACTATGTGCAGGCCGCGCTGGAAAAAGGCGCGGTGGGTGCGATTGTTGAAGCAGGGAAGCAAGTTGCAGGAAATCCGCTGCGGCTGCTGCAAGTAGAAGATTCACTGAAGGCGCTGCAACTGCTGGGCGCTGCCGCGCGCAGGCTTTGGGGCAAGCCGCTGCTGGCTGTGACAGGCTCGGCGGGCAAGACCACGACCAAGGAAATTCTGGCGCACATTCTGGCCACACGCTTCCGCGTGATGAAAAGTTCCGGCAATCTGAATAATCACATTGGCCTGCCATTGCAATTGCTGAAGCTTGAGACTGAGCACGACTTGGGAGTGGTAGAGATGGGCATGAACCATGCCGGCGAAATCCGCGCTTTGGGCGAGTTGGCCCATCATGACCTGGCCGTAGTGACTACAGTGGCGCCGGTGCATCTGGAATTTTTTGGATCGCTGGCGGAGATTGCCCGCGCCAAATACGAGATTATTGAAACACTGCCTCCGGGAGGCGTGGCTGTTTTAAACGCCGATGACGACTATGTGTGCCAGTTTGGCCGCGACTTCAAGGGCAAAGTGGTGACATTTGGGATCAAGCGCTCAGCGGACGTGAGCGCGCAGAAGGTCAAACTCAATGGCGCGGACGGTTCAACGTTTGAGCTGGTCGTGGGCAGCGTAGGTGAGCCTGTAACGTTTCCCCTTGTCGGCGAGCACAACATTTATAACGCGCTGGCGGCCGCGGCGGCGGCCATGGAACGGGGAATATCGCCATCGCAGGCGGCAGCGGCGCTTTCCAGCATCGCACCACCCGACAAGCGCGGCCAGGTTCTGCACCTGCACGGCGCCACCATTATTAATGACTGTTACAACTCCAATCCGCGAGCGTTGGAAGCGATGATTGACACGCTGGCCAGCATGAAAGCCGAGCGCCGCATTCTGGTGGTCGGCGAGATGCTGGAGCTTGGGCCAACGGCTGAAGCGTTGCATCGCGAATGCGGAAAGCACGCTGCGGAAAAGAAAATCGACATGGTGATTGGCGTCCGCGGAATGGCGCGCGCCGTGGCGGAAGCTGCTTGCGGTTCCGGTACGCAGGCCCAGTTTGTGGAAACGCCAGAGCAGGCGGGAGAGTGGCTGGCGCGCAATGTTCGCCCGGGAGATGCGGTGCTGCTCAAGGCTTCACGCGGCGTAAAGCTGGAACGCGCGCTGGACATGTTGCAGGAAAGCAGTATTTAGTTTTTAGTACTTAGTATTTAGGATAAGTCTGCATCTCGGGAGGAACGATGAGAAATTACCGGGACTTGCAGGTTTGGAGCAAGGCCCATAATCTGACGCTTGAGTTGTACCGAATCTCTCGCCAGTTTCCGCGAGAAGGAATTTACGGAATCACAAGCCAACTTCGGCGCGCAGCAGTCTCGATCGGGGCAAATCTCGTGGAAGGCTGTGGCGTCGCACCAGCACCGAATTGGCCAGATTTGTGAGAATCGCCCTAGGTTCGGCCAGCGAGCTTGATTATCACCTCCTGCTCTCTCGCGATCTCGGGTAAATGGCGGCCGACGAATTCGCAAGTGCTTCAGCTGCCCTGATAGAAGTGCGCAAAATGCTCATCTCGTTCTTGAACAGTGTTGAAGAACAAATCGAGGCACGATCCAGGGCAGCCGGAGCATCGTGAAAAACGTCGAGAAATTAATTGGACAGACGGAGAATCTCTGGTCTTACTAGGCAGGCGGCTGTTCATGCTAAATACTAAGTACTAAGAACTGAATACTGTCCGGAGGATTTTTGCTTTACTGGCTTCTTTATCAACGGCTATTCGCGCACTTTCCTCCTTTCCGTATTTTCCGTTACGTCACGTTCCGGACGGCGTTTGCCAGCCTTACGGCGCTCTTCATGGGCATGATTATTGGCCCGGCCATCATCAAGCAGCTGCGCGATTTCCAGATTGGCCAGTACATCCGAGAAGAAGGTCCCAAGGGCCACCAGAAAAAAGCCGGTACGCCCACCATGGGCGGCGTGCTGATTACAATTGCCATCATTGTTCCCACACTGCTCTGGGCCGATCTTTCCAATACATATATATGGTTGGCCATCTTTTCCACCATCGCTTTTGGGGCCATTGGCTTTGCCGATGACTATATAAAGGTGGTGCGCAAGCGGAACCTGGGCTTGACCGGGCGCACCAAGCTGGTGCTGCAATTTCTGGCCGGCGGATTTGTAGGGGTAGCGCTGGTCACGTTGACCGCGACGCGGCAGTATTCCACGCACCTGATGGTGCCTTTCTTCAAGCAATTCCGACCTGACCTGGTGATTGACAGTTTGCGCCACTATCCCCATGTGTGGTGGCTGGCGTTTATTCCGTTTGTATTTTTTGTGATGCTGGTGCTCGTGGGAGCCAGCAATGCCGTGAACCTTACGGACGGGCTCGACGGGCTGGCCATTGGCTGCACGGTGATTGCCGCCGGCGCGCTTACCGTGCTCACGTATCTCAGCGGTCACGCGTTGTTTTCTGAGTATCTTGAGCTGCAAAAGATGCCGCAGGTGGCGGAGGTGACGGTCTTCTGCGGGGCCATGGTGGGGTCGAGCATCGGCTTCCTCTGGTACAACGCGCATCCGGCGGAAATTTTTATGGGCGACGTAGGTTCACTGGCGCTGGGCGGCGCCATTGGCACCGTGGCCGTGATCATCAAACAGGAGCTGCTGCTGCCGTTCATAGGCGGAATTTTTGTGCTGGAAGCGCTCTCAGTCATTATCCAGGTGGCTTCTTACAAGCTGCGCAAAAAGCGTGTGTTCAAGATGGCGCCGCTCCACCACCACTTTGAGCTGGTCGGCTGGTCGGAGTCCAAGATCATTATCCGGTTCTGGATTCTGGCGCTGATCTTCGCGCTCTTCGCGCTTACCACCTTGAAGTTGCGTTAACGCGCACATCTAAAACTCTTCCGCTTGCGCAAAGCAAATTTCATGGCACAATGGGATTTCAGATGGAGTTAAAGAACAAAAGGGTTCTAGTGGTGGGACTGGGACGCTCCGGCGTGTCGTCGGCCATTTTTTTGCAGGAACACGGCGCTAAGGTGATTGTTTCCGACTCCAAGGCCGAAGCGCAGTTACAAAAAGAAGTCCCGGCGCTGCTGGACCGCGGCATATCGATTGAGACCGGCCGCCATGGCGAGCGCACCTTTCGTGACCAGGACCTGATTGTGGTAAGTCCGGGCGTTCCGTCTGACCAGCCACAGTTACAGCATGCGCGCTCGCTGGGAATTCAGGTGATTGGTGAAGTTGAGCTGGCGTTTCGATTTCTAAAAGGCAAAGTCCTCGCGATTACCGGCTCCAATGGCAAGACCACTACCACGACTCTGGTGGGGGAGATACTGGCCAAAAGCGGAAAGAAGATGCTGGTGGGCGGAAACATTGGCACGCCGGTGATATCTCTGGCCGGACAATCAACGCCGGACACAATGGTTGTGTTGGAAGTTTCAAGTTTTCAACTGGAGAGCATCGAGCAGTTCTGCCCCTGGATTGCCGCGATCCTGAACATCACCCCGGACCATCTGGATCGCCATCACACTTTCGAGGCTTATGTCGCTGCGAAAGCACGAATATTTGAGAAGCAGCAATCAACTGACTTTGCGGTGTTGAATGCCGACGATCCGACCTGCGTCGCCCTGAAAAACAAAGTCAAAGGCAAGCTGCTGTGGTTCAGCCGCAAACAACGCGTGGAAAGTGGCGCGTTCGTGCAAGGCGACCAGATTATCTTTCGCCAGAACGGGCAGGAGCAGCCGGTGCTGGGCCGCTCTGATATTCAGCTAAAAGGCGAACACAATCTGGAGAACGTGCTGGCCGCTGTCGTCATGACTATGGTTGCGGGCTGCACACCGCAGCAGGTACGGCAGGCGGTAAAAGAATTTCGCGCCGTGGAGCATCGGCTTGAGCTGGTCGCCACCATCAACGGCGTGACTTTCTATAACGATTCCAAAGCCACCAACGTTGACGCCACGGTAAAAGCGCTGGAATCTTTTCCGGCGAACATCCACATTATTCTGGGCGGCAAAGATAAAGGCAGTGACTACACAGTCCTGAATCCACTGTTGCGTGAGCGGGTGAAGCGCGCGTACCTGATTGGCGCTGCCTCAGATAAGATTGCTTCTCACCTGCAGAACTCAACGGCCATAGTGCGTTCCGGCACGCTGGAGCGCGCGGTTCACCAGGGCTTTGATGCCGCCAAGCCCGGCGATGTGGTGCTGCTGGCGCCGGCGTGCGCCAGCTTTGACCAGTTTGAAAATTACGAGCACCGCGGGCGCGTCTTTAAAGAACTTGTCCAGTCACTCACTCCGGTCACTACGGGAGAAAGGTCCTAGTGGCCAAAAGAGTCGGCGTAGATAAATGGATGTTCGGCTCAACTCTGCTGCTGGTTGTGTTGGGCGTGCTGATGGTCTTCAGCGCGTCAGCGGTGATGGCCGGTGAAAAGTTTGGCTCGCCCTACCACTTTCTCTTTCGACAGCTAGGCTGGGCGCTTGCTGGGCTGGCTGCCATGTCCGTGGCCATGACGGTGGATTATCGCCGCTGGAAAAAGCCGGCCATCGTATTCAGCTTATTGGGTGTCACGGCGGTGCTGCTGGTGGCGGTCTTCTTTCTTGATCGCTCGCACAACACGCATCGCTGGATCAAGCTGGGCGGCTTCATGTCATTCCAGCCTTCAGAACTGGCCAAGCCCGCGCTCATCCTTTTTCTGGCGTTCTTTCTGGAATCGCGCACCAAGTCCATGGATGACTGGCGGCACACGCTGCTGCCCGCAGTGATTCCGGCGTTTCTTTTTGCCGCGCTCATCATGAAGCAGCCTGACCTCGGCACAGCCTTGGTGTGCCTGGGCGTGACCGCCGCGATTCTCTACGCGGCGGGCATGCGCCTGAGATATTTTGCCGCCGGTCTGGTGCCGATTGTGCCGGTGCTGGCTTACATGCTGATGTTTGTGCCGTGGCGGCTGGCGCGCATGGTGGTGTTCTTTCATCCTGAGCGCGACCCGCAGGGAATCGGCTTTCACATTAACCAATCACTGATCGCCGTGGGCACCGGAGGCTTAACCGGCCTGGGCCTGATGGAAGGCAAACAGAAACTCTTCTACCTGCCGGAGCCACATACCGATTTCATCTTTGCCGTGATCTCAGAAGAATGGGGGCTGATTGGCGCGGCGCTCGTCGCCACGCTGTTTTTTATCTTTGCCTGGCGCGGACTGCGAACGTCACTGCGCGCGCGCGATCCGTTTGGTCGCTACCTGGCGGTGGGCGTGACCACCATGATCGTGGTGCAGGCCTTCTTTAACATCAGTGTGGTGCTGGCCCTGCTGCCGACCAAAGGCATACCGCTGCCGTTTATTTCCTACGGCGGATCAAGCTTGTTTGTGATGCTGGCCAGCGTGGGCGTCCTGCTGAATGTGAGCCAGCAGACAGAGTAGGCATTTCATCCGTAAGCAGATTTACCGCGGGCCACGGGTGCAGCCTTCTGGACCGCCGGCGCGTACAATTCCGTAATTCATATGGCCGAGAGGTTTTCATGCGCTTTCCTCCGTCTGGCTGTCATGCGTCAGGGTCAAGACAGCGTCCTCCTTCGGGGCGATCTCCCAGAAGAGATGTTTGGAGATTCATCCTGATCAGCAGCGGAGATTTTGTCGAACCGTATGCCGTTGGATAGCTTGAGGCGTCTGTATTCCTTGTTACGCACTACTTTTCCTGAGGTATATATAGTGCGCTGCGGCAGCCAGAGTTCCACATCAACGGCGGTGCCCGGAACAATCGCGGTTTCAAGACTTACGGAAACACCGTTCCGGTTGAGGTCGTGGGCAAACTGTTCACACCGGACGACCTGCCCGCTCTGGCCGGTATAGGAAATTCTGACAGGCACATTAAGATGCGAGCGGAAGCGATAGCCGGAGTGCAACTCCAACACCGGCAGCAGAAGCTGGCCAATGCGTGCGGAAGAAGCGCGGGCTTTGGGCGTAACAGTAAATTTGCTGTCACGCTGGAACAGGCCACCCAGGTTTCCCATAAGCACCCGCATCTTGAGAAGGTTGAAGTTTTCACTGTCGATAAAGTTGCGCACACTGCCCTGTCTCAGCACTGAGCACGCAAGGTCCAGGAAGAAATAAGGCAGAAAGAAACTGGCATATGACACGGGGTCAGTAAACAACGGGAACGCCAGGAACAAAAGCGAGATGATCGGCATGAGAACAAAGGCCAGCTTCACAAAACTGGTCCAATAAAATAGAAGGAGCTGAAGTAAGCCAGCCCCGCAATTAAGTTCCCTGGCCAGAAGGCGAACGTCTTCGCGGCGGCCATCATCTAGAATCAAGAATGAAGGTTTTGTGCGGATAGGTCATGCCGATGGCGCAGATGACTGTTTCCCGCAACAATTCAACAGGTTCGTTGTAAGTTGGGATAAACACGTCAACTTCCCGCCTGATGAGCGGCTTGGGCGCGTGGTAATGTGTCGGGTTCCAGCCGATGAAATAGAAAAGACCGCTCTCAAAAAGCTCAGAATTTCAGCGCCTGTAAAAATAGCGAAGGGAAAAAGAGTAGCCAGCACCATGGCCAGGCGCATAATCGCCAGCTTGAGTTGTCCATCGCCGAAAGCTTTTTTATAGGCATTGCTGCAACGGGGGCCTGGGAAAACGGTCGCCGAGTGCTGGAGATATCTGTTGGGTCATGAACGTGAGGAAGTTGTTCGCGAATCATTTGGCCTCACTAGCCGGAAATCTATGCATTGAGCCTACCGAATGGCCGGAGCAAAGGATCCGACTGCCGTCACCAACGACTGTTAATTGTGAAAACGAACTGACTCGCACAGACGGCGTAGTGAGGAAGGCATTAAAGTGAAGACAGAATTACAAATCACTGATCACAGCGGCTTCGCTTCTTTCCGCGTCAGGGCTGTAAGTTTCTTTTGCAAATCCAAAGACGGTTTCGGCCCGTACTATATAGGTGAAGGTCTGATGACATGTTCAATGCGATAGACACATCTTCATCGCGCAGGACCTCACGCCGGGCCTTCCTGCTAGGTGCGGCGACCCTTGGCGGAGGACTATACTTTCTATATATGGGCATTTTTTCAAAGAAAACCGAGACAGAGGAAGCCGGCGCCGGACATAACCCGAACGCCGCACCGCAGGAAGTTGACATTGTGGAATTCACTGACTCCGGCGAGCGCAAAGACAGGGTGCACGTTCCCAAGGTGGTAAAGGGTGAGAGCGAGTGGAAGGAGCAGCTTTCTCCGGGAGCTTACAACGTGACGCGTGAAGACGGCACGGAGATGGCTTTTACCGGCCAGTACTGGAACAATCACGAGCAGGGAATCTATCGCTGCGTTTGCTGTGGCACGGCGCTCTTCAGCTCAGATACTAAGTTTGAGTCCGGCACGGGCTGGCCGAGTTTTTACCAGCCGATTGCCGAGGAAAACGTGGCGTCCATTACTGACAGCACCTTTGGTATGCGTCGCACTGCAGTGGAATGCAAACGCTGCGATGCGCACCTGGGCCACGTGTTTAACGACGGCCCACGACCAACAGGGCAACGCTACTGCATGAACAGCGCTTCATTGACGTTTAAGAAAAAAGCGTGAGCCGGTGTAAGTACGGCCTTCAGGGGTCGCCCTACGATCAAGACTAATGGGCTTTTAGTCCCGGAAAGACAACTGCATGAAAATTCGTTCGCTTGCCCGACTGCTTCCGATTCTTATTTTTCTCGCCACCGTCGCCTGCCACGCTTCCAGCGCGGCGGTGAAGTTGCCGAATCCTGCAACTGACGAGCCGATGAGCAAGACCAAAAGCTCAGAGACCGTGGTGCTGGCCGGCGGATGTTTCTGGGGAATCCAGGCAGTGTTTGAACATGTGAAAGGCGTGAGCAGCGCCACAGCGGGATATTCCGGCGGTGCGGCCAGCACAGCGCAATATGAAACGGTGAGCACTGGACGGACGGGGCACGCTGAGTCAGTAAAGGTGGTTTACGATCCGTCGCAAGTTTCCTTTGGACAGATATTGAAAGTGTTTTTCTCCGTGGCTCATGATCCCACGGAGCTAAACCGGCAAGGCCCGGACGAAGGCACTCAGTATCGGTCAGTGATTTTCTACGCTAGTGAAGATCAGCATCGCGTGGCGCGGGCTTACATTGACCAGCTCAACGGCGCGAAAGTTTTTTCAGGGCCGATTGTCACGCAGGTGGTCGCGCTGCAGGCGTTCTATCCCGCAGAGGGTTATCACCAGGACTATGCGGAACATCATCCCAACGATCCGTACATCGCCATCAACGATCTGCCCAAGCTTGACCACCTGAAACAAACTCTGCCGGAGTTGTATGCTGGGAAATAATCCGCAGGGAGCCGCGTAAGTCTTTGCCGCCCATCATCAACGCACAAGCGATTGCGAAAGCTTATGGCGCGTCGCCGCTGTTTGAAGATATTTCATTCACCGTCTCTGAAGGCGATTGCATTGGGCTGATTGGGCCGAACGGTTCAGGCAAGTCCACGCTGCTGGGGATACTTTCCGGCGGCATCGAGCCGGATAGCGGCGTGGTCTCGGTGCGTCGGCACACGCGGATGAGCTATGTGATCCAGGATTCACAGTTTGCCGCCGGAGAAACTGTGCGCTCGGTGGTGATGAAGGCGCTGGAGCGCAGCGCCGTTACTGAAGCCGAGCGCGTTGGACGCTTATTTGAGACGCTGGGCCGCGCGGGCTTTGCAGACTTTGACGCGCAGGCTGCGGCGTTGTCTGGTGGCTGGCGTAAAAGGCTGGCGATTGCCGAAGCTCTGGTGCAGAAACCCGACGTGTTGTTGCTGGACGAGCCGACCAACCATCTTGACCTTGAAGGCATTGAGTGGCTGGAAGAGCTGCTGCGCGCAGAAACTTTTGCGTGCGTGGTGGTGAGCCATGATCGATATTTTCTGGAGAATGTGGCAACGCAAACGGTGGAACTGAGCCGCGCGTATCCGGGCGGACTGCTGCGCGTGCCGGGAAACTACAGCACGTTTCTGATGCAGAAAGAAGAGTTTTTGCGGGCGCAGGAAAAACACCAGGAAGCGCTGGAAAATCGCGTACGTACGGAAATTGAGTGGCTGCGGCGCGGACCTAAAGCGCGCGCGACGAAGGCCAAAGCCCGAATCGACAATGCGAACAGGCTGATCTCTGAACTGGCTGACCTGAACACACGGACGCGCACGGCCAGCGCAAAAATCGATTTTCTAGCCACTGATCGCAAGACCAAGCGGCTGGTGGAGTTGGAGCACGTGAGCTATGCGATTGGCGACCGCACGCTTTTTGCTGGTCTGGATTTCATTTTCACGGCAGGCAAGCGCGTAGGGCTTTTAGGTCCGAATGGCAGCGGCAAGACCACGCTGCTGCGTCTGTTGCGCGGAGAAATACAGCCGACCGGCGGGGCGATTCGTCGAGCGGACTTTCTGCGCGTGGTGTACTTTGACCAGAACCGCGTGCTTGATCCTGATGTCACGCTGCGCCGCGCGCTGGCGCCGGACAGCGATGCTGTTGTCTATCAGGACCGCGTGGTGCATGTGGCTTCCTGGGCTGCGAGGTTTCTGTTTACCGGCGAGCAGCTCAACCAGCCAGTGGGCAGGCTTTCCGGCGGCGAGCGAGCGCGCGTGCTGATCGCGCAGTTGATGCTTCAGCCCGCCGACTTGCTTCTGCTGGACGAGCCAACGAACGATCTCGATATTCCAACGCTGGAAATTCTGGAAGAAAGCCTGCTGGAATACACCGGCGCGCTTGTGCTGGTAACGCATGATCGTTATATGCTGGACCGCGTTTCCACCACGGTCCTTGGTCTGGACGGACGCGGCGGCGCGGAGAGCTTTGCCGACTATCTGCAATGGGAAGAGTGGCAGGCGGAAAGCAAGCAGCCCGCGCGAATTGAGAACGATGGATCGCCGGCAGCGAGACCAACAAAAGCGGCTGACAGTTCCGCAAAGAAAAAGCTTTCTTATCTTGAAGCGCGCGAGTTTGCGACCATCGAGCAGCGCATTGCCGAAGCGGAAGAGACGCTGCAACAAAAGCGCGCCGCCGCTGAAGATCCTGCGATTGCCACCGACGCAGCGCGGCTGCTGAGCGCGCACGCGGAAATGGATGAAGCGCAAAAAACAGTGGATGAACTTTACAGCCGATGGGCAGAGCTGGAAGCGAAGCAGAGCTGAGTTGTGGCCGAGATACCACAGAACCAATACCCCACTGTCGATGCCCAAGTTTCAAAAAGTTGATTGGGTGATGTAGCTGCACCTGACATCGTTCGACTTCAGTACAACTCACGCGAGGAAACGATAAAAACCCGCTCCATCACCCTCACCGTCATTAGGATGCGCTAAATTTTCCCGGGGTCGTATCAAGCCGAAACGCGCCGAGCACTAAAGCCTTATTGCAGCTGAAGGCTATCCAGCATTTTCTGGTATGTAGGATGTAGCTGGTTAAAGTCGCGTTCAGGCGAGACAAACACCACATAAAACAAACCGCCTTGCGGGCGCGGAAGCGTAACCAGCCAGTCGCGCTCGGGCAGCGGCTGTCCATTCTGCGTCAGCGGAGATTTGCCGGAAAGCTCCAGTGTCCGTCCCGGCGTGCCGCTAACGTCGATGCTTTTCATCTCGCCGGAAATTTTCATTCCAGGATTGTCCTGCGCCATGCCTTGTGCCAGCTTCTGCGTTGCATCGTCCAGTGATCCGCCGCCGCCCGGCTGATTGCCGATAATCGCGCCATAAGCAACGCCGTTCTGCGCTTGCGCTGCAGGTGGTCCGATGATCGTCATGTTCGCGTCGCCCGCCGCCTGCCAGTTGTCAGGATGATAAATGGTAAAGCCCTGGCCTTCATGCCGCGTCATGTGGTCGCTGGGCTTTACCTCCTTGAATGCGACATTCTCTTCCGCAGCCTTGGTATTCTCACCGCTGCCGGAGCCGTTGCCACTGCTCACACCACTTCCACTGCCCGCGCCGCTGCCCTGGTTCCCCGACGACGGCAGATTCGCGGGCACAACATGGTTTTGCCTGTTCTGCTGTTCCCACGTTCCGGCCTTCGCGCCGTTGGCGATCTCCTGCGCGCTATAGGCCTTCGCCTTCATGGCGTCCTGCTTTACCGGGGGAAACTCGCTGCTGTTGGTGGTGTAGTTTTTCGGCGGCCAGTTGCGCACTTCCTGCTGTATCGCCTGCTGCCGATTGCCGGGATTCGGGTGGTCACTCAGCAGTTGCGGTCCGCCTTTGCCGTATTTCTGTTCCAGCTTCTGGAAAAAATCGGCCATCGCCTTGGGGTTATATCCCGCGCGATACATAATGATTGCGCCGGTCGCATCGGCCTGGGCTTCATCGGCGCGTGAATATTTCATCAGCATGGTGCCCGCGCCAATCTGTATGCCCATGCGTCCCAGCGCGCCCAGCCCGCTCTGCGGCAGCACCGCTCCGGCCAGCCCCGCGATAATCTGCGCCACCGTTGCCTTGGGCGCCTGCTTGGCTGAGTGTTGCATGTATACGTGCGACATTTCGTGCGCCAGCACACCGGCCAGCTCGGCTTCATTGTCGGCGGCCTGTATCGTGCCCAGGTTCACAAAAATCGGCCCGCCCGGCAGCGCAAAAGCGTTGATGTCCGCCGCCGGAATCACATGGAACTGGTAGGGCCATGACCGGTCCGCCGGAATCACCCCAGCCAGCTTCCTGCCCAGGTGCTGAATGTATTGCGTCTCCGGACTGGAATCCGGCAGCACCGGCATCTGCTTATAGACTTCACCCATGGCCTGCAAGCCAAGCTGCTGCTGTTGCTGCCTGTTCATCCCCGTAGTGCCCGGGTCAGGCAGCGTGGGCGTGGACGTTCCTTCTGCCTGCGCCGTTGTTAGAGCAAAAGGCTGCGTCAGCACAAGGGCCAAAAGCAGCGCCAGCATTCTGATGGAAAAGTTACGTGTTTGCATAAATATCCTCAATATCAAGGCTGACTAAAGTGGACAAGGGGCCGTAACTGTTGGATGCAGCTGGAAATTATAGAAGATGCATGCTCCCGATCTCCTGCGCTCTCGTGTTTTTCTCGACCTTTATCCAACCTGCCCCTTCTTTTTCCGATCTGCGCTCATCCGTGGTAGGCCTTTGTTGTTCCGATCCACGCGATGATGGCGATTTCGGCGATCCCCCACCCCCTCCCCCTCCTTTGGTATCCCACCGCATCCCATGTGATCCCAGATTGGCGTAGGGTTTCAGCGATGCTCATGTGGCACAGCCGCCCGCGGCTGTGCGCCC
>DAHUXR010000058.1 GCA_027307045.1 Acidobacteriaceae bacterium
CGGATTTCTGGAACGCCTTTATTTTGGTTGCGGCTTTGCCGCGCTGTGGTAAAAGCCGTGGTTAAGGCTACTGATACGTAATCTTCATTTGGTCGATGAAAACGCTGTAAGCTGCGGCGGTGCTGTTGCTATCGAGTTGAACGGCGTTGGTGAACTGGTTGTTCACGGCGCCGGAGAAAAACGCGTTGTGCGTAATGTTGACCGGCATGCGCACGCCGTCAACGGTAAGCGCGTCATGCAGTACGGTATGGGCAACGGTGTCATTGTGGTATTCGGCGACAATGTGGTGCCAGGTTCCCGGAGTGAATGGCGTAAATGCAAGGCCGGTTGTGTCCCAGCGTTTCAGGCCGTAATCAAAAATGCGCCATAGGTCGCCGGGATAAAGCGCCTGCCAGCTGAAGTTATAGACCCATCCGTCAAGGATTTGCTGGCATTCAAACTCAATGCCTTGCGGCAGAGTTTCTGAGCCAGCGGGAATGTAGATATCAAACTGGTAAGTCAATGCATTGATCTGCGCGGCGACGGGCGTGTGCTTCTGATAGAAGTATCCGTTGGTGTAAGGAACGCTCGCCGCAATGCTGAACTGAGTGGACGAGCCATCTTCACTGGGCGTGGCGATACCGAGCGTATCGGTGTATGCGGCCGTTGCGCCGGTGGCGCCGGTATTGCCGCAGTTGCCGCAGGTCAGCCAGGGGGATTCTTCAACCCGATTGATCACCGTGGCATTGCTAGTTGGTGTTGGCGTGGGTGAAGGCGAGGGTGCCGTGCCCGGTGTCGGAGTCGGCGACGCATTGGGCGACGACAGGGAACTGGAGGAGGTTGAACCGGAACCGCTCCCCCCGCACGAGGCAAGCAGTAAAGACAGTGCGAAAATCGCCGAGCACGTTTGAGCAGCCTGCCAAAGCCTCATAGGGCCCCCTTGCTGAAACTGGTTTTTGTGTCAAATTGCTGGAGGGGACTGTAATGCTCAGCGGATCATTTTGGATTACGTTGAAAGCCTGAGATTAGGAGATTAAGGCGTAACGGGAGGTCATGGACGCCACCGATGAATGGCACATGCCCCTGCTGGAACAACAGATTTTGGCTGGCGAAGGGTCAGCCCTCCGAACTAAGGTAACTTGTTTACTATAAAGGGGTTTAGCAGAATGCAAGGGTATTCTAAATCTCTTATGCGTTTTGACGTGGGCTGAGGGGGTTATTGTGTTTTCTGGGCCGCGTGTAGAAGAAGTTCGCTCTTGGATTTGGGGTTACGGTAAGTACCTAACGCGGATTATAGGGTGACGGAGCGTATTCGTAATCCAAGCTTGATGCGTCATAATGTTGGACAAAGCTCCACCCAAAAATAGGGAGCGCACTCAGACATTGACTTCCGGCGACCTGGGCTTGCCAAAACCCGAGCCATTGCTGCGCATATCTGCTTTAAGCGTTGACTATAACGCTGCCGGCGGAAACGTGGTCCATGCCTTGCGCAATCTTGATCTTGCTATTGCCGAGGGAGAAACCGTTGGCGTGTTGGGCGAATCAGGCTCCGGCAAAAGCTCACTCGCGCTGGCGCTGCTGCGGCTGCTGCCCAAGAATGCCCGCGTGGATTCAGGGAGTATTGAGTATCGCGGGCAGAGCGTGCTCGGGTTTTCACCTGCAAGGCTGAGGGATATGCGTGGCGCTGAAGTTGCGCTGATCTCGCAGGAACCGGCGCTGGCGCTGAACCCGGTATTGTCGTTGGGCAAGCAGCTTGCCGATCTTTTACTGGCGCATGGCAAACTTACGCGCCTGGAAGTAAGCGCACGCTGCAGTGAGATGTTGCGCCAGGTTGGATTTGACGATCCTGAGAGAATCCTGCGCGCTTATCCGCACGAACTGAGTGGAGGACAGCGGCAGCGTGTGGCCATTGCCCAGGCCCTCATCTGCCGCCCGAACCTGCTGATTGCCGACGAGCCTCTAAGTGCGCTGGATGTAGCCACGCAGGCGGAGATCATTGACTTGTTGCAACGGCTCAAGCGTGATCTTGGTCTGGCGATCCTGTTTATCACACACAGCGCCGGAGCGCTGGCCTCGCTGGCCGACAACATTGTGGTGATGCGCGAAGGAGAAGCAGTCGCACGCGGCACAATCGCAAAGTTACAGGCGAACCAGGATGACTATGTGCAGCGGATTCTATTTCCTGAGAAAAGTCTGGCACAGGCAGCGCACACCGCGTCAACGATAGAGAGCGGCGCGCCGCTGCTGGATGTTCGCGGACTGAGCAAAAGATTTGTTCAGAAGCGCATGCTGTCACGCAAAGAGTTTGTCGTGCAGTCGCTGGATGGGATCAACCTGGCGTTGCTACCTGGTTCCACGGTGGCCGTGCTGGGAAGATCCGGGTCAGGCAAATCGACTCTGGCGCGCTGTCTGGCCGGGTTTGAAACCCCGGATGCGGGCGAGATTTTGCTGGACGGCAAACCCGCGGCAAACGACAAAGGCGGGCGGCCGCCTGTGCAAATGATCTTTCAGGACGCCGCCACGTCGCTCAACCCCAGATTCACGGCGCGGCAGATTGTGGCGGAGCCGCTGGAGATCGCGCGATGGAAGACCGATGCGGATCGCACGGTCCGCGCCGTGAAGTTGATGGAAGAGGTGGGGCTTGATCCTGATTGGGCTGCGCGTCTCGCCGGCGAATTCAGCGGCGGGCAGCGCCAACGGCTGGCGCTGGCCCGGGCACTGGCAGCCGAGCCCAGGCTGCTCGTCATGGACGAAGCGCTTTCCGGCCTGGATATGCCACTACAAGCGCAGATGGTGCGCCTATTGATGGATTTGCAGTCGCGGCACGGGCTCACTTATCTCTATATCTCCCACGACCTCAACTTCATTTCGCTGTTTGCGCAGGAAGTTGTGATCATGGATTCGGGACGGATCGTGGAGCGGACGACGCCGGCGAAGCTGGGCGAAAGTACGCACCCGGCCACGCGGGAACTGGTGGAAGCGGGTGAACGGCTGCATGCCCCGGGAGTGGAGGCTGCCGTATGATCCGCTACCTTGCTCGCCGCGCCGGACACGGCTTGCTGATGCTGTTTGGCGTTTCCATTCTCCTGTTTCTTCTGTTTCAGGCCGCGCCCGGAGATTTCCTGAGCGAGATGAAGATGAACTCGCAGATATCGCCGGAGACGATCACGATGCTTCGCGCTCAATACGGTCTGGACCAACCGCTACCGGAGCGTTATTGGCGGTGGTTGAAATCATCCGCGCGGGGCGACTTTGGTTACTCATTCGCGTACAACACTCCGGCGTCCACTCTGCTTTGGCCGCGTGCCCGCAATACGCTGCTGCTCAGCGTTCCGGCTCTGTTGATTTCATGGCTGATCGCAGTGCCGCTGGGCGTGCTGGCTGCGGGATGGAAAGGGCGTTGGGCTGACCGGCTTTTTTCCGGCGGAACTTCTGCCTTGCTCGCGCTGCCTGACGTGCTCATCGCTCTGCTGGCTTTGCTGGTGGCCTTGAAAACCGGGATGTTTCCTGTGGGAGGCATGACGTCTATCAATGCGCAAGACCAGGGCACATGGGCATGGCTGCGCGATCTGGGCTGGCATATGGTCTTGCCGGTGGCGGCGCTGGTGGTGGGATCATTGACGATCATTCTGCGTCATGTTCGCGCCAGCGTAATCGAGGTTCTGGAGTCCTCTTATATGCGCGCGGCTGAAGGTCACGGGCTGCCCCGCTTCAAGCTGCTTTTTGGTTATGCGCTGCCGGCGGCGGCCAATCCGCTGATCTCGCTCTTTGGGCTTTCCGTGGCCATGCTGCTGAGCGTCTCGCTTTTAATCGAGGTGGTAATGAGCTGGCCGGGCATCGGGCCGCTCTTGCTGGAATCGATCCTGGCGCGCGACCTTTTTGTAGTAATTGGCGCCGTGATGCTCTCCACGGTATTTCTGATTGCAGGCAATCTGCTGGGCGATGTGCTGCTCTATGCCTTTGATCCGCGGATCCGGAGGCAGGCATGAAAAGTTTTTTGTATAGTCCCGAGCGCAGCGAGGGAACCCTATTGCCAAAGGCTCTTGAGGGTTCCACTATGAACCCAAAAAGCATTGGTAACAATAAGCCATTTTTTCAGAAATCCCGATCTCAACGGGGTCTCTGCCGCGCGTTCTTTGCGCGGTGGGGAGGGCAAAGAGAGATCCATATCGCCAAAAAGGGCCGTGAGGTTTTGCTATGAACCCACAAAACAGTGGTCGGGATAGTGATTCCTCGCTCCGCTCGGAATTTCACACAAAGTTCCGCCTCAGCTGGCCAATCTGGTTTCTCGTCGCCGTTCACGCTGTCATCGTGCTGGCCGGATTTGTTGCGCCCTACAGTTTTGAGACGCAGGAGCGCGAGCATCCTTACGCTCCGCCCACGCGCCTGCACTTTGTGGACTGCGCGGGAAAGGTTCATTTTCGACCGTTCGTTTATGTCACCAAAGCGGCTGAGAACGCTCTAGATGAATATCAGCAGGATTGTTCGCAGCGAGCCGGCATTGAATTTTTCCCGCAGGGAGACAGATACACCATCCTTGGGACGTTCTCTTCCACGCGGCATCTGTTCGGCGTTCCAGCGCCCGCAAATCTTTTCCTGATGGGCACAGATGGTTTTGGCCGCGACCAGTTTTCGCGTCTGCTGTATGGCGGGCAGGTGTCACTATTTGCCGGCTTTGTGGCTGCTGTATTTTCTGCCTTCACCGGCCTGCTGCTGGGCGGGATTGCCGGAATGTACGGCGGGCGACTGGACGATGCCGCCATGCGCTTTGCCGAGGTCTTTATCACGATTCCATGGTTCTATCTCCTGATTGCCGTGCGGGCGTTCCTGCCGTTGCAGATCAGTCCTGTGACCGCATTTCTGCTGGTGGTTTCGGTGATTGGGATAGTCGGCTGGAGCCGTCCGGCACGCCTGGTTCGAGGCGTGATCCTGAGCGCTCGCGAGCGCAACTTTGTGCTGGCCGCGCGGGGCTTTGGCGCGTCCAACACTTATCTATTGCGCAGGCACCTGATGCCGCTGACTTTCCGTGTGCTGCTCACGCAGATGGTGGTGTTGATTCCACAGTTCATTCTGGCGGAGGTCATCCTGTCATTTCTGGGGCTGGGAATCGGCGAGCCGTTTCCCAGTTGGGGCAACATGCTGGCGCAGGCCCAGCAATATCACGTGTTGGTTTCTTACTGGTGGATGCTCTTGCCCGGCTTGGCGCCCGTTCCCGTATTTCTGGCGTATCACTCATTGGCAGAGACGCTGCAGGAGCGGATAAAATCAAATATTTAATCCAGAAGAGAAAGCGGTTTTTCTTGGCGTTACAAGGAGCTACGCTGTTCGTCGCTGCCGCGTTGCTGCCGGTTTTTGCGACTGCGCAGACTGCCACGCAGACCGCCACGCAGACCGCCGCACAGGAAGATCTCTTTCGCACCACGTCAGAAGCAGGCATTCGCGGCGGGAAACTGGTAATCGCCCAGCGTTCTGAACCTCGGACGCTCAATCCAGTCATTGCCATCGACCAGAATGCTCTCGGGATTAATGCTCGCCTCCAGGCCGATCTTATTCATATCAATCGGGCTACACAGAAAACCGAGCCCGCGCTGGCCAGGTCATGGACTGTTTCAAAAGACGGGACCGTCTTCACGTTGAAGCTGCGCCGCGGCTTGCGATTTTCTGACGGTCAGCCATTCGACGCGGATGACGTGCTCTTCTCCTTTCAGATGTATCTGGACGAGAAAGTGCATTCTTCACAGCGCGACCTGATGATTATTTCCGGCAAGGCCGTTAAGGTGGAAAAGCTGGACGCGTTTACAGTGCGCTTCACCTTCCCCTCGCCTTACTCCGCAGCCGAGCGGGTATTCGATGGACTTGCCATTCTCCCGCGGCACTTGCTGGAAAAGGATTATCAGGAAGGGAAGATTGGCCAGGCATGGACGCTTAGCACGCCGCCGGAAAAGATCGCCGGACTGGGAGCGTTTCGCCTGAAGCAGGTTGTTCCCGGCGACAGGGTCGTTCTTGAGCGCAATCCTTATTACTGGAAGGTTGACGGCAAAGGACAAAGGCTTCCGTATCTCGACGAGCTGACATTTATCGTTGTTCCCACGCAGGACGCGCAGGTGATCCGCTTTCAGGCAGGCGATTCACAGATCATCAGCAGCCTGAGCGCGGACAACTATGCCACCTTGGAGGCCGAAGAGAAGACAAGGCACTTCAAGATGTACGATGCGGGCCCCGGACTTGAATACAACTTCCTGATGTTCAACCTAAATAGCGATACCGAAGGGCGTCTTCCTGAGGTGGCGCGTAAGCAAAAGTGGTTCCGTGACGTGCGCTTTCGCGAGGCGGTTTCCGCGGCCATTGACCGGGCAAGCATAATCCGGCTGGTATATCGTAACCGCGCCGCGGCCCTGGCGACCCATGTCAGTCCCGGCAATAAAGGCTGGTTCGACTCGTCCATAGCGGTGCCAGCGCACTCCGTGTCGCATGCGCGTGACTTGCTGAGGGCAGCTGGATTTTCATGGAAGGGCGACAACACCCTTATCGACTCAACCGGACAGCCTGTGGAGTTTACGATTCTGGTGGGTTCCAGCAACACGCAGCGCGCACAGATAGCGACCCTGGTACAGAATGACCTGAAGGCGGTGGGGATTTCCGCACATGTAGTGCCGATGGAAATCCGTTCGGCCACAGATCGCGTGCTGAACACTCACGACTATGACGCCATCGTAATGGGTTTGGTCAGCGGCGATGCCGATCCAACGCCGGACATGAACGTCCTGGTTTCCAGCGGGCAGACTCACTTGTGGCACCTGGGTGAGAAAGCTCCAGCCACGCCATGGGAAGCGGAACTGGACGAACTCATGCAGAAGCAACTGGTTACGCTCAATTATCAGCAGCGCAAAAAAATCTATGATCGAGTACAGGAGGTGCTGGCACAGCAACTCCCCATGGTGTACCTGGCCAGCCCGGATATTCTGGTCGGAGCGCAGGAAAACCTCGGTAATTTCCATCCAGCCATCATTGAACAGTATACTTTTTGGAACGCGGAAGAACTTTTTTGGCACCCCCCTGCCGGAAAGAAGTAACCGGAAAGCAACGCCGGAAAATTTGATGGAAGAAAACACCAAGGAACTGACTTTATCCCCAATACGGGACGCAGGGACAGCCGAAGACGAGCGGCTGGTACAGGAGTGTTTGAGCGGCGATGAGAAGGCATGGAATACGCTCATCGATAAGTACAAACGCCTCATCTATTCCGTGCCGGTTAAGTACGGTTTCAGCCCGGACGATGCCGGAGACATTTTCCAGAACGTCTGCATCGATCTTTTTACCAATCTTTCCAAGGTGAGAAAGATTGAGTCGCTGCGCTCGTGGCTGATCACTGTAGCGACGCATAAGTGTTTCCACTGGAAGAAGCAGCAGCGCGGAGAAGTTGAGCTTGATGCGATGGAACAGGAATTGGCGGAGGAAATCGCGGCCGCTCCCATGGTGTTGCAAGAGGTCCAGGAGGAGCAGGCTGTGCGCGACGCGATCCTGCGGCTTACGCCGCGTTGCGCGGAACTGGTGAAGTTGCTGTTCTATGAACAGCCGCCGGTTGCTTACAACGAGGTAGCCCGGAAGCTGGGATTGGCGACCGGATCGATAGGCTTTATCAGGGGCCGTTGCCTGAACCGGTTGCAAAAGATCCTGTCTGAGCTGGGCTTCTAAATGGCCGCACAGGAACAGAATTTCGGGTTAGAGCAATGGGTGACAGACCTGGCGGCCATTGCCGACGAAGAGCAGCGCCGCGCTTTTCTGGCTGTGCGTCCGCAAACACGCAGCACCGCAGCCGTGGATTCTCTCTACAAGGCGGTGGTCACATTTGCGCGGGTTGACCTGCAAAAAGCCGACAGGGTGGCCCAGGCCGGCTCGTGGATCGCGGCCCAGATCAATGATCCCTGCACAACCGCGCAAAGCGCACGCGCCGTGGGCCATGTTCTATACCTGACAGGAAAATATCAGCAGGCCATCCTGGAATATGAAAAGGCGCTGGCTATCTTTGAGGGTCTTGGCCGTGACCTTGATTATGCCCGCACGATTAGCGGCGCGCTGCAAAGCCTGATTTATGACGGTCAGTATGAAAGGGCGTTTCGACTGGGGGAGCAGGCGCGGTCAATTTTTCACGCACATAAAGACCGGCTTCGACTGGCAAGGCTGGACAGCAATATTGCCAATATCTATTACCGGCAGGATAGATTCCAGGAAGCGGTTGACCTCTATGAAGGAGCTTATAACGAATTCCTTCAATGCGGCGAACCCCTGGACATTGCCGCCGTACTGCGAAACCTGGCTGTCTGCTACATCAGTCTGAATGATTTTCCCCGCGCGGAGGAAACTTATCGCCTGGCCCGCCAGCACTGCATGGAACATGGCTTCTCTCTGCTGGTGGCTGAAGCCGATTACAACGTGGCGTACCTGCATTACCTGCGGGGAGAGTACCTGCGCGCAATTGAACTCTATGACCAGACGCGAGCGCTCTGCGCCGAACTGGGCGACCATTATCACCAGGCGCTGTGTGACCTTGACGAATCAGAGATTTATCTTGAATTAAACCTTACTGAAGGCGGCACCGAACTGGCGCTCGATGCCTTTGCTGCTTTTACCAAACTCGGCATGAAGTATGAAGCCGCCAAGGCGGCCACGTTTTCCGCCATCGCCATCAGCCAGCAGGGACGATATAAGCAGTCGCTTGAGAGTTTTGACCGCGCACGCGCCTTGTTCGTAAAGGAACACAATGATTTGTGGCCGGGGCTCATTGATCTGTATAAGGCGCTGGTGTATTACGAAGCCGGCGAAAATGACGAGGCTGAAGATCTGGCCCTGAAGGCGTTGCACTATTTCAGCAACTCTGTGCTGCCATCAAAAGCGGCACTATGCGAGCTGTTGCTGGCGGCAATCGAACTGCGGGGAGCCGATCCGGAAGAAGCACGCCGTTATTGCAGCGCGGCGCTTTCACGTTTGACCCACATCGAATCGCCCGCCACGTATCAGGCCTATTTCATGCTGGGCCAGGCGGAAGAAGCAAGCGGCAATACCGAGCTTGCACGGCAGGCTTATGAACAGGCATTCAAGAAGTTGGAAGACCTGCGCAGTAACCTGGGCAAGGAAGAGCTGAAGATTGCATTTCTCAAGAACAAGCTGGCCGTGTATGAAGGTTTAGTGGTTACGTCGTTGGCGGTGAGTTTTGGCGTGCGGGCGCAGAAAGAGGCGTTTGGATATATTGAGCAGGCCAAGTCGCGCAGCCTGGCTGACCTGATTGCCTTTCGCGCTTCGTCCATTGCTTCCCGGGAGCCGAAAGCCCTATCCCCCGCCATGGGAGAATTTCGCGACCTGCGACAAAAACTAAATTGGACATATCACCAGATCGAGATTGAGGAGTTGAATCCTGAGGGAAGTTCGAAGCAGCGAATCCAGCAACTGCGCCTGCTAAGCCGCAAATATGAAGACGCACTGGTCAAGGCATTTTCACAGGTGCAAAGTGTTGACCGGGAATTTGCCAGCCTGCAAAGCGCCAAAACAATTTTAGTGGAAGAATTGCAGGAGATTCTGCCGGAGAACGCGCTGCTGTTGGAATATTACACGGCGCGCAACCGTTTTTATGTCTGCCTGATTTCGCGAAAACAATTCAAGATTGTGGCCCTGGGCGACGTCAATGGCGTCAGGGAAAAGCTCCGTCTGTTGCAACTTCAACTGGCCAAGTTTCGCCTGGGACCAGACTATATCCAGCCTCTGGAAAAGGCCCTTCTGGAAGCCACGCAGGCGCATCTGGAAGAACTGTATGCGCTGCTGATTGCACCAATCCGCGACCAGCTTACGGCTGAGCACCTGATTATTGTCCCGCATGCGTTTCTGCATTATTTGCCATTTCACGCGTTATCCGATGGAACGCGATACATCATAGACGATTTTTCTGTCTCTTATGCGCCCAGCAGCAGCATCTTTGCTGTCTGTCAGGCAAAGCCATTGCCGGCCGGTAATACGGAAACTTTGGTGTTGGCGGTCCCAGACGTACGCGCGCCTTTTATCGAAGAAGAGGCCCATTTTGTGGCATCGGCGATGGGAGACGCACGGCTTTTTATGGGAGAGCAGGCTACTGAGGAGCAGTTACGCCTCCACGGGCCCGGCAGCCGGTTCATCCACATTGCCACGCACGGATATTTTCGCCAGGACAACCCAATGTTCTCCTCCATCCGGCTGGGTAATTCGTTGCTAAGTCTATTTGATCTATATCAATTACAGTTTGATGCCGAGTTGGTTACCTTGAGCGGTTGCGGGACTGGGATGAACGTGGTGATCGGCGGCGATGAACTGATTGGCCTAGTGCGGGGCTTGTTATATGCCGGCGCACAGACGTTAATGGTGAGTCTGTGGGAGGTCCATGATCAAAGTACCGCCGAATTTATGCGGGATTTCTATGAGGGATACCGTGCCACCGCCAATAAAGCGAATGCACTGCGAAGCGCGGTCCTAAAATTGAAGGGAAAATACCGCCATCCCTACTATTGGGCGGCCTTTGCCCTGGTGGGAAAATTCTCATGAGCAATAAAAATCGTACTCTGCCTATATTTTTGGTCCCATGCTCCACTCTTATGCTTAGAAGCAGGCTCATCCGTCGACTGCTAAAAAGGGGAACATGGACCCGGAAGCCGTGTTCCCCCTTGATATCAAGACGGGGAAAAGTCACCTTATGACCGAAGCTGTTCGCCATTTCGATATTACAGAGTGGGCTGATTACGTGAGGAACACCGATTCCAGCGATCAGCACAGGCTGATGCAGGCCCATTTACAGGGTGGCTGCTCCAGGTGCGAGAGAATCAAAAGTTTGTTGTCCAAGTTCGCGGCGGTGTGCTCGCGCGAAGCGTCATATCAGATTCCTCGGGCCGCAGAACAGCAGGTGAAGGCAATGATCGGCATGGCCAAAGCGCCCCGCCGGTCTGCCCTGCAGCGTCTGTGGGCAACCCTGGTTTACGACAGCGTGAATGATCCGCAGCCAGTTGGCGTACGCGGAACCCATCAGATCAATCGCCAGGTGCTTTTCCATGCCGGCGACTATTCCGTCGATCTTCGATTTGAGCACGAAAAAGGATCTGCCAGCATGGTGCTGGTTGGCCAGATTGCCAACCAGAAAACGCCGGACGAAATGCTGGCCAACCTCCCCGTAATTCTGGTAGCAGGAAATCGTGAAGTTACCCGCTCGATCAGCAATACCTTTGGTGAATTCCAGCTTGAGTACGTGCCGGAAAGCGATCTTCGCTTGCTGGTACCGCTTGAGTCCAGGGGCCAGGAACTGGAAGTACAGTTAGGCAAGACGCCCCAACTGTAGGGAACCGCTTTAAAAACATTGCATTGGATCTGGGACAAGGACAATGAGGAAATTTCTTCAACTTCTATTAGTGTGTCTGGCGCTTGGTCTGCCGCTGACTGCGCAGACAAGCTACATTCTCACTGCGTCCCCCAGCAACGTGCAGAGCGTGGTAAACCAGCACGGTCTCACGATCGTAAAAGAGCTTTATGACGGCACGAATTGCGTGATGCTGGTGACGTCGGCATCCGCCGATGTTGCCGGCACTGAAGCCGAAGTTCAATCTGATCTAATGGTAGTTGGTTTTGAGCCGGAGCAACGCGCGGTGTTGCCGGAATTGACCGGGCTTACACAGCCCACGTTGACTCAATCCACCACCAGCATTCTGGATACGCTGCCTGGGCGCACACTGGTTCCCTTCTTCGGCAGCACGGTTCCCAGCAATTACAGCACGCAGACCGCAACAAGTATCATTCGCCTGGGCGATGCCCGCACAGCTACAAAGCTCACTGGCTTCGGCACCGTGGCAATTATCGATACGGGCGCGGATCTGAACCATCCGGCTCTGTCTGGCGCGCTGGTTCCCGGCTATGACTTTACGCGCGATACCTTGGGCGCCTCTGAGCTAGCGGACCTTGATCCCACAGTAGCCGCACAGTTGCAGCAATCCACCACCAGTATCCTGGATGCGCAAAACCTCCTGGTACTTAATTCGGCGACGGCGATTCTGAACCAGTCCACGACTTCGATTCTGGACCAGTCTACAACCTCGATTCTAGATAGCTCGCTGGCTGAGTTCGGCCATGGCACCATGACGGCGGGAATCGTGCATCTGGTGGCCCCGACGGCCAAGATCATGCCGCTCAAAGCTTTCCGTGCCGATGGTTCTTCAAACCTTTCAGACATTATCCGGGCCATTTATTACGGCGCGGACAACGGCGCCAACGTGATCAGTATGAGTTTCAGCATGGGACAGTCATCGCCAGGATTGCAGGCTGCTGTGCAGTACGCGCTCAGCAAGAATGTGATCATGATTGCCTCATCCGGCAACGATGGCTTGAAAACCCTGGTTTATCCCGCCAGCTATGGTGGAGTTCAGGGAATCGGTTCCAGCACCAGCACTGATCTTAGAAGCTCGTTCTCCAACTATGGTTCCGGCGTGGTTACCTTTGCCGCCCCAGGAGAAGGCGTCATCACAACATATCCGGGCGGCAACTACGCGGCGGGATGGGGAACATCTTTTAGCACTCCGATGGTAGCCGGCGCAGCAGCGCTGGTATTGCAAGCGCGCCCTGCGAGCAAACCGGGCGATATCACCAATGCACTCTCGAAGACCAAGCAGATTAGTGACATGGGCTATGGTCGCATCGATCTCTATCAGTCGCTCATGAACGTTGTCAGCAGCAGCGGAACGAGCACCACAAGCACCAGCGGTACCAGCGGCAAGTAAGTCCAGCCTTCACTCGCCAAGTACTCCCCCTCAGAGCGACAAGAATTTATTAATAAGTCTAAGAATTTTGTTTGATTTCAGATCTTATTTGAGCGTTTATTAGGACTGGCTAATCTACACCGTCCTCTCGATTGGCGACCCTTGTTTGACTTGACATGTTTCAGCATATTCCATTTAAAATAAATACTTTAATCGATGCTGAGGCTCGGCCCTCAGTAGCTATATAGTTCGTTTCTTATTCGTTTTCATGCTGCTCTTTTTGTGCTGGTAAAGAAAATCCTTTACATCCTAGGCAGACACTCTCGCTATACTCCCCACAGGTCGACGGAATCGACAAAAGGCGATCTCGGCATGATGCGGGAAACATGGCTAGTTTTAGCGTCGTGCCCGGTGCTTCCGTGTATTTGAGCGTAACAAACTGAACGCGGTTGCTAGGAGCGACCGCCGTCACAGGGCGATGCGACTCAGCATGGCAAACTACCAAGGGAAGATTTGCGATATGAGAGACGGAATGGCGGAACAGACAGTAGCACGAAAGAATCTGCTTCTAAAGCCGTTAAATACAGAGCCGGCTTTTTTTGATGCGTCAGGGGATGGAAGGCCCTTCCGAAGCAAGTGGCGTCCTTCTCTGAGCGGCAGATTCAGTGTGCTTGCAAAAATTTGTGTCGGCTTGTGTTTTTTGACGGGCCTGTTGCTCTGGGGACAGGACAACTTCGTCCTGGTGACCTCGCCTGACAAAGTGCAGGACGTATGCGGGCGACACGGTCTTACGCAATTGACACAGGGCTCTTCACATGGCGTTTTCCTGGTTTCGACTTCTTCGATTGATTCCAGTATTTCCACAGACAGCGATGTGCAGAGCTTTGAGCAGGACCGCGCCCTCGGCGTGCCTGAGTTGTCCGGGGCAACAAACGCCAGCCTGACCCAGTCCACCACATCGATTCTGGATGGCCTGCCGGGCCGCACCGTGGTGAATTATTACGGGGCGCCAGTCGCCAGCAATTATGTGACACAGCCCGCCACTACCATCATCCGCCAGCATGACTTGCAGTTGGCTTCCGGTTTCATCGGCAAGGGCATCACGGTTGCTGTAATCGATACGGGCGTTGATACGTCCCATGCGGCACTGCAATCCGCTTTAGTTTCAGGTTTCAATTTCATCTCAAATGTGGCCGATCCCTCTGAGTTGGTCGATTTGAGCCCGGCGATGGCTGCCGCTCTGGCGCAGTCCACCACCAGCATTCTTGATGGCCAGAACCTGGTGCAGTTGAACGCTTCCACGGTGGCGATTCTCAGCCAGTCAACCACCAGCATTTTGGATGGACCTCCGGGCGAGTTTGGACACGGAACCATGACGGCAGGTCTGGTCCACCTGGTGGCCCCCGGCGCGCACATCATGCCCTTGAAGGCCTTTGCCGGCGACGGAAGCTCCGATCTCTTTAACATCGTTCGCGCAATTTATTATGCCGCGGACAATGGCGCGAACGTTATCAGCATGAGTTTTGAAATTGCACAGAGTTCGCCCGCTCTGCAAAATGCCATCCAATACGCTCTCAGCAAGAATGTGGTAGTGGTAGCGGCTTCAGGTAACGACGGTGGACAGATACTTGTTTTCCCCTCGGCCTATAACAGCGTGATCGGAGTGGGTTCCACCAGCAACTCTGACGTTAAGAGCAGTTTCACCAACTTTGGCACGAATTCGATTTTCATCGCGGCCCCCGGCGAAGGCGTCGTCACAACTTATCCGGGCGGCAACTATGCGGCAGGCTGGGGAACGTCATTCAGCACTCCGCTGGTTGCCGGAGAAGCAGCGCTGGTCCTGGAGGCGCGTCCGACCTACAAGCCGGGCGATGTGGCCAATGCAATTTCCCGAGCGTTCGCCGTGCAGCAGATGGGGCATGGACGCGTCGATCTTTGTCTTGCATTGTCCAGCATCGGCGTTGGCTCCTTCTGTAAATAGTACGACGGTGAACCCACTGGCTCGAGTCCAGCGGCTTTTAGCCGTTCAACAATGTATTCCTGCGCCTTGCGCAAGCCGCGACTTCCGGTTTCGCGGCCTTCCACATCGTCAGAGGCCAAGCACCTTCACGTAGTTCCACCATGAAGCGCCGTTGAATGAAGCTTCTTTTGCGGGAGCGGCTGCTGCGCCATCTTCCGCGACCGCGGTGGTCTTGCCTGCCATGCTTGCGGAAGACTGCGGCTGGGGCGCGATCGGCGCGAGACCCGTGACGAACACCGCAATCAACAGCAGGAATAGGTTTTTCATGGCGGCCAGCGGGTCCTCCAGGAGCGTCTTGGAATGTGCAAGGATATCATCGCGCCACGCAGTGTGCTCTTTTATACAGCTACTCTCAATGGCGCGTGTTCTAATCAGACATATGGATACCAAACCCGAAAACCCCGGAATGTGGATCAACCCAAAATCGAATCTCACTGGAGGGGGACATTCTTCCGAGTATGGCGAGGGCCAAAGTACCCACAACTCGCGGTTCCTGGAACTGGCTGACGTTGTTCTATCCAAAGATAAGTCAGTCAACAAGAAAGCCAAGGCAGCCGCCGCCGGTCAAGATCCCTCCACAGCCTGATATTCCCAGGTCGTTCCATCGGTTATTCCGAATCGAACCACCGCTGAGGCACCAAAGCGCACGGCCAGGGGAGCGTGAGATCTTGTCCGTAACCGCCTTTGCGTCCGCAGGTAGTTTGCATCCAAGATCAGTCGCAGCGGTTTTCTCTTCTGAGTCGCGCGATTCTGGGCGACTCTTGCAACCTCCCCCTCCCCCATGCCCAACTAGGATTGCAAAGGGTTTGCGCGATTCAATCCCGGACGTGTCATTTCCAATCTGTGTCATCCGTGAGTTTTTGACTTTCCGATCACGCGCGATGACGGCGATTTCGTGCGATCACATGAAGCCGCGCGCGGCGCAACTTCGCCGCGCCTCAAACTGTCATCCTGAAAGAGCGGCGGCTTTTGCCGCGATTGAAGGACCTAAATCGGCGAAGCTCACTTTGCGTCCCTCTGCCCGGGTATTTTCGGCCAAGACCCAGACCCCACCCACCATTTTTCAACTCTTGTTGCAAACAAAGCACTTCCGCAATGCGTTTGTCGGGGCGGCGGTTCTGGTTCTGTGAGGTTTGCGGCGCGCCGCGACTGGAGAAGGAGCGGGATTTTTGAAACACGAAACTCGCACGCGTCATATAGGTACGCGGCTCCCGGCCTAAATCCACCGCTTTGGCTGGTTGAAAACCACCACCGATTCCGCCTGCGTATCATAACTTCCGCTAAAGACCGCTGAATCATGCAGATATCTCTCCGTCCGATTGGCCCGGAAGTTGCAATTACCTTGTCAACGGTTGAATAAGTAGCTTTACAAGAGGGAAGCAAAAAGGCGCGCCGAACTGATCCCCGGCGCGCCGCTTAAAAGGTGCAGACGAGGACCGCATGAAAACGGTGAGACGGTTAGCAATCATATTATTCGCGGTGGCAGGATTAGCGGTGGGCGCATCTGCGCAGGACCAGGATTACGATAACGGGTCGAATGGCAACGCAGCGCCCGCGAGTGACGGGCAAGGACCAGGGCCGTCGCAGGATTATCCGCAAGGACCAACCGGCGAAGCCGCTCCGCGTAGTGAAGGGCCGGCGCCGGTAGTGGCCAGAATCAGTTTTATCCATGGCGATGTTTCAACGCAGCGCGGTGATAGCGGCGATTGGGGCAGCACGTCGATCAACGCGCCGGTGGTGCGCGGTGACCAGGTGGCGACGGGCGAGAATGCGCGCACGGAAATTCAGCTTGACTATGCCAATATCCTGCGGCTGGCGGCGCATAGCCAGGCCAAGATTGCTGACCTGACGCCCCGGCGCATTCAAGTGCAGGTCGGGCAGGGATATGCAAGTTACACCATGCTGAAAGGCAGCGAAGCGGATGTGGAAATCGATTCGCCGAATGTGGCGGTGCGTCCGCTCAGGCCGGGACGCTACCGCGTGCAGGTGGTTTCAGACTCGCAAACGGATGTGATCGTGCGTGAGGGCGAAGCGGAAATTACCACGCCGCAGGGCAGCACTCGTGTGCGCGAAGGCGAGATTATTACCATCCGCGGCACGGACCAGCCGGAATATAAAGTCAGCAGCGCGCCAGAGAAAGACGATTGGGACCGCTGGAATAGCGATCGAGACCACATCGTGCGGGATTCAGAGAGCGTTGGCCACACCAACCGCTATTACACCGGCGTGAATGATCTTGATGGCTATGGACATTGGGTTTACGTCCCGGGATATGGGAACGTCTGGCAGCCTTATCAGGAAGCAACGTGGGCCCCATATCAGACTGGGCGCTGGGTTTGGGAGCCATATTACGGCTGGACATGGGTGTCTTATGAGCCGTGGGGCTGGGCGCCTTATCACTACGGCCGCTGGTTTTATTACGGAAATAATTGGTGCTGGTGGCCTGGTCCTCTTTATATCGGCTACCGTCCGCTGTGGTCTCCGGCGTTCGTCTTCTTTGTCGGCTTCGGACATCGCTCCGGCTTCGGCTTTGGCTCCATTGGATGGTTCCCCGTGGGCCCGCATGATCCGTTTTATCCCTGGTACGGACGCGGCTTCAATCGCGTAAACGTGGTCAATATCACGAACATTAATGTGATTAACAACTTCCACGGCCGCGGCAACTATATTGCTCCGCTCGCCGTGCGCGGACGTCAGCCATATTTCTCCAACGCGCATCTGGCGTTGACCAACCCACACGTTCGCGGCGCAATCACCAGTGTGTCGGCCGAAAATTTTGGTCGCGGCGGCCATGAAGGCTGGCGTCACGGCGTGGAAGAGCATGAACTGCGCACATCCAGCGTGATGACCGGCAACGTTCCCGTTGTCCCTTCGCGTGAGAGCCTGCACGCAGGCAACGGCAACTCCGGCGCGCCTGCGGGAATTCAGACGCGCAACAGCGATCGCTTCTTTACCAGGCACGCGCCTCCTGCCGCAAGGCAGGAATCATTCCATGACCAGATGCAGCGCGTTCAGCGCGTTGTGGGACCAGAAGCTGCCGGCGCTTCTCACGGCAATGTTGGCGGCGGAGCAAACGGCGGTCAGAACAGCGGCGCGGGGCACTCGTTTAACGAAAAAGGCCGCACAGAGTCAGGCATGAACAATGCCCATACACCCAACAGCGGATCTAGCGCTGCTGGATCTCCAGGCAACACGGCGCAAGATCATTCCCGCCCCGACCACAGTGGTTGGAGCAAATTTGGTTCGCCCTCAAGCCATTCCGGTGGCGACGTCGCCAACGGCCGCTCTGAATCGTCGGGAAATCCGAGAAGCTCTTCCAACGGAGTGAATAATCATCAGATAAATGATCGTCAGATGAACGGTCGCCAAGTAAATGATCGTCAAATAAACGACCATCAGATTAATTCCGGAATGTCGCAATCTCCTGATCGCAACGTGGGACAGAATTCGCACACGCCGGAAAGCGGTGGCTGGCAGAAATTCCCGTCCAGCGCCGATCACGGTTCGAGCGCGGGCCGCGGTTCTAGCGCCGATCATAGTTCAGTTGTAGATCACGGTTCAGGCCCCGGAGTTTCAGCTGCAGACCGCGTTGACCACGCATCGCAGGGCAACTCTGGCGGAAACAGCAGGCCTCCGCTTGATCTGCATCGGCCCATTGTGACGCCGCGAGAACAGCCGGGTAATTCATCGCCCGCGCAACGGGGAAGCGACCCCCGATATAATCCGCCGGCCCAGCACAATGAACCTCGCTACAATCCGCCGGCGCCACGCAGCGAATCTCGGGGCTCATACTCAGGATCGGGATCGCGCAACAGCGGTGGCGGCTACTCATCGCACGGCAACGGCGGATATTCATCCCACGCGAGCGGAGGATCGTCCCATAGGGGCGGCGGTTCATCGTCGCATGGTGGTGGAGGCGGCCATAGCGACTCACACTCAGGCTCCAGCTCCCACCATCGCTAGGCGGCGGGCAAGTTTGGTCGACGAAAACAGAAAGAGCGACGGAAAACCAACCGTCGCTCTTTTCTGCGTTCAAAGAATGAAACTCTAACTAGCGCTACCAGACACCTTTATCGCTGCCGGTAATCTTGAAGGCCACAGCCGCGGCGGATGCCAGCGGCGGCAGCAGGCTCAAGCGGAATGTGGCTGGAACGTTGCCGCTGAACGCAGCCTGGGTAATTTGTTTTGTATAGAGCCGGGCTCCGTACGGCATGATGGGCACGCGCAAGAAGCGCGCGCGAGTGTAAATCTTATCGCCATTTACGGTGGCGGCGGCAATCACCTCAGCCGGCAGTTCCAGCGGCGTGCCGCGATAGCGCTGTACATAGTCAGAAACAATCTTAAGAAAGCTGGCCACGCCCGGCCAGATGCCTGCCACGGTCGCGGCATTGCGCAGTTCGCGGAAATCCACCTTGCCGGATTCAATGATTGCTGCGGCGTTTAGGATGTCACACACACGGAAATAAAAATGCCGATACATGCGTTGCAACGTGGCGGCAAAGATCCGCTCTTCCGGCGCGGGCACATAAAATGCGTTGCCGTTCAGCCGTATCGTCACCCGGCGATCAATGCAGCGCTTGGCCAGGCCAATATGCTCACCGGTCTGGCCCAGGCGGCCAACATGCGTCTCAATCGACTCTGGCAATCCCGGAATGGAGAAATTCCATTTGCAGGCCAGCCTGTCACCCCAGCTGCGCGCTTCCACCTTCCCGCCAAAGCGCTTGGTAAACACATTCACAATCTTCGTCTTTGGGCCCGTGGAGACCAGGTCAAGATCATTGCCCAGGTCGGGCCAGTGGTCCAGCGTTTTCATCACCACCGTGGGGCAGCCTTCTTCTTCCAGAGCATTACAAACCGCTTCCAGGTGGTTCAGTGCATTGGAGATGCGGGCGCGCTCCTTGGCCAGCGTTTCCACCGCCCAGGCTTGGATGTCGGTATTTCCTCGGTTGCCGGCAACGCGGTTCAGCACCTCAAACGCGCGGATCACCACATGGTTTGAGTCTGCCAGCTCCACAAAATCCTGCCGCTGTTCCGGCGTAAGGGAGCTAAGCATGGGAATAAGGTCAGACGCTGAGGCGGGCCGCAAAGTTAATTTTAGGAATGCGTCAATATATTGGCTTTCGTTTTTGATTGCTGTGGCCATGGAACCGGGAACTCCTGGGATGATTGCTTAAAAGCTGGTTTACTGGAAAACTGGTTTGGTCCTAAAACTGGTTTACTCGAAGAATAGGATGTGGGCTGCTGCTTTCAGGTTGTCGGGCGTAGGGAAGCATTCAGATCGGTTTGCCGCAAAGGACGCCAAGAGCGCAAAGTTCCGAATGGGGTCTGTGTCGCTCGAAAGGCACTCGTTTTCGCCCGAAAGATTGGCGCGCGTTAGACGCACTCAACCATGCCTCGTTCTTTGCGCCCTTCGCGTCCTTTGCGGTGAATCTCTTCTAGCCGACTGCTGAGTGCTCTTCTCTTCCTTATATAATCCTCGGTTCACCCCAAGATTTAATCGCCTAGGAGTGCTGCTTGGCATTTGACGACTTAAGACAATGGATCGCCGCACTGGATCGCGCTGGCGAACTCAAGAAGATTAAGACTGAAGTCGATCCCATTCTGGAGATCACTGAGATCGCCGACCGCGTCTCCAAGGGTGCGGCAAAAAAGTATGGGCGCCCCGGTGGGCCTGCGCTATTGTTTGAAAACGTAAAAGGCGCAAACGGCGTCCCGGTCCTGATCAATCAGTTTGGGTCGGAGCGCCGCATGCAAATGGCGCTGGGCGTGGACAGTCTGGACGAGATTGCCGAGCGCATCCGCCAGTTGCTCAACATGAAGTCGCCGGAAGGCTTTCTGGAAAAGCTGAAGATGCTGCCCATGCTGGCCGACATGGGCAAGTTCTTTCCCAAAGTTGTCCCCACCGGTCCTTGTAAAGAGGTCATTAAGAAGGAAAACTTTTCTCTGCTCGATTTTCCTGTTCTCCAATGCTGGCCGCAGGATGGCGGCCGCTTCATCACTTTGCCCTGCGTCATCACCCGCGATCCCAAAACAGGGAAGCGCAACACCGGCATGTACCGCATCCAGGTTTATGACGCCACCACGGCCGGCATGCACTGGCAGCGCCAGAAAGTCGCCGCCGAGCATTACCGCGACATGCTGCGCGCTGGTTCTTCAGAAAAGTCAGGAGCACAGCCGCCCTCGGCTGTGAGAGAAAAAAGTGGACCGCGGCCGCCCTCGGCTGCGGACAGAAGATCAGCCGTCGCCATCATGGCCCGCTCCGGCGGAGGCTCCATGCTTGCCCCCGGTGATCGTCCCAGTGGGACGATGGAAGTGGCCGTCGCTATCGGCACGGAACCAGCACTAACTTTTTCAGCCATCGTCCCTGCGCCGCCGGAGATCGAGGAGTTCATCATCGCCGGATTCCTCCGTCAAAAGCCCGTGGAACTGGTGAAATGCGAAACCGTGGACCTGGAAGTTCCGGCGTCGGCAGAGATCGTGCTTGAAGGTTACGTCAAGCTCGACGAACTCCGCACTGAAGGCCCGTTCGGCGATCACACCGGTTTCTACTCGCTGGAAGACGAATACCCGGTGCTTCACGTTACCTGCATCACGCACCGCAAGAACCCGGTTTACGCCACCACCATCGTGGGCAAGCCGCCCATGGAAGACGCGTGGATGGGCAAGGCCGTGGAGCGCATCTTCCTGCCGCTAATGCGTCTCACGCTGCCGGAAATCGTGGACGTGAACCTGCCCGTGGAAGGCGTCTTTCACAATCTTATGATCGTCTCTATCCGCAAGTCCTATCCCGGACACGCACGCAAAGTCATGAGCGGCATCTGGGCGCTGGGCCAGGCCATGTTCACCAAATGCGTCGTTGTGGTGGATGAAGACGTGAACGTGCAGGATATTGGCGAAGTGGTGCTGAAAGTTTTCAACAATATCGATCCCGAGCGCGATATTCAGTTCACGCTTGGCCCCGTGGATTCGCTCGATCATGCTTCACGCCTGGCCAACTTCGGCTCCAAGATGGGCATTGACGCCACGCGCAAATGGCCGACGGAAGGCTTCACCCGCCCCTGGCCCGACGAGATCCTGATGGACGAAAAAACCAAAGCGCTGGTGGATAAGAAGTGGAAGGATTTAGAAATTGAGTAATTGAGTAATTTAGAGCCGATCGCGCAGTTTCAGGGACGACATACATCTCTGAAGCCCTTTTCTACCTATTGCTTCCGACCTCAGTGGCCCCGCGGGGCAGGCCCGATTCGTTCATCGCCAGGCCCCTGTCCTAAAAAAATTGGAACAAAAGGGTGTTTGGGCTGGTCAATTCCATTATGAATGTCCGCAAACTGATTCTCGTCCTGCATCGCTGGATAGGACTCGTTACCGCCCTGGCGCTGCTGGCTGTTGGCCTTTCCGCCGCGCTGTTGGTCTTTGAACGTCCCATAGATCGCCTGTTGAACCGCTCCCTGGTCAAAGTAACCCCATCCAGCGCGCGCCTTCCACTGAATGAGATTACTCGTCGCATGGGTCAAGCTTATCCGCAGTACCACATAGCAGGATGGACACTCCCGCAGCAAACGGACTTGGCCATCGCGGCCGATCTGGAAGCGAACCACGACGCCAAGCCTGCTCCCTCGCCAGAGGAATTAGAACTCGCGGTCAATCCTTATACGGGAGCCGTCATGGGTGATGTGGAAAAAGCCAACCGCCTGATGGTCTATGTACATCAATTTCACACGCACTTTCTCGCCGCTAAAGTCGGCAGTGCGATCGTCGGCTGGTCGGCCGTGTGCCTGCTCATCCTGAACCTGACGGGGATCATCCTGTGGTGGCGGCGCAAGATCGGCCGTTTTCGCTGGAACTTGAACGGCGTGGCGTTTCATTTCAACATGCACCACGCAATTGGGATCTATGCGTGGGGGTTTCTCATGGTGCTGTCGCTGACCGGCATTGCGCTTCATTGGGAAGGCCCTGCTGGGCGGCTGGCCGATCGGCTTACAGGTTCGCCGCCTTCCGCGAAAATGCTTCCCGCCGACCCGGTGCAACAGGGCGTGAGCCCACTGGATTCGGATGAACTCATCACCATCGCAGAGAAGAGCGCGCCAGGAGCGCATGTCACGGTTATACTGCTGGCCGCAAAGCCGCAGGCTCCAGTGCGTGTGATCATGAAATATCCTGAAGATCACACACCCGCGGGCCGGACCCAGCTCTTTCTCGACGCCTACAGCGGCAAGATCCGCATGCTCACCGATGCCCGTTCAGCCCCGTTGGGCTTCAAACTGGTGCGGCTCTGGAACCGCCAATACCATACCGGAGACATTTTTGGCTGGCCTACGCAGATGCTGGCTCTGGTCTTCAGCCTGTCTCTTGTGATCATGGCAATTACCGGCCCCATGATCTGGTACAAGCGCAGGCGAACGTCCCAAAAAGCCCAGGCTACAGCCAGTTAAATTAAAAGGGAAATGAAAGGATAACGGAACAGGCTTTTATTTTTCTCTCCAACGACCGCTTCCACATATTCCTTTGAAGTCTTCCGATTTTATAATGCGGTGCGATCTCAGGATTAGCTATATGCTCTGATCAAACTCTTCTCATCCAAAAACATCTTGCGGGTCGTAAGGAATCCTATTCTCTTTTAAAAAAGTGAGGAGCTCTTCTTCATAAGTCGTCGATGCATGATAGTGCTCCTGATTTTGGATGTACTTCACCACCCTTCCAACGTGGGCTTTGCTGATGCTGCATCCGCCATAGCCTTCTTGCCAGGCAAAGTTGCTTACTTGGCGATTCATCCACTCAGATGATTCCCCCTGTATTTTAAGCACCATCTCTTCCATGGAAAGCGTGAGCGGAGGTTCAAGCAGAAGGTGGACGTGGTTTGTTGTGCCACCAATCGCATGCACGCCTATCTTGTTCTCCTTGCATATGCTTTCCATGTGGGTCCATAAGCGTTCCTTCATATCGTCGGGAATGGTCGGGCGACGACCCTTCGTGCTGAACATTACATGAGCAAAAATTTCGTGGCGCATGCCTGCCAAAGCTTCACCCCTTATGCAACTCTGCAAGTCGGACTCGTCATTTTATACTTGGCATTCCCTGGTGCAGAAGAAAACCGTTTATGGCCGCGCGGGTATGGCGAAAGGGGCCGGCGCTCTCCCTGACGATCGCTGGGCCATTATTGAATACCTCAAATCGCTCTAAAACGCGGTAAAGGCTTCCGATGTCTTTGGGGATAAGTGTTCGGGCACGGTGTTCCTTTGGGAACAGCGCCCTCACTTGTGGGAAGGTACTATCAGGTGGGACGCACTCTTCATTTTGATCTCTATAACAGTTTGCGGCCCCAAAGGACCATCGTTATGAAAAGTCACATTAGAAAGGGATTTGAGACAGGACAGATAATTCCGCAGAGCGGGAGTTACTCCGTCTCCCACAAACCGCACCTGCTGAAACACGAAGCCACTCTATTGAAAGAACACGTTTTTCCAGCCTGCGCAAAATGCGAGGTCCCCGTCCATTTCAACTTGCTGCATGCATTACAAACTGAATCGGCCCGGGACAAGTTCCGTTTGTTGATGCACACGGTCAACTAACTGCCTTTATTTGATTCCCAAACTCCCGGCCATGAGGTGGACTTGGCGGACGGCTTTGGTCAAGAAGATTTGCCTTTGATCTTCGATCTTCCGACGGGCTTGAACCGCGTGGGTAAACTGCCGCTTGATCAATTCCGCTTGCTTACATCGGGAGACGACAAACAGCGTGTCCTAAAGCAACGGCGCGGCTGGAACACCGCATCTTAGTTTTCGATGAAATGGCGGCAAGGCCTGGCAGTCATTACACGCGCCGAACATTGGGACATGGCATCGCAGCATTTATGGGGCTTAAGCGGCTCCGATATCGCGGGATATCTGCATTCCGCACCCTCTCAGAACGCCCACCCTCTCCTGAACCCGCAAAAACTGAATCGTGCTCAAACATATCAAGCCCCGCAGGCTGGGGCGGCGGCTATAGATCGCAGGACTCTCGGCGCAAAATTGAGTCCGCAGCAATACCCCAGGAAGTCTAAGTTTTTTAGTGCAAGCTGTTGACTTATCGGTTAATAGAGTGCATTTTATATAGCCAAGATATGCGTGCGAAACGGAGGTTTTTTTGCTGCTCCCATCACATCCACTGGTACAGTTCAAGCGCGGGGACCACATTTGTCTTTTTTATCGCGATGAGAGAATGCTGGTCCAGACCCTGGCTGCCTATCTGGCAGCCGGTCTCAATAAGGGCGAGCGTTGCTTCTGTGCCCAGAAACCCCATCTGATTCCGCGAATCTTTGCAGCGCTGGAATCTTTGGGCATTGATGCTGGGGCCCAGGCTTCAAAAGGTGCGCTGGAAATCCATACCGAGGACGAGGTTTACTTTCCCGGCGGGAGATTTGAACCGCAGACAATGATAGAGATGCTGGAGCACTCAATTGAGGAAGCAATTGCCGCCGGATTTACCGGGTTCCGGACCGCCGGTGAGATGTCCTGGGCATTGAAGGATACGCGGTGCCAGGATAGCAATTGCTGCGACCAGCTCCTGCGCTATGAAAAACTGGTGCAGGAGGCATATCCGGGCAAACCTGCGATAGGGCTCTGCCAGTACCCGTTGAATGGCTTTCCTCGCCGCGTGATTTCCTTAGTCCTTGAGGCGCACCGCATGGCCCTGGAAGAAACCATGGCTGGATCAAATCACTCCACACTGACCATCCGGCAAGGCAACTACCTGGCGGACATCATTACGGACCGGCTCAATCCGGGGAGCGCCTATCATTATGTGGTGCAGGGGCAAGGAAGTTTTGACGTTCTAAGTTGGGGAGTTGAGGCCACCATGGAGCAGGCGCTTTCATGCAGCGGATCGATCATGGCGGAGCTGGCGGCAAACCGGGGAGCGCCTTCGCTGTCCACGAATGGGGCCGGGCGATCCGGGTATTAAGCCACCGTATTCAATGAGCAGCAGTGTGACAATTTTGTTTCCAGCGGCACCCAGAAGCTCTGCCATTCGCGGCTGCGTTCCGTAGCCACCATCAACATGAGCGTTCCTTCGTCCTCGGGGACGTCTTCCACGCGATAAATGATAGGGAACGCAAATTGGTTGATCAGGCCTTCTGGACCGTAGTGGACCACAGTGACGGTGTCCTCGCTGGCCAGGAGCCGATAGGCGGTGTTGGGTCTTGCTTCAGACTGCAAAATCTCATGCAGCGTGCTCATGCTTACCATGTAACAGAGTTCCATATGGCGGAAATCCTCCTCCTGGCTGGACAATATCTGCCCGCCCCCGAAAGCCCATCTGTAAACCTTCTGCTGCTTAGTGCTCTGAGTGCTTCATCCGTTTCAGGGCAACTTCATCCGTTATCCATGGTTTTAAAAGCGCGAGATTATGGTTTCATTGGACTGAAATTAAAAGGTCTAATTTTCTACAAAAGTGGCAATCAGAGAGCACGGGCGATGAATATTCGTAGGTTGGAAGAAAATTGTGACAGAAAATGGCGGCCGGCTAACCGGTTATAAATAAAGACAATGGTCGAGGTCATTGGCGCAAGCGAAAGGATTTTGCGATTTACAGGCGCTTTAGAGCAAGCCGCGCCAGGGCAACGGATTTTTGAATCCGCGCGGATTCTTCACGGACACCGCCCACGCTGATGCGCAAGAAAGTGTTGCCTTTTAAGACATAAAGCGCCCCCACCATGGGGCTGCCGACCCAATAGGCCTGCTCTTTCACGACGTGACATCCAAAGCTATTTCTTCACCTCCTGCATTCGTCCATCGCGACTCCCGAATATCTCTCAAACCGGGCGAAGCCTGCATAGCCGGGATTTTTGCAGCTGGGCCCTCGCTGACGACGTTCGAGGAGAGCGATCGTTTAGTTCCACGTTCGATCCTACGTAGGAAATTTTTCTTCCAAAAATATTCGAGCAGTAAATCGCTTCGCATTACGAAAGTTCACATTTCGTGCTTTGACTGTTCGTTTCCGAACGAGCGCGATTCATTTCCGCACACTTTGCGTGGGACGAGTGGCGTAGAAAATGTGAAGAATGAGCAAGTTGGGGCGAGTGAATGCTAACGCGCCAACTGAACGGTTTCCAGGACAATTCCGTATTCACTGGAGAGCAGGCAACTGCTCCCTTGCTTTTGCAGTTCCAAGCTAGTGACTGGATCAAATCACCGGGCATATAGAGGTTGCGCAGGCAAACGCGCATTGTGACGCGACCAGGAGTACGTGTACTCCGGTAAAAGTGCTCGCAGCAAGGTCATGTATACTTTCTATCTGGCCGGAACATTAGTGGAGGAGATTGACTATGCATTTTGATTTGCGGCAATCCCTGCGGATGGCAATTGCCACCGTTCTGGTTGCACTCTTCATTGTTCCCACGGATGCGCTTGCACAAAGCCACGTGGTCAGCCCCGCGGACCTGCAACAAGCAGCAACTGCAGCGTCGCAGGCAAGACAGCACAACATGGATTCCATACACCGCCTGTTGTCAACGCCGACAGCAGAACAAGCCTTGAAGTCGGCGAAGATGGATCCGCAGCAGGTAAAAACCGCGGTCTCAACCCTCAACGATCAGGAACTGGCCCAACTGGCGGCGCGCGCGGACAAAGCGCAGGCCGATTTTGCCGCCGGTAGTCTCAGCCAGCGCGATTTGATCCTGATTATTCTCGGCATTGCGGTGCTGATACTGATCATTGTGGCAGTCCGCTAAAGCTCTTTCGATGGCACGATATATGCCGCAGAGACTCATTTCTATCCTGTGTCTCTGCGGCTTTGTCTTTGCCGCAACGCCCGGCGTGTGGCTGGACGTGCCTTTTATCAGGCAGGAAAAAGATGGCTGCGGCGCTGCCAGCATCGCCATGGTGATGCAGTACTGGCGCAAGCAGCAAGCCAAAGAGGTTGACTCCGCCGCCGATGCGGTGGAGATCCAGCGCGCCCTTTATTCCCACAAAGATCACGGCATTCGCGCTTCCGACCTTGAGAATTATTTCCAGCAAAACGGCTTCCAGACTTTTGCCTTCGAGGGGAAGTGGGACGACCTGAAGCAGCATCTGGAAAAAGGACGTCCATTGATCGCCGCGCTGAAGCCCTCGTCCTTAGAAAGCTCGCTGCACTTTGTGGTGGTAGTAGGCATTGATCCTGCTGAGGGCGTGGTTTACCTGAATGATGCCGCGCAGCGCAAGCTTCTGAAGCAGGACCGCAAGAGTTTTGAAAAGCAGTGGAGCGCCGTGAAGCATTGGACGCTTCTGGCGCTGCCCAAGTGATGAGTTCCAGGAAACTTCTTCGCTTCGTGGTGCTTGTGATAGCGGCGATGGCCTATTTGCACGTTGGGGCGCAGACCGATCCAACGCCCGCCGCCAAACAGCTTTTTGAGCAGGAGCGATGGAGCGATCTGGCGCGGCTCTTGCAGCAATCGCCGCGCAACTCTGCCGATCTTGACTATTACTATGGCGTCGCGCTGGCGCATCTGGAGCGCTGGGTGGAAGCGGGCAAAGCACTCTCTGACGGCCAGCGCCTGGCACCGCACGATAAGCGCTTCCCAATCGAACTGGCCGGGGTTGCATTCAAGCTGAAGAAGTATGGAGAGGCCGAAACGTATCTCCATCGCGGGCTGCGGCTTGATCCAAAAGACGAATATGCCAACGAATTTCTGGCGACGGTTTATTTTCTTGAAGGAAATCTGGAAGCGGTGCTCAAGTACTGGAACCGCATAGGGAAGCCGCAGATTGCTGAAGTGCGGAGCGAACCTGCGTTAAAAGTGCGTCCGGCGCTGCTGGACCATGCATTTGCTTTTGCGCCAGCCAGCACTTTAAC
>DAHUXR010000059.1 GCA_027307045.1 Acidobacteriaceae bacterium
CCCTGGGTCCAGTGACGAAAGCCGAAGCAGCGTGCGTCCCAGAATTCCGGCAGAAATCAGCAGCACGACTGCGAGCGCGATTTCTGAGATGACAAAACTGGCATGCAGACGGCGCGATGTTCCCGCGATGGTCTTTGCCCCGGCGCGGAGTTTGTTTTCAAGAGAGCGCGTGGGAATGCGCAACGCGGGCGCGAGCCCAAACAGAATTCCGCTCAGCAGAGAAACGGCGAGCGCAAACAAAAGCACGTGCCAATCCAGATGGACTTCTTCGGCGCGTGGCAAGCTGCCCGGCCAGAACCTCACAAACGGACGGAGGCCAATCGCGGCAAGCGAAACGCCGAGTGACCCTCCCGCGAGTCCCAGGAGTGCGCTTTCAGTAAGACACTGGCGCACCACGCGTCCGCGGCTCGCGCCCAGAGCCACGCGCATGGCAAACTCACGCTCACGAGATACGGCGCGCGCCAGCAGCAGGTTCGCCACATTGGCGCAGGCGATCAGCATCACCAGGCTCACAGCGCCCAGCAGCAACCATAAGGTCGAGCTCACATTGCCGACTTCAGGCCGAAGCGGCCCTGCAATAAATGTGCGGCCGGCATTGGATTTAGGATACTGCGCAGCCAGTTGAACGCCGGTCAACGCCAGCTCGCTTCGTGCCTGGGAAAGTGTCGCTCCGGGCTGAAGACGCGCTAACACACTGATGCCCGCATGCCGCTCCCGATTCTGGAGCACTGGTGAAGTGTCCTGGCCTATCGGGGTGAACACGTCGGCCTCATCTCCGTTTAGCCGGAAACCTGGAGGCGTAATCCCGACAACGGAGTAAGTCTTATCATCGTAAACAAGTGGCTTGCCGATAGCATCTGCACGGCCGCCAAAGCGCCGCTGCCACAAACCATCGCTGATGATCACTACGGGCGCCGCTCCGAGCCGGTCTTCTTCCCGCAGGAACACGCGGCCATGTTTTAGGCGTACGCCCAGGATGGAGAACAGTTCAGACGAGATCTGAAACCCGTCAACATATTCAGGATCGCCGGGCCCGGCGATGGTGCCTCCACTGTAGCGCCATGCCGCCATCGCAAGAGAGTGAGTTTGATTCTTGCAGTCGAGAAAATTGGGGTAAGCCAGCGACCATAGATTGCCAAACTGCGTTGCCTTTTCCGTTTTTTCCTGCAGCGTGACAAGTCGGTCGGGTTCGGCATACGGCAGCGGCTTCAGCAGCACGCCGTTGATCACCGTAAACATCACAGTGGTTGCTCCGCTGCCCAAAGCGAGCGTGAGCAGTGCCACCACGGCAAATCCCGGCATCCGCCGCAGCGTGCGGAACGCATAGCGCAAGTCTTGCGGCAGATCGTCAAACACTCCTACGGTGTTCCACTGCCAAACGCGTTCTCGTACCTGCTCTGGGCTGCCCAGCTTCAGATAGGCCTGGCGACGCGCCTCTTCTGCGGACATTCCAGCGGAAATGTTTTCATCCGCCTGATGCGCGATGTGAGATTCCAACTCGCGCGCGAGATCGGCGTCTTCATCGCGACGTTGAAAGAATCTGCGAAGTCCCATCTTCGCTCCTTGCTGAATCTATTCAGCGGCCCGGGCCAGCACGCGGCCAATGGCTTCCACCATCTGTTGCCAGCGGCTGGTTTCAGCCAGCAGTTGCTTGCGCCCTTTTGCGGTCAATTTGTAATACTTGGCTTTGCGATTGTTCTCGCTTGCGCCCCAGTATGAGCTGACCCAGCCGCGATCAGCCAGGCGATGCAATGCCGGGTAGAGCGAGCCTTGTTCCACCTGCAGCACATCTTCAGACGTTTGCTCGATCACGCGCGCGATGGTGTGCCCGTGCGCCGGCCCTAAGATGAGCGTTTGCAAAATGAGCATGTCAAGCGTACCCTGCAGCATTTCCTGGCTCGACGGGGTTTTGTTTTTGGCCATGCTTTCCTTCTTCTTGTTGTTTTTGACTCCACTCGAACGTCGTGGTGAGCAAGAATTATACACCACTCGAATGTCTATGGGAATAAGCCCCGGATCGGGGGCTCTTTCGGACCGGACGGCTGGCGAGGAGTGCCAAAATGGTCCACCTGAACTGCCTTGTCCGGTCTGCGCTGCATTTTATGCCGATTAAATTTCAATGGCCTAGCAACTGAGTACCTGTTGGAAACGTCCAATCTCCCATAAAGGCACAACCATGGCTCTCAATCGCGCGTATGAAGAACACGAAGTCACGCCCGAGATACGCCGGATGTATGCAAGCATCCGCGTCGCGTTCGACCTACCGTTTGTCCCAACCGTTTTCAAGCTCTCCGCCGGAATCCCGCAGTATTTGAAAGTGGTCTGGAAAGATCTGGAAAGCGTGGTGTGCTCCCGCGAATTTGAGACCGCCGCCCGCGCCTACCAGGAAATTGCGCATTCGGCGGCCATCAGCGGCGGCTGGACGTTTTCTGACCAGCCGGCCGTCCTCTCCGCCGATAAATTTTCCAATGCCGATATTCGGCTCATCGGCGGCATGATTGCCCTCTTTGCCCGCGCAACGGCGCAGATGTCGCTTTTTTCGCGGCTGATGCAGCGCGGTTATTCCGGCGGCCAAAAGGGAAGAGTGACCAGGCTAAAGCAGGTCTCGGCACTGGCCCAGATGGTGCGCGTGCACGTGCCCAATGAGCGTGAAGCCGGCCTTCGCGTGTGGCTGATTTATTCCGACATTAAGAAGACTACTGGCGCAAAGACCGTTCTCAGCGTATACCGCGCGCTTTCGCCGTTTCCCAGTTATCTGGCTTCGGCCTGGCTCGACGGTAAACGCCTCCTGGCCGAGCCCTCATTTATTACCGCGCGTGAAGAGTTGAACCGGCGCGCTCGCGCTCTGCTCTCGGGATTGCCGGTAAAAGACCATCGGGCAATTTTGAAAGATCTTAGCGCAGCGCAGTGGCGTGAAATTGAAGAGATGGTGGATGGCTTTGCCCAACTCTTACCGCAATTTGCGCTGCTGACGTCAGCGTGGCAGCGGTCTTTCCCTAGTGCTTCGAGGTTGATTGGGGCAGCGTAGGCTTCTTTGTCCCGACCCTGAGCTTGTCGAAGGGGAGGGAACCCTATCAGTCCCATGAACTCATGGCGCGTCTACAGATTTCTTTTCTTACTTTCAGAATGTAACGTATATCTCGCCAAAAGATGCGTGGGGCCTCTTTGCAGGATGGTTGCTGTAGCGTTCCCTCGCTCCGCTCGGGATTTAAAAACAGCTACCCCGGCGGCCAGTGCATCTGCCTTCCGCCCAGCAGATGCAGGTGCAGATGGAACACCGTCTGTCCCGCGTCCGGACCCACGTTGTACACCGTACGAAATCCGTGCTCCAGCTTGCGCTCGCGGGCGATCTTTGCCGCCACAAGCTGGCAATAGCCCACCAGTTCCGCGTCGGCTTCCGTCGCCTGGTCAATGCCGATAACATGTTTCTTGGGGACAATCAGCACATGAGTCGGCGCTTGCGGATTGATGTCTTCAAACGCAAAAGCCTTTTCGTCTTCATAAACCTTTTTGGCAGGAATTTTGCCGGAGATAATCTTGCAGAAGAGGCAGTCAGTCATAGCAGAGAAATAGTAACAAATGTCTCTCTGAAATCCCGAGCGCAGCGAAGGATCTCTATAACCGCGAAGATGCAAAAGTCAAATGCTAAAATTCCAAGCGGAGCGAGGAGGTCCTACGTTTTATGTGAAAGATCAGGAACCAGCCTCGATTCTTATCGAAGGGGGAACTACATGCGATTTCGCCAGCCCCAAAAATGCTGGTAGTCATAGGGATCTCTCCCCCTCGGCAAGCTCAGGGTCGAGACGTCGGGGGAATCAATCCAGCCTCACCAAATAAACGCCGGCGTCGGTATGAGTTTCCTGCATCACTTCCTGCGCGCGCTTTTTATCGTCGTCCGCCACGCGGATGCGCAGCCAGTCACCGCCCACAGGACTGGTGAATTGCAGCACCTTGGCCGTGCGATAGCGCCGCGAAAGTTTGTCCTTCAGATGTGAGGCATCGCTCGCATCGGCAAACGCGCCAATCTGCACGCACCAGCGCCCGCCTTCTTTAATCGGCGCGGGCGTTTCCAGAACTTCAATTCGCACCAGGGCAACGCCTTTCTGGAAGACACTTAGCCGGCGCGCCGCCGCGCGGGAGAGATCAATAATGCGGTCACCAACGAACGGGCCGCGGTCCGTAATGCGCACCAGGACTGAATCGCCGGTCTTCACGTCGGTGACGCGAGCGATGGTGCTCAGCGGCAGCGTGCGGTGCGCGGCGGTCATGGCATTCATGTCATAGGGCTGGCCGTTGGCGGCGTTGCGCTTTTGAAATCCCGGGCCGTACCAGCTGGCATATCCCACTTCCGTATAAAGGACTTTGGCGTTCTTGGGAACGCTGATTTCGCCGCTGATCCTGGGAGCCGGCGCCGCAGGATGATTGGGAACTGGCGTGGGCGTAGGAGCAGGCAGCCGCGACGGAATTGAAGCCGATGGAGGAGGTGGAGGCGCAGGCATGGCCGGTGGCGGCTCACGGTGCGCCGCGCAGCCTGCCAAAATCGCCAGCAGGAAACATAACGCCGCTAGCTGGACGAGCGATTTTTGTCCATGTACTCCGCCAGCTTGCTGAGTTGTTCGGCGGCCAGTCGCAATGCTTTGGTCGAATGCGTGCGGATCGCCGGCACCACTTCGTTGTTCAGGTAGGTGATGACTTTCTCTTTTTCCCGTTCCAGCTTCTCCGCCGCGCCGCCAAATTCGGCGTCCAGCTTGCGGCCAAAATTTTCGAACCGCGGTTTTGCCTTGGGATCGTCTTGTGAACTCATGTTTCTGTTTTACCATCGCAACCGAACGGTGGCCAACTGAGATTATGGATTCGCGCCCCGCCTCCGGCCCCTTCAAACTTAAAGGTACCCGCATGGCGGCCCGCTGTCTCAGTACCTTAGATGATACCTGCCGCCCTGGCAAAGTGTGGTTTTTCGTACACTGCCCATTCGATGAACGGGCAGTGATCGGCCCTGCACACAATGGGCCGCGCCGCTCTCTCAAGAGACGGTGGAATTGTGGGGCAAATAAAGGATGGAATTTGTTATGAAACGTAACCGAGTTCAGGCGATCAGGAACAGAATCTTGCGCCGAATTTCACGCGCGTTTCCGGCCAGTTGCTCAGCGTGCGGCGCACCACACGCGCTAACCGCGTGCTCGACTTTATCTGGGGCATATCGATGCTCTGAAAGGTGATTTGCACCTTGGCGTCAACCTCAAGAAGTTGGTCTGAGGTGAAAAGCAGCCCGGACTCGCTCATGTTGATGGCTTCGCCCATGGCCCAGTCGTCCTGGCCTTCCAGCCGGTAGCGCAGCGGGATATTCAATTCGTGGCGCACCGCGCGGCTGCTCGAAGTCTGGGCCTCAGCCACGGCGCTGGGTTCCAACTTATCCATTTGTCTCCGTCCAAATAATTCTTTTGGGGCTCATCTTGTTCCAAAGCGAACCTGGGCGCTTATGGGGAGCCGCATCTAAGGTGCTAAAGATTGTCCGTCCACTATGCCGCTGTGTCAAGCGCCGACTAGCCCGGTTAACCTTTTTAATTTTTCTTTAACCTATGGATTTCATGAAACGTTTTGGGCAGATATGTCACGCGAAAAACTTACATACTTCGGGACAAACTATTGCACCGCTTTCAAAACAAACAATTAAATCTATCCGTGCCAATAGTTTCCCTATAGAAAAAACATGTTTTTCCACAAAAGGGCGTAAGATCGCGCTTCTAGCGCTCACCTTCATCGTGGCTCAGCCGTGCCTGCAACCCGGTTCGACGGCAGAAAACGTAAGAGAACTCTTATTTTCCCTGCGCCACAATTTTCTGGATCAACTGTGGGTTGTCCGGCAGCAGACCCGCTTTGGGCAGCCGAGGCGTCAGGTCAAGCCAGTTGCGGTCCATGGCAAAAACCTTCTTGAACAGCGGCAGGCTCTCATCCACCCGGCCCATGTTGGCCAGCGCCACGGCGTGCCAATAGATCATCTCGGCGCTGTCCGGAACAAGCTGCTCAGCCGCGCTGTATTCACGAAGAGCGCCGGAGTTGTCATGCAGTTCAACTGCTTTATCGCCGGCGTTCATGTGGTTATATGCGCGTTGTAAAGTTACTAGCCGACGAAGTTCTTTCAGGGGCTCGGCGCTGTCATCCACGCGCAGATTGAAAACATAATCCTGCCATGGTTTGCCTGTGCCTTTGGCGGGAACAATCACGATTGCCGCTGACTGTCTTCCGCGCACGTCGCCTCCAGCGGCTTGAGCGGCATCCAGCGCGGCAAGCATGCGGTCAGCCAAGTCGCCTTTGGTTGATTCATACGCCTTTGACATCGCAGGCCAGATCCTGTCATTGCTCATCAGATTGGCCTGGACGGCATAGTTCTTGCCAGTCTGTATTGAACCGCCGGGCTGGCCTCCGCATTGGATCGCGACAGGATTTCCCGTCGAAGAGCCCGCAATGCCGCCCGCAGGTTCTATATCTTTGGCGCCGGTAAAAGTCGCCACGCGGCCTTGCGTATCTACCATCGCCACCTGGCGGACGTTGCAGGCATCATCGGCGATCAGCAAACCGTGTAGCGCATCCGGCGCGCTCTTGCCAGCGCGCATCAGGTTCAAGCCAAGCGGCCCGTAACTGGGATCGATGAAAGATTGTGTTGCCACCGCGCCTACGCCGGCTTCCGCCCATGGTACTTCTCCTCCGACGGCAAACCAATGCGACTGCACGGCCACGCCCATCTCACCGGTGGCAGGATCAAAGGCAACGATGGAAAATGTGTGGACGGGACGCAGTGGCTTATCCTGCGATACGGCGAGAACCGAGAAGACTGACAGAAGCAAAGCAAATGAAATATGAGCGTAACCGCGCATAAATGATCTCCTGAGGACGATAAGAAACAGAGGGATTTTAGTCTATCGAGCGGGGATTCTTGCAATCGACAGGTTTAGTTTAACCGCTCAGCAGCCAGTCAGACCCTATTAACCGCAGAGGCGCGAAGGAAGATCTGAATTTTCCCAAATACGTTTCGTTCGTTGCGGCTCAAGGTGTTTTGGCTGACTGCTACTTAGGCTGAGCGCTGATGGCTGATTGCTGAATGCTCTCACCATGCCACTGTTGCAGCGAACGCACGTTCACTTCATTGCGTTGCAGCGCGGCAATGCCTTCAGCGGCGGCCCAGGCCGCGGCCATCGTGGTGATCGTGGGTATGCGATTGGTGACCGCTGCGCGGCGGATGGCTTTTTCGTCGAACCATGGCTCAGCGCCGTGCGGCGTATTGACCACTAATTGAACGCGATCGCCCTTGATCAGGTCTACCACGTTCGGACGGCCTTCCTTCACCTTGTAAACGCGGTCCACAGCCAGCCCGGCGCGTTCCAGGCGGTCAGCAGTGCCATGCGTCGCGACGAGGCTGAAGCCCATCTCAACAAACCGCCTCGCCAGTTCAATGGACTCCTGCTTGTAGCGGTCAATCACGCTGATGAAAACCGTGCCTTGCGTGGGCAATGCCTGTCCGGCGGAAAGCTGCGCTTTGGCAAAGGCTTCGCCAAACGTGTCGGCTGAACCCATCACTTCGCCAGTGGATTTCATCTCCGGGCCGAGGACTGTGTCCACTCCGGGAAATTTGTTCCATGGGAAGACCGGCGACTTCACAAAGTAACCTGCGCCGGTAGCGAGATCGATTTCCTTTTCTACGTTCGCCGGCAGGAACTCGCGCAGCTTGCGGCCGGTCATGAGGCGGGCGGCAATCTTGGCCAGCGGCACGCCGGTGGCTTTGGAAACATACGGCACCGTGCGCGAGGCTCGCGGATTCACTTCGATGACAAACACTTTCTCGTTCTGGACCGCGAACTGGACGTTCATCAGCCCGACGACTTTCAGTGCGCGCGCCAATTTGAAAGTGTATTGGCGAATCGTATCCAACACCGGCTTGCGCAGACCCACGGCGGGCAGCACGCAGGAAGAATCGCCGGAGTGTATGCCGGCTTCTTCAATGTGCTGCATGATGCCGCCGATGACGACATCTTCGCCGTCAGAAAGCGCATCCACGTCCACTTCAACCGCGTCTTCCAGAAAATGATCCACCAGCACTGGTCGCTGCTGCGAATACTCCACCGCTTCTTTCATGTAGCGGACAACGCTATCGTCGTCATAGGCGATCACCATCGCGCGCCCGCCAAGCACATATGAGGGCCGCACCAATACTGGATATCCGGCTTTGCGTGCGCCTGCGACGGCTTCTTCCACGCTGGTGGCAATGGCGCCGGGAGGCTGCGGTATATCGAGCTCTTCCAGCAGCTTGCCGAATCGTTTGCGGTCTTCGGCCAGATCAATCGATTCCGGAGAAGTTCCGATGATCGTCACGCCCGCGCCTCTGAGCGGCAGCGCGAGATTCAGTGGCGTCTGTCCGCCGAACTGCACAATCACCCCGACCGGAGCGCCGCCCTTCGTCTCATGCTGGTAAACCGCGAGCACGTCTTCAAAGGTGAGCGGCTCAAAGTAAAGGCGGTCACTGGTGTCATAGTCGGTTGAAACCGTTTCAGGATTGCAGTTGACCATGATGGTTTCATAACCATCGTCATGCAGCGCGAAGGCCGCGTGGCAGCAGCAGTAGTCAAATTCAATGCCCTGGCCGATCCGGTTGGGACCGCTGCCCAGGATCAGGATCTTCTTCTTGTTGGTCGGCGGCGCTTCGTCTTCTTCTTCGTAGGTCGAATAAAGATAAGGAGTGTAGCTTTCAAATTCTGCGGCGCAGGTATCGACGAGTTTATACACCGGCAGAATACCCAGCGTTTCACGCATACGGCGCACCGTCTGCACGCCTGTTTTGATGGAGAGCGCAATCCGCTCGTCTGAGATCCCCAGCCGCTTCGCCTGGCGCAAAGTTTCTTTCGTCAGCTGCTTTGACTGGTTGAGTTCCTCGGCCTCCGTGCGGGTGATTTCAATGCCCAGACGCTCGGCCTTATCCATTATTTCTTTGGTCAACGAGTCGGCCGATAGTTTGACCAGCTCCGTCTCCATGGCCGCGATTTCCTTGAGCTGATAGAGGAACCACGGATCAATGCTGGTCATTTTGTGCAGCTCTTTCACGGTCATGCCCTGATGCAGGGCGTAGCGGATATAGGTAAGGCGCTCCGGATGCGGCGTTACGAGGCGCTGTGTAAGTATCCGCGGCTCGATTTTTTCCGCCCCCACTTTTTTCCCGGTCTCCAGTGACCGTACGCCCTTCATCAGCGCTTCTTTGAAAGTGCGGCCGATGGCCATGGCTTCGCCCACGGACTTCATCTGCGGACCAAGGCCTTCGTCTGTACCGGGGAATTTTTCAAACTGCCATTTCGGGATCTTCACGACCACATAGTCGATGGTCGGCTCAAAGCAAGCCGGCGTCATCTTGGTGATGTCGTTGGGAATTTCGTCCAGGGTGTATCCCACGGCAAGCTTGGCGGCGATCTTGGCGATAGGGAACCCCGTGGCCTTTGAAGCCAGCGCCGAAGAGCGGGAGACGCGGGGATTCATCTCGATGACCACCATGCGCCCGTTCGTCGGGTTCACGCCGTATTGAATATTGGAGCCGCCGGTTTCAACGCCGATTTCGCGAATGACCTTTATGGAAGCGTCGCGCATGTGCTGGTATTCGCGGTCAGTCAGCGTCTGCGCCGGGGCCACGGTGATGGAGTCACCGGTGTGCACGCCCATGGGGTCGAAATTCTCAATGGAGCAGACAATGATCACGTTGTCCGCCAAGTCGCGCATGACCTCAAGCTCGTATTCCTTCCAGCCGAGAACGGATTCTTCAATCAAGACTTCATGCACCGGCGAGAGATCAAGGCCGCGGGCCAGGATTTCCAGCAGTTCTTCGCGGTTATAGGCAATGCCGCCGCCGCTGCCGCCCAGCGTGAATGACGGGCGGATGATGAGCGGGAAACCGATCTTGCCGGAGAAGTCGAGGCCGTCTTTAAGGTTGTTAACCAGCGCGGATTTCGGCACGTCGAGCCCGATGCGCGTCATGGCGTCTTTGAAAAGCAGGCGGTCTTCCGCCATCTTGATGGCCCTGAGCTGCGCGCCGATCAGCTCAACGTTGTATTTTTCCAGAACGCCGGAATCGGCCAGCTCCACGGCAAGATTCAACGCCGTTTGTCCGCCGACAGTAGGCAGCAGCGCGAACTTGCCCGGCTGTCCGCGAAGCATTTCAGATTCCTGGCGGATAATTTCTTCCAGATAGGTTTTTGTCAGCGGCTCAATGTAGGTGCGGTCCGCCATCTCCGGATCGGTCATGATGGTGGCCGGATTTGAGTTGGCCAGAACGACCTCATAGCCTTCGGCCTTGAGCGCCTTGCAGGCCTGCGTGCCGGAGTAATCGAACTCGGCCGACTGGCCAATGACGATCGGCCCGGAGCCGATGATCAGGATTTTCGCGATGTCATTTCTACGGGGCATGTTTCTCCAAACTCGCGGTACTGCACTCATCAAGTTGCTTCAAGGTAATTGCCAAATCAGGCGCGTCAGCAACCGGCGTGAGCAGATCCAGAGGCAGTTGAATGGTCGTCATTAAGGGACTTGCCACGATTAAGGTAGTTCTTCCTGTTGCGTTAGATGGCAACTGTGCCATCCCTTTTTTATCGGTGGTTCCTTCCGCAATCGATACTCCATTGTCATTCAGGAGTTTGTATTGCGCGCCTTCGATCGTTGGAAACTCAGCCGTGCCCGGGACGTTTAAAACTTGAACACCTCGCGAGGCTATAGCGACCGGCTTCGCGTTGAATGGGCAATTGCTGTAAGTAATTCCACAGTCGGTTACGTCAAGACGTAACGATATTCCGGAAACGTCTGGATCAGATGGTGAAAGCTCAATCGTTATGTCACCCTGTACTTGGTCATCCGGAGGAATGTCTTTCTGCTGGCCGCGAATGCGAAGAATGTATAGGCCTTCTCGAGATTCATCAAAATGGAAATGCCCCTCAGGTCCAGTATCGGCTACAGCTAACGGATGGGGCGCTCCAGCGGTCCACAGTTCAAGGTGAATGTTTTCGAACGGACTCCGGGGCTTGTTGCTGATGAGATCTCCAGCAAGGGCACGGACCTTAAGAGATTCCGATGAGTCCGGCCATTCCAGCTTGATCTCGCTGCTTGGCTTGGAATGGTTGGTTGCTACTACCGCATACGCCGCGCTGCCTTGGCCGGGGCCGGTGGTGGCAACCACATAGACTCCGGGCGAAAGGTATTTCACTTCAGCGCTGCCGTCCTGGTCTGTTTGCAGCGTTAAAACAGGTGCCGGCTTCACGCCCGCTACGTAGGGTTCGTCTTTGTAGACTGCAATGGCGACATTAGGAGCGGGCTTTGTATTATTCCACACGGAGACTCGGAAGTTTGGTGGAACCTTAACGCTGGCCATCGATCTCATACAGCCAAATAATTTCGTGGCAAAAAGCGCACAAAACACAACGCACGCGATTCCACATCGAAACCATAAGCTGGACAGCTTCATCTCCCCTTCCACTCCTCCATCAGCCCCATGAAATCCTTAAACAAGTAATGCGAGTCATGTGGTCCCGGCGAGGCCTCCGGATGGTACTGCACAGTGAAGAGCGGCAGCGTGCGATGGCGCAGCCCTTCCAGCGTGTTGTCATTCAGGTCAATGTGGGTTTTCAGCACTTCTGAATCTTTCAACGAATCCGGGTCGACTGCAAAGTTGTGATTGTGCGCCGTGATCTCGATCTTTCCGGTTTCCAACTGCTTTACCGGATGGTTGCCGCCATGGTGGCCGAACTTGAGCTTATAGGTCTTCCCGCCCAGCGCCAGGCCAACTAACTGGTGGCCAAGACAGATGCCAAAGATCGGCGTCTTGCCCATCAGGCGGCGAATGTTGTCCGCAGCGTAAGTGCAGGGTTCGGGATCGCCGGGGCCGTTGGAGAGAAACACGCCATCGGGATTGAGTGACATCACGTCTTCCGCAGAGGTCATGGCGGGGACAACGGTCACGCGGCAGCCCTGGTCCACGAGCATGCGGAGGATGTTCTGCTTGATGCCGAAGTCGTAAGCCACCACATGCTTGCTCGGCGGCCGGTCTTTTACGCCGACAACTTCCGTGGGCTCATGCGAGCGCGTGCCGGTTTCCCACTGGTAACGCTGCTTGGTGGTGACCACCTTGGCCAGGTCGGTACCGTCCATCTTGGGCAACGCGCGGGCCTTGGCAATAAGCTTCTGCGGATCGGTCTCAATAGAAGAAATCACACCGCGCATGACGCCGTTGGTGCGCAGATGGCGCACGACGGCGCGCGTATCAATATCGGCGATCACTGGGATCTTGAATTTTTCCAGATACTCGTCGGTCACCTGCTGCGAGCGCCAGTTGGAGCTGATGGGCGAAAACTCGCGGACGACCAGGCCTTCGATATAAGGATGCGTGGCTTCGTTGTCGTCAGGGTTGGTGCCGTAATTGCCGATCTGGGGATTGGTGAGGACAACAATCTGCCCTGCATAAGAAGGATCGGTAAAGATTTCCTGGTAACCGGTGATGGAAGTATTGAAAACAACTTCCCCGTAGCATTCGCCTTTCGCGCCGTGACCTATGCCGCTGAAGATTCGTCCATCTTCCAGCGCAAGGATAGCCTGCATCGGAACTCCGAGGAGTGGATTTTAAAGATTTTATCACCTTGCGCCGCCGCGAGAAAGTGATCGACTGTGGATAAGCAGGCTGGAACCCAAGATTTTTCAGCCAAATCTTTCCCCAGTCCGCACGCTCCATCAGAGGTATATTAAGCGACGTCCGGGGGAGGCGAAGAACCATGAAGAGGCGCAGGAAGATCGTCGTGTGCATCGCGATGAGCACAGATGGCTTTGTCGCACGGCCTGACGGTGATGTGGCCTGGCTCGACCGCCCGGAGGCAAAAGGGGATTATGGAATGGGTGAATTCTTCAAGACCATCGATACGATCCTGTGGGGCCGCAAAACATATGACAAGGGAATCGAGATGGGCATGAAGAGCGCGGACTTCGGGCCGAAGACCAAGAACTATCTCTTTTCCCGCCATCCCCGGAAGCGGTTGCTGCCCGGATTCGAGTGGACGAGCGAGGCGGTCAATAAGTTCGCGCAACGGCTGCGCGCGCAGCCGGGCAAAGATATATGGATGATGGGTGGTGGTGGCATCATCGCTTCGTTTCTGGACGAAGGCGAAATTGACGAGTTCAGAATCCACGTTATCCCGATTTTGATTGGAGAGGGGATCCCGCTAATCCAGCCCCGGCACTGCTCAATTCCTCTGAAGCTACTCTCCAGCAAGGCGTTTCCGGACGGGGTAGTAGAGCTGAATTATCGTGTGAAGGGCCAGTTGTAGAGGATATCGCTACCACATGCAGATTGGAAATCAGTGCTCCTCGGGAATGGAATAGAATCAAGTTTCCATGCCCGATCCCATCACCACCAAGCCGACGACAGAAAAGAACGGGGCCAGTTCCGGCCCGCAGGTCAACGTATTTGCCGTGCACGGCGTGGAGCCGGAAGTGCAGGCCTATGCCATGGCCAAGTATTCGCGGTCGGCGCTGTCGATGAAGGAATCACTCAAGGAGATCAGCGAGCAGAAGGCCGAGCAGTTTCTCAATACGTTTTATTTCCAGTACGGGCATCGGTCGATTGCCGATCTCGCGCACATTGCGCTGGCGGTTGAGCGCCTGTCGATTCTGGCGGCGATTGAGTTGGCGGACGAGCAGCGCTGGGACGGGCAAGAACGGTCGACGCGTTACCAGAACTTCAAAAAGAGCGGCTATTTCATTCCCGACTTTGGATCGGACACGTCTGCCCGCGTAGAGTATTGCGCGACCGTCGATTTTCTCTTTGCCGAGTATGAAGCATTCACGCAGGAGATGCTGCGGTACTACACGGGCAAGATTCCGCGCCCGCAGGAAATGGCGGAAGACCAGTACACGCGCACGCTGCGCGCGCGGGCCTTTGACAATTCTCGCTATCTGCTGCCGCTGGCTACGAACACATCGCTGGGCCAGATTGTGAATGCACGCACGCTTGAAACGCAGATCGCGCGGCTTCTGTCGAGCCCCTATGCGGAAGTCCGTCATCTGGGCGCGCTGCTGAAAGATGCGGCGCGCGAACCTTCTTACAACGTCCAGGCTGAAGCTTTGCGCGCGCTGGTGGAGGAGATCAAGGCGGCGAATCCTGAGTTGGGTGCGAAAGCCGAGCAACAGCTTCTGCGGTCAACCCGCGTAGCGCCCACTTTGGTGAAGTATGCCAATGCCAGCGAGTATGAAAGCCAGACGCGAACTGAGTTGGAGCACGCCGCGAGCGAACTGATGGAAGGCGTGCCGCTTGAACCGTCGCCGAAGCTGGTTGACCTGGTGGAAGACGGGCCGCTGGAAGTGGAGATGGCTGCGACGCTGCTGTATTCGGCCTGCCATCATTCTTATCGGCAAGTCACGGAGCGGGCGCAGGCGCTCACGGCAAAGCAGCGCAGCGAGATTATCGATCTGGGCATGCGCCATCGCGGACGGCATGACGAGCTTTTGCGGAGCTTCCATGCCGGGCAGCAATTCAAGTTTGACATCCTGATGGACATAGGCGGCTTTCGCGACATGCATCGCCACCGCCGCTGCACGCAGATTGAGCAGGGCTTCACGCGCCATCACGGCTATGACACGCCGCCTGACATCAAAGAAGCCGGACTGGGCACGCGCTACAAGACGGCGATCCAAAAAACGATTGAGGCCAGCGACAAGCTCAACGTGACAGGAACACACGCGCAGCTTTATCTGTTGCCCATGGCGTTCCGCAAGCGGACGCTGTTCAAGATGGATTTTGCCGAAGCGCTGTACATTTCCGAGTTGCGTAGCGGCGCGGCAGGACACTTTTCCTACCGGAACGTGGCTTACGCCATGTATGAAGAGGTGGCAAAAAAACATCCGTCGCTGGCAAAATATTTCCGCGTGACGGACGTGCGTGAGCCAATCGATCTGCTACAACGCTAGCTCCGATTGGCTAAAGCGATATCATCCATCTGGGCGGGTTCGCGCAATGAAGTCCAAACTTGCTCAAACCTGCAAAAATAGTTATTGATATTGAAAGATTTGCAAGTAAAATTTCACTAAATTCTCAGCCCGCCCTGGTTGGATAAATTTCATTTTGAGCCTGAAAATCGCGCATTGTCCCTGGTGACCAAAGACTTACACTGTGTGACTAAAATCACCTTTCATTCGGTCGGTTTTCGCTATAAAATTACTTAACCCTGAATACCAGGCTGAACGAGCTCATATCCCCCTCCGGCAGACGGTAAAGTCATCCCGCCGGGAGCTGCGTGGTCCAAAATTTATTCATTGGAGAAGGATTCGTCTTGCTCGAGTCGATGCAAAAGATAGCTATTTTGTATGACGCCAGTCAGGCAATCCTGTCTACGTTTGATCTGGATGAGGTGTTGAATCGTATTCTCACCATCATTCGAGACTTTTTCCAGTTGCAGAATGGGGCCGTGCTGCTGATGGATAAATCCGGGCAGGAGCTTCAGGTCCGTGCCCATCTTGGCCGCAGCAATCTCGACGTAGGCTACCGGATTCCCAAGGGCAAGGGCTTGACCTGGGCCGCGGCGGAGATCAAACGGCCAGTGTACGCGCCCGATGTCAGCAAAGATCCGCGTTACCTGCGCCGGGTGGATGAAACCAGGTCTGAAGTGGCGATACCGCTGATGGTCCGCGACGAAGTGGTTGGCGTGCTGGATTTTCAAAGCGACCAGCTTGACTACTTTGACCTGGAAAAAATTGATCTACTCACGCTGTTTTCCACGCAGGCGTCCATGGCCCTGGAAAATGCCAGGCTGTATTCCGCGGAGCGCCGCCGGACCAAGCAGCTTGAGGCCATTAATGCCGTAGCCAAAAAGACCACGCGCGTGCTCGATCTGGATGAATTGCTCACCGTGGTTTGCCGCCTGCTGATGGACTTGTTTGGCATTGACCATGCCGCCGTGCTGCTGGCAGAAGGCGATAGCCTGCGAGTGCGGGCACATGAGGGGCGTCTTACGGCAAACCTTACCATGGGAGAGATTCTGTCGCCTGGCAGCGGCCTGGCAGCACGATCGCTTGCCTCGGGAAGAAGCGTGATTGAAAATGACGTCAAAACCGTGGATGGCTATATAGCGGGCTTTGCGGAAACGCAATCTGAAATGTGCGTGCCGCTGGTCATCTTTGGTGAAAAGCTGGGCGTATTGGCGCTGGATAGCGCCCGTAAAAACGCCTTCGATAACGATGACGTTCAGCCTCTGGAATCGGTAGCGGACATCTGCGCGGCCGCCATCCAGAACGCGCATAACTTTGACCGCATGAAGCAGCTTGCCTATGTGGATGGGCTTACGGGAATCCACAACCGCCGATTTTTTGAGATGCGCATTGTGGAAGAGTTGGAGCGCGCCGGGCGCTTCCAGGGCCGCATGTCCGTGATCATGGTGGATATCGACCACTTTAAGAAGATGAACGACGAATTTGGGCACCTGCTGGGCGACGAAATGCTGCGCTCGGTTTCCACTATCCTGAAGCAGCAGCTGCGCAAGATGGATATGGTTTGCCGCTATGGCGGTGACGAGTTTGCGATTGTTGTGCCGGAAACAACCGGAGAAAGCGCCGTGCGCGTCGCGGAAAAGCTGCGCCGCCAGGTGGAAACCCATTTTTTCCCTGGCGTTCCCCGGCCTGTTACCATCAGCTGCGGGGTGGCGGACTATCCCGCACATGGCGTGACGCGCGATGAGGTAGTGGCCGCAGCCGATGCCGCGCTGTATCAGGCCAAGCAATTAGGGCGCAATAAGGTGGCCTCGGCAGACATGAAGAAAGAATATTCCGCCTCCAGATAAAACAGAATCAGGGAGATATGAGCAGCACCACAGTCGCGGCCATTTCGGGCAAGATCACTGCCAGGATCGCCAGCATCCATATTGATCCCGCTTGTAACACCTTTCTTAATGACTGTTTCCGGCAGTTTGGCATCACGGTGGTCCCGGCTGAAGGCGACCCGATCCTGCTCTTGAATCGCCAGAAATTTGAGGCCTGCGTCCTGCGCCTGTATGACCCGGAGGCCGACAAGATTCTGAAGGCGGCGCGCAACTCGCCTTCCAACCGACGCCTTGTGGTCTACGGGATCGCGCGAAACACGCAGGAAGCGCTTCGTTATTCGAGCTATGGAATCAATGCCGTGCTGGATGAGCCGCTGGACCGCCAGAGCGTGCTGAAAGTGGTTCGCGCCACGCACCTGCTGGTGATCCATGAACTGCGGCGCTATGTGCGTATTCCTGTTTCTTCGCAGGTGGAATTTGACGTCAATGGCCGCGCCATTGTTGGAACAACCGTGGAAGTCAGTTCCGGGGGCATTTCCATACGTTGCCTTGCGCCACTGCCTAAATCTGACCCTATTCGGCTCACCCTCACACTGCCCGGGATAGAGAAGCAATATGTCCGGGCGTTTGTATGCTGGTACCGCGAGAGCGACAAAGTGTATGGCATGCGCTTTGATTCCACCGACGAACGCCGGCTTAAGGTCCGCGGCTGGATCGATCAATATCTGGAAATCGTGTAACTTTGGAACACTCCCAGCGTATAACATCCGAGGCAGGACTCCGCTTTTATGCAAACCATTGAACTCAGTAATGTGCGTAAATCGTATGACCAGTTTGTGGCCGTCAATAATCTTTCCTTCAGCATTCCGCAGGGAGGGGTCTTCGGCTTACTGGGACCCAATGGCGCCGGCAAGACCAGTACGATCCGGATGATGATCGGCATCACCGCTCCCGATTCCGGCCAGATCAATCTTTTTGGCAGGCCTTTTGAGCGCAAGAGCCTGAACAAAGTCGGCTACCTGCCGGAAGAACGCGGTCTTTACAAAAAGATGAAGATCATTGAGCAACTGATCTTTCTGGGTGAATTGCATGGCATGACCGCCGCCAATGCGCGGCAGCAAGCCACACTCTGGTGCAAGCGGCTGGAAATTGATGCGTGGTTGCAGAAGAAAGTGGAAGAGCTTTCCAAGGGCATGCAGCAGAAAATCCAGTTCATTGCCGCATTGCTGCATGATCCTGATTTCATCATCATGGACGAGCCGTTTTTCGGGCTTGATCCGGTCAATGCCGCTCTGTTGAAAGATGTAATGCTGGACCTGAAGAAGCAGGGCAAAACGATCCTGTTTTCAACCCATCGCATGGACCAGGTCGAGAAGCTGTGTGACAGCATTTGCCTCATCAATAAAGGCAACGCCGTGCTTCAAGGCGATCTAAAGACCATTAAGTCCGGCTACGGCAAGTGCAACGTGCAAATTGAATATGAAGGCAACGGGGATTTCCTGGAAAAGAACCCGCTGGTGGGCGCCTACAACAATTACGGCAATTACGTTGAAGTGCGGCTGGCGCCGGGCGCCGACGCGCAACAGCTTCTGCAAATGGTGGCATCGCGATCGAGGGTAAATAAGTTTGAGCTGATGGAGCCGTCTCTGGAAGAAATTTTCATTAATACGGTGGGCAAAACCAATGCATAACGTTTTTATCATCGCCAAGCGTGAATACCTGGAGCGGGTGCGCTCGCGTTCGTTCGTGATCATGACGCTGTTTATCCCCATGCTGATGTTCGGCGTTACCGTGGTGCCCACGCTGCTCGCCAATCGGGGAACCAATGAAACCAAACACATGGTGGTGGTGGCCGGCGATCGCGAAACGGCGGAGATGATCCGCAGCCGCATTGAGCAGCAGCAGGACCAGGAAAAATCCGGCGGCGAACCGGAGATAAAAATAAAGACAAAGCAAGGCCTGCCGCAAGCGCATTTCACGGTTGAAGTGAGCACCGACACGACGGCGACTCAACGGGCCGCGCTCACGCAGAAAGTGAAAGACAAAACGCTGGACGGTTTTCTTTGGGCCACGCCGGATGCCATCAAGGCGCGGAAGCTCGACTTTGTGACTCGCGATGTCTCCAGCTTCATTGAAAATGGCTTGCTCGGCCGAAGCGTGAGCGATGCGCTGCGCCGTAGCGCGCTCAAAAGCAAAGGGCTTAAGGAGGACGAAATCGATTCAGCTCTCCAGCCCGTAGAGGTTCAACCGCAGAGCCCCATGGGGAAAGATGCTCCCAATCCGCAGGTGATGTTCTTTGCCACGCTCGGCATGGTGATGGTGCTTTATATGACCGTGCTGCTGTACGGCGTGAATGTAATGCGCTCTATCCTGGAAGAGAAAACTTCGCGGATCATGGAAGTGATGCTCTCCATTGCCAGCGCCAAGCAGATGATGGCGGGAAAGATTCTGGGTGTTGGAGCGGTAGGGCTTTCACAAGTGGCCATCTGGGTGGGGACGGCACTGGTGTTTTCTGCCGGCCCTCTGGCAGCGGGCGCTGATCTGCTGAAAGGCGTTCTCAGCATCAAGCTGCTGATTTTTTTCGCAATTTACTTCCTGCTGGGCTATGTGCTCTATAGCACGCTTTGCGCGGCGGTTGGGTCCATGGTGAATTCAGAGCAGGAAGCGCAACAGCTTCAATTCCTCATCATGATGCCCATGATTCTTTCCATCGTTGTAATCATGCAGATTTTCCAGCATCCTAACTCGCAGCTTGCATTCTGGGGTTCTCTATTTCCACTCACGGCGCCTCTGGTTATGTTTACCCGGATCGCCATGCAGCAAGGCCCCCTTTGGGATATTGGCTGGCAGATTGCGCTTTCCATTGGCTTGATGGTGGCCACAATTTACGGGATGATCTGGCTCTGCGGACGGATATACCGCGTCGGCATCCTGATGTATGGCAAGAAGCCGAACCTGCCGGAAATTATGAAATGGATCAAGTACGCATAATCTGCCACCGACAACATGGATGCGGCAAAATGGCGTATTTGAGTTGAGATGTTTGAGACCATGCCCTTTGCGTCCATCCGCCTAATCACGTTTGATTGTTACGGCACTTTGATTGACTGGGAAAACGGCATGCTGGCGGCTTTGCGTCCACTGCTTTCCTCCGACCGGCGCCGTGTTTCCGACTTGCAGATTCTCGATCTTTACGGCGAAATTGAAGCGGAACTTGAATCCGGTCCCTATCTACCTTACCGGCAAGTGCTGGTGCAGGCTGCGCGGGAAATGGGCCGCAGGCTAGGCAAAGAAATCTCATCCGAAGAAGGCAGCGCATTTGCCGGATCGTTGACCAACTGGAGGCCTTTTAGCGACACCTTGCCTGCTTTACAGTCCCTGGCCAGGCGGTTCCGGATGGGGATCATCTCCAACGTGGATGACGCCCTTTTCGCCCAGACCAGAAAAAAGCTGGCGCCGGTTGAATTTGATTTTGTTGTGACGGCGCAGCAGATGCAGAGCTATAAACCCGCGCACAGAAATTTTGAGGAAGCCATCCGCCGCAGTGGACTGAGCAAAGACCAGATCCTACATGCGGGGCAAAGCCTCTACCACGATATCGCTCCGGCGAACGCACTGGGAATTCAGAACGTCTGGGTAAACCGGCCATCGATCCGGCCCGGATCAGGAGCAGCCAGGCCGGGAACGGCAACCCCGACTTATGAGGTCCGCACACTGGCCGAGCTTTCTGTGCTGTTAAATGCCGCCAGCGCATAAAGCTATGCGGCTGATTGTTTCGGAAACAGCAGCGGCTCCAGCAATACCTGCCGGGTTTCTTCTGACGTAAGCCGCTCGTCGGCGGAATAAAATTCCACGTTGCCGCGCCGCGACTGCCTCATGGAAAGCATGCCGCCTTCAGGCACGCCCGCGCTGCGCTGGCTGGTGGCCGTATAGTCATAACTCGCGGAGTGATTATCGAAATCAGCCTTCAGCACCAGTTCCAGCCCTGACCCGGAGTTGCGAACACGATACGTATCTTCGCCTTCCACAGACAGTTCTGCGCCTGTGCCTTGCTTATTGAATTCCGCTACGTCGGCGCGCAGTTCGTCGCCCAGCTCACGCCAGCGTGACTGGGCTGCTGCGGCAAACTGGCTTTCCAGATCCGATTGACCGTGAGAATCTTGTGAGCTTTGGCGGCGATAATCCTGTATCCATCCCATTGTCTATGGGATGGCACATCCTGCCTTACAGATGGCTGACTTTTCCGCCAAGGGCAAGAAAGCACTTGATATATCGTGTCACGAGGTGTTAGTATTCTGGCCACAAATTGAAGATCGCCCCTGGAGATTCGACACCGGGATTCCAGAACACCTTCCGGGAACTTGCAGCCGGTTCAATGAGATACCCGGCTTGCTGCGTTCGTAAAGCAAGGCCATTTCACGAATGAGGTGTGAGCAATGGGTGCATTATCTTTCCTCGATCGCAATCACTCTATCGCCAAGCCGGGATTCAGCCGCTGGCTGGTGCCTCCGGCGGCCCTCTCCATACATCTGGCGATCGGCCAGGCGTATGCCTTCAGCGTGTTCAAGAAACCGCTGAATTACCTGGTGCAGGTCTCCGTCGCCGGCGGCGGGCTCAAGGCCCTGCCCGGCGTGGACAGCCCTAATGCTTCGGATTGGAAATTTACCGCTCTGGGCTGGATCTTCAGCCTTGCCATTCTCTTTCTGGGGCTCTCGGCAGCCGTCTTCGGCAAGTGGCTGGAGCGCGCTGGTCCGCGCAAGGCGATGTTTGCTTCCGCCATCTGTTTTGCCAGCGGCTTTTTTGTTTCCGCGCTTGGCGTACAAGTCCATCAACTCTGGCTCATTTATCTGGGCTATGGCGTGATTGGCGGAATCGGTCTCGGGATCGGTTACATTTCGCCGGTTTCAACGCTGATTAAGTGGTTTCCTGATCGCCCGGGCATGGCGACAGGAATGGCGATCATGGGTTTTGGCGGCGGCGCATTGATCGGCGCTCCGCTGGCCACAAATCTTATGGGCTACTTCCGCACGAACTTCGACCTGGGCGTGGAGAAAACTTTCCTGGTGATGGGCGCCATTTATTTTGTTGCCATGATGTTCGGCGTTTTCACCATTCGTGTCCCCCAGGAAGGATGGAAGCCCGAAGGCTGGGTGGCTCCGGTAAAGCCTAAGGCTCTGGTCACCGCCCATAACGTTGAGGTGAATGCGGCGTTCGGTACACTTCAATTCTGGCTGCTCTGGATTGTCTTGTGCATGAATGTGACTGCGGGAATCGGAATTCTGGAACAAGCTTCTCCCATGATCCAGGAGCTTTTCCGGGGAAGAGTCACTCCCGCGGCGGCGGCCGGCTTCGTCGCCTTGCTCAGCTTATTCAACATGGGCGGACGCTTTATATGGTCCAGCGTCTCTGACTATATCGGCCGCAAGAATACTTATTATGTGTTCTTTGTCCTGGGCGCAGTGCTTTATTATCTGGCGCCGCGTACGGGCGTGAGCGGCATGAACAGCGTTCCTTTGTTCGTGATCATCTCTGCCGTGATTGTCAGCATGTATGGCGGCGGATTTGCCACAGTGCCGGCATATCTGCGCGATCTTTTTGGGACCATGGAAGTTGGCGCGATTCACGGGCGCTTGCTCACTGCCTGGTCTGTGGCGGGAATCTGCGGGCCCGTGCTGGTCAATTACATCCGCGAGTATGAGAAGAACCACGGTGTTCCCCTGGCTGATTCCTATTCCACCGTCTTGTATGTCATGGTTGGGTTGTTGATTGTCGGGTTGCTGGCCAATGCCGCTGTGCGCCCGGTGCGTTCCAAGTACTGGTACAAAGCTCAGGAACCAAGCAAGGAACTGGCAACTGCCTAATCGGCGGATCATTTGCGCGTAGGCGATTCACAATAGAAGGAGCAAATCATGGAAGGTCAGATCAAGAGAACGCCTGTGGTGCTGGTTCTGCTGGCGTGGCTGTTTGTTGGGCTTCCCTGGACCTGGGGAGTTACGCAGCTTTGGAAGAATGCACGGAAACTATTTCAGTCACCCCCGGCAGCTACGACAACAGTTGCTCCGGGGACTGCGACAGCGCCTGCCCCGCCAAGCAGTAAGTGATGAGAGCTGGGTTCCACCTGCTATGCCGCTTCGGGGCTGCCCGTAAGGGTACCCTTGCGGTGCGGCAGGTGGATTCCAACTCAAAAAGTGCTACGATTTTGCTAATGCTATTTTTTTCGGGTGCCCCAATTGTCTGAGCGAATGTTTAAGCCACTAAAATCCCGACTTACCCAGCCGCTGGTGCGCGAGAACGGCGGACATCGTCCCGCCACATGGGATGAAGCCATGGACCGCGTTACAGCGGCGTTCAAGAAGTCCATTGCCAAAAACGATCCGCGAGATTTCGGGATGTTCAGCTGCTCCAAGACCACGAACGAGCTGAACTATACGGCACAGAAATTTGTCCGCTCCGTGATGGGAACGAACAACATCGATAGTTGTAATCGAACTTGACACGCGCCCAGCGTCGCCGGTCTGGCGGCGGTCTTCGGGGCGGGCGGCGGCACCAGTTCGTATCGTGAAGCGGAAGACGCCGATGTGATCCTACTCTGGGGATCCAACGCGCGGGAAACGCACCCAATCTTTTTTCATCATGTGCTCAAGGGCATTCACAACGGCGCAAAGCTGTATGTGATCGATCCGCGGCGAACGAGTTCGGCGCAATGGGCAGACACCTGGCTTGGCCTTGATGTGGGCTCCGATATTTATCTGGCCAACGCCATGGCACGCGAAATTATCAATTCCGGCCTGGAGAATACAAAATTTATTGAACACGCCACCAGCGGTTTTGAGGCCTATCGCGAGCACGTGCAGAAATTCACGCTGGAGCGCGCCGAGTGCGAAACCGGAGTTCCAGCAGCGGCCATCAAGCAGGTGGCGCATGCGTATGCCGGCGCGGGACGCGCGCAACTTTGCTGGACCCTTGGAATCACCGAGCACCACAACGCTGTGGACAATGTGGTGGCGCTGATCAATCTGGCGCTGCTCACCGGCCACGTGGGCCGATATGGCAGCGGCGTCTGTCCTTTGCGCGGACAGAACAACGTGCAGGGCGGCGGTGATATGGGCGCTATCCCGGATCGGCTGCCCGGCTTTCAGCACGTTGAAAATGACGAACTGCGCGGCAAGTTTGAAAAAGCGTGGGGAACAAAAATTCCGGCAACGAAGGGCTGGCACATCAGCCACATGCTGGATGCCATGGAGCGCCGCGAACTGACAACGCTTTATTGCCTGGGCGAAAATCCCGCTGATTCCGAAGCTGACCGCCATCGCGCGCTAAAGCTGCTCAGCGGGCTGGAATTTATGGTGGTGCAGGACCTCTTCTACACCAAGACCGCCGAGTTGGCGGATGTCGTTCTGCCCGCTTCCGCCGGATGGTGTGAGAGTGAAGGCACTGTCACATCGAGCGAGCGTCGCGTGCAGCGCGTAAGGGCTGCTGTTCCCATGCCGACGGGTGTGCGCGACGATACGGAAATTATCTTTGATCTTGCCCGTCGCTTGGGCCACAACTGGGGTGAGCCGAAAGCGGAATGCATCTGGAATGAATTGCGGTCGCTTAGCCCTATGAACGCAGGAATGAGCTATGCGCGGCTGGAAGAGCATGGTGGCATGCAATGGCCCTGCTATGACGAGCAACATCCCGGCGAAATGTTTTTGCATGGCCGGCTGTGGCACGATCCGTTGATTGGCCCTCGCGCTCCATTCAGCGTGGTGGAGTCTGTAGATCCGGTTGATGCCCTTGATCCGCAGTTTCCCATTCGACTCACTACCGGCCGGCGGCTTGATTCATACAACACCGGCGTCCAGAGCGGATGGCTTAACTCACCGCTGCGCCATGAGGAAGCCATCGACCTGTCACCCGCGGATTGCCGGCAGTACAATTTGCACGAAGGTGACAAGGTGCGAGTGACTTCGCGTCGAGGCTCGGTCGTCGCGCCGGTACGATTTGATTCCGGCCTGCGTCCTGGACTGGCATTTCTTACCATGCATTTTCCTGACCAGGTCGCCACCAACGATCTCACTATCGACGCGGTTGATCCCAGGTCCGGGACTTCGGAGTTTAAGGCCACCGCTATCCGAATTGAAAAGTGTCTGGAGCAATAATTGGACCTTCATCTCACGGGCGACCGTCCCACACCTGAAGAAAAAGCCGCCGTTGATTTTGAATTGGGCGGCGCACCGGAATCCGTCTGGCAAGGTGGCGCGCCCGACGTGGAAGCCGATACTCGCTCTGCGAACGGCGGCAACCAGAAGGCCGAGTCGCAGCGCCACCTATTGTTGCCAGTGCTGCATGCCATCCAGAACCGCATTGGCTGGATCAGTCCCGGAGCCATGAACTACACCGCGCTTCGGCTGGACGTGCCGCCCGCGGAAGTTTACGGCGTGGCTTCTTTCTACGGAATGTTTTCGCTTCAGCCGCGTCCTGCGGTAGTGGCCCATGTGTGCGATGACATTGCCTGCATGACGCGCGGTTCTGAAGAACTTTGCGACCGATTGGACACGCGCCTGGGGCCTGAAAATTTGCCGTGTGCCGGCGGTCGCGCCATGTGGATGCGCAGCAATTGCCTGGGACTGTGTGAACGCGCGCCGGCTGTGCTGGTGGTGAAGGCCGGGCAGAAACCGCAGCAGCGCGTCCTGGCGCCGGCCACCACGGACCGCGTGCAATCGATGATCAACGACGCCGCGAATGATGTGATGCCCGCTGCGCCCGACGTTCTGAATCCTCAGCTTTCCGTGCCGCAGGAAGGTTCGCCAAAACTGGTCCTGCTGCGGCGTGTGGGCAAGAACAATGCGCCGGAGCTTGACGGCTACCAGAGGCTTGGCGGTTATGAAGCGTTGCACAAGGCATTTGATCTTGGCCCTGAAGGCGTGCTGCGTGAGATGAACGCGTCGAAGCTTCTGGGGCGCGGGGGCGCGGCTTTTCCGGCGGCAAAGAAGTGGGAAGCTCTGCACATGCAGCGCGACCTGCTGAAAGCAAATCCCGGGCGCAAACATTATTTGATCTGCAATGCAGATGAATCCGAGCCCGGCACGTTCAAAGACCGGATAGTCATGGAAGGCGATCCGTTCGCGGTTCTGGAAGGCATGACCATTGCCGCGCTCGCAACCGGCGCGGAGCGTGGCTACATTTATTTGCGTGGCGAATATCCTTTAGCAGGGCAGCGTCTCGCCGCAGCCATTGAAGCTGCGCGATGGGAAGGGTTCCTGGGCCAGAATATTCTTGGCAGCGGGCTACGCTTCGATATCGAGCTCCGGCGCGGCGCGGGCGCTTACATATGCGGCGAAGAAACCGCTCTTTTTAATTCCATTGAAGGACATCGCGGCGAGCCGCGCAACAAGCCGCCTTTCCCCACTCAAGCCGGCCTCTTCCGCCAGCCCACCGTTGTCAACAACGTGGAAACGCTGATCAATGTTCCCCTCATCATCAATCAGGGCGGCGCGGCGTACGCCCGCATTGGGACTGATAGCTCCACTGGGCCGCGGCTGTTTTGTCTTTGCGGGCATGTAGATCGCCCCGGAATTTATGAAGCGCCCATGGGGACGACGCTGCGCCAGTTGCTGACGATGGCGGGCGGCGTCGCCGGCACCGGACGCTTACAGGCGATTCTGCTGGGCGGCGCAGCCGGAACATTTGTTTCGCCGAAAGAGATTGACGTTCCGCTTACCTTTGAAGGCACGCGCGCCATCGGCGCTACGCTGGGATCGGGCGTGGTGATGCTCTTGGATGACAGCATTGATCTGAAACGCATACTGCTGCGCATTGCCGCGTTCTTCCGCCATGAAACCTGCGGACAATGCGTGCCGTGCCGCGTTGGCGTGGTGCGCCAGCAGGAAGCGTTGCTGAGACTTGTCGATAATCGCCCCATGGGCTCAAAGGCAGACGAACTGGTGATGCTGAAAGAGATGGCACAGGCAATGCGTGACGCCTCCATCTGCGGACTGGGACAAACGGCTGCCAGCGCGCTGGAATCCGCATTGCAAAGGTGGAATGTATTCGCATGAAACAGACGATGCCAGCCCCGAGCCAAGCAGCAGAGCAGGAATTGGCGCCCACGCCTTTGCAGCCAATTCCACCCGGTCCTGTGCCGCAGGCGCCGCCGCCGCGCGAGCGCCGGATGATCGGGATCACCATTGACGGCCAGCCGGTTTCAGTGCCGGAAGGCTCGACGATTCTTGAAGCGGCGCGCAAGATTGGAATCGATACCCCCACGCTCTGCTTTCTTGAAAGCCTTACGCCGGTTAACGTGTGCCGCGTCTGCGTGGTGGAGATGGAAGGCTCGCGCACGCTCGTTCCCGCATGCTCACGCAAAGTTGAACCGAAGATGGCCATCAAGACGGACTCAGAGCGCGTGCGCCTGTCGCGCAAGATGGTGCTGGAATTTCTGGCGTCATCGGTGGACGTTTCAACCGCCCCGCAATTTGCCGGCTATATGGAACGCTATGATGCAAAGCCGGAACGCTTTGGCCGCAATGCCGACACGGTGGAGCAGCCCATCAAGATCGATAACGATCTCTACGTACGCGACTATTCAAAATGCATCCTCTGCTATAAGTGTGTGGAGGCCTGCGGCGTGGACGCTCAGAATACCTTCGCCATCGCCGTCTCCGGGCGTGGGTTTTCAGCTTCGATTGCCACTGAGTTTCAGGTCCCACTGCCTGACTCCGCATGCGTTTATTGCGGCAACTGCATTGGCGTTTGTCCCACCGGCGCGTTGATGTTCAAAAGCGAATACGATATGCGCCACGCCGGAACGTGGGACGAATCGCGCCAGCAGCAGACGACCACCATTTGCCCCTATTGCGGCGTCGGATGCAATTTGACCGTGCATGAGCAGGATGGTGAGATCGTGAAAGTCACTTCTCCGCTGGACCACTCTGTGACACATGGCAACCTCTGCATCAAAGGGCGCTTTGGCTGGCAGTTTGTGCAGATCGAACCGGCGGAAAAGCAAGAATAGATCTACGCCGCTTTTACCTTAGCCAGATAGTCGCGTACGCGCCTGGCATTGGCGCCCACGTCGCTCTGGCCGATGCGCGAGAGTGAGCGCACGTCGACGCGGCTGCCACTTCCGTCGGCGGCAATACGCACCACAACGTCATCCTTGAATCCGAACCAGAAAGTAGTTGCCGTGGCTTCAATGCGGCCTTGAGCGGGATCGGTGATGATCACGTCCCACTTCATCTCTTTGGCCGCGGCTGCGGCGCGATCAAAGGCCTGCGCGGGAGGCACATCAAGATGCAGCGGGCCAATGTCTGGATAGGTTTCTTTCTGCAACT
>DAHUXR010000005.1 GCA_027307045.1 Acidobacteriaceae bacterium
CATGACAACTCCATGACCCAAGGGCTTCGCCTTCTGCTCTCGGATAAAAAATGTGTAGCTACGATGGGCGGGCATGATATGTCAAGAAATGAGCCGGCTTATAAGCAAATCGCAGACCTTTCACGCATCCTTTCCCAGGCAGGCTACCTGATGGCGAGCGGAGGAGGTCCTGGCGCCATGGAAGCCACGCACCTGGGAGCGCTGTTTTCGACAAGACCGGAGGAGGAACACACTGCGGCCATCCGGAACTTGAGCAAGGCGCCAGCGTTGCCCGCCGGGCTCTCCGCCATCGTGGACAAGAACGGACAACCGAACATGGATCTGGTCCGGGCCGCGGACTCCTGGTTCCGCGTGGCTGTGGAGATCGCATCTTCAGTGAAAAATCCTGGGGCCAGCCTAGGAGTTCCAACATGGAAATACGGACACGAACCTTTTACGCCTTTCGCCAGCGCAATCTCGAAATATTTCCAGAACAGCATTCGGGAAGACGGCCTCACCTCGTTCGGCTCGTACGGAATCATTTTTGCTCCCGGCAAAGCAGGCACGATCCAGGAAATTTTTCAGAACGCCACGAATAACTACTATCTCTCCTTCGGCACATTCACACCCATGATCTTTCTGGTCAAGGAATATTGGACTTCCACCTATCCGGTGATGTCGGTGCTCGGAAAGTTATTTACGGTGGATCAAATGAAGAAACATGTGCTGGTGACCGACAGCATTGAGGAAGCCGCGCGCTTCATTATTGGGTCATCCCCAAGGCAGATTCGCTACGCGCACCCGAGCTTTGCGCGCCAGGCTCATGTTCGCGCATCTGACGGGGATTAAGTCTACACGGTTGGTCATTGTCCCTCGGCTTTTTAGCACTCTATTCGTGCTGCTGCCAAAGTGCGGTGTTACCTCACAAATTACTTGCTTCAGATAACCCACAGTACTCATACTGCACTCATATTAATCAGCGTTCCCCAATTTGCTTTGCGTGTTAAGTGCCGGGGCGGTGACGACGTAACGGCATAAACGGCGTAGTGCAGGGAAAAGGGGTGACAAGGTGATACCTGAATCGAATCCATTGCAGCGGTTTTTCAAGGAAGTAGTTGAAAGAAATTATGGTGAGATTGGCGTGCGCAGCGCGGAAGTGCACGATTACGTAGCCAATCTGCTCACGGAATTCTGCGAGGCAGAAACTCTCTACAAAATCAAAAATGCAGACGGCCGTCCGCTGTGCGACGTGGGCGAGATGCTGCTGGAATCAGACCCTGTATACGGTCCGGCTCCGTCCTTTGACCGCGAGCGCCAGGTGCGCAAGCACATTGGCGATTACTCGCTCTTCTTTACCGGCATGTTCCCGCAGGGCCTGAACAAATATCGCCTGCGCCGCACCCGCATGGAAAGCCTCATCGACTTTGTGAAGGCCGGCAAAGAGAGCTATTACATCGTCTCAAAGTTTGAGCACTTTGAGTACGCCAAGGTCGCGCCGCTTTTCCGCAAGATGTCGCATGAGTTTGAGCACCTTGTGTATGGCCTGAACCAGGTGAAAAACGAGCTGGAAGAAATGCAGCATCCCATCACCCGGCAGACCAATGAATTTTTGATGTAGCTTCAGAATCGACGTTAAGAAAACAGGGCACGCGGCAAGCTTGGCGTGCTCTTTTTCATTTTGGTATCGTTTCATGAATGCGCCTGACGTCCTTACTTGGCTTTATCGCGGGAGCGCTGACCACAGTTTCATTCATCCCGCAGGTGCTGCACGCCTGGCGCAGCAAACGCTGTGACGATCTCTCCTGGGCCATGTTGCTTACTTTCTCCGCCGGAGTGGTGCTCTGGCTGGTTTATGGCATCCGCCTGTGGGCCATGCCCGTGATCGTTGCCAACGCTGTCACACTTGTTCTGCTGCTGATTATCATGGCATTGAAGACCCGTTACGCCTCGCGTTGATTTTTTGTTTTCGCCGCCGCGCCCGCGCACAGCGGCAAAAGTCCGCTAGAATATTGAGTGAGCTCACACCATTCCATCCTGCTTTTTCTTGCCGCCATGGCGGGTGGAATCGTGAACTCCGTTGCCGGAGGCGGCGGATTTATTGCCTTTCCCTCTCTGCTTTTTTCCGGCGTGCCCTCCATCAATGCCAATGCCACCGGCACCGTCGCGCTGTGGCCCGGGACGCTGGCTTCCACCGGCGCCTATCGCAAGGCTCTGAGCGCGGAACTGTTCAAGCGCATCCTGCCCCTGATCATCATCACGTTTCTGGGCAGCATCGTCGGCTCGGTCCTGTTGCTCAAGACCCGGCAAGCGACCTTTGACAAGATGATTCCCTGGCTGCTTCTGGGTGCCACGTTGTTATTTACCTTCAGCGGCAAAGTCACCTTCTGGATCAACCGCCACCATTCTGAAGGCGGCCCTTCGACCATGCGCGTGATCGGCGTTACGCTGTTGCAGGCCTGCGCCGCGGTTTATATCGGATATTTTGGCGCTGGCGTCGGGATTGTGATGCTGGCTCTGCTGGCGATGATGGGCATTGAAAACATCCATAGCATGAACGGTCTCAAGACCCTGCTGGCCACCTGCGGAAATGCCGTTGCAGTGACGGTATTCATCGTGGCCCGAGCAGTATTCTGGCCGCAGGCCCTGGTCATGATCTTTGGCGGCGCTCTGGGCGGATATGTGGGAGCCTGGTATGCGCAGAAGATGGACCCAAAAAGCGTGCGTTACGTTGTGATCACGATCGGCTGCAGCATGACGGCTTATTTCTTCTGGCGCGTGTATCTTCGCGGTTAAGCCGCGCCGAATTTGACCATACCCCCTGTATCACGTTAAAATTACAAGGTTTGCCACTGGTGGAAATTCCTGCCTGTTGAGCATGGCTGCCGAGCAATCTTACAAGTCAATATAAGTCCTTTCCGGCCAAGAGCTTTGAAGGGGCAATGGGAGAGAGTTATGTACGCGGTAATTCGCGCCGGTGGAAAGCAATACCGCGTCGCACCCGGCGACGTAGTGAAAATGGAAAAGCTGCCCGCCGCAGATGGCGACGTGGTTGAATTCAATGACGTTCTCGCCGTGTCCGGCCAGGAAGGCACCATCGGCCCCGGCGCGGGCGCAGTCGTCAGCGGACAGGTGATGGAAGGCGGCAAGGCCAACAAGATTCTGGTCTTCCACTTCAAGCGCAAAAAGCAATATAAGAAAATTTACGGACATCGCCAGCCCTTTACCGCGGTAAGGATTACGGAAATCGCTTTTGACGGCGAGCGCTTCACCGCTCCCGACCTTCCGGCCCGCAAGCCCAAAAAGGCAAAGCCAGTATCGGCCGAAGGCGAAGCCGCTCCGGCAAAGTCGGCAAAGGGCAAGTCCAAATCGAAGCCCAAGCCAAAAGCCAAGAAGAGCACGGCAAAGAAAGCCGCTAAAGGCAAAAAGAAATAAAGATTGGCTTCGGACTTCGCGAGTGTCCAGGCCTTTATCTTCAAGATCACGTAAACAGGGCATGATTTCAATCGTGCCGACAATGAATATCAAGACTGGGGCTTTTTTCCCTGAGAACAAGGATTTGTTATGGCACACAAAAAAGGTTTAGGCAGTTCCAGAAACGGGCGCGACTCCAACGCGCAACGGCTAGGCGTAAAAGCGTTCGGCGGACAGCTTGTCCCCGGCGGCACCATCATCGTCCGCCAGCGCGGCACCCGCATTAAGCCCGGCGCAAATGTCGGCCGCGGCAAGGATGACACTCTTTTCGCCAAGGTCACCGGCACCATCAAGTTCGTGGACAAAGGCGGCTCCGGCCGTTACGTGCTAGTAGAGCCCGCGGAGAGTGCAAAAGCGTAATCCCCAGAAAAACCAAGAACCACGGCCCCGTCAGCAGGCGGGGCTTTTTATTTCGGTCATTCATTCGGCAGGGTTGGTTCGGATAAGGCCCAGGGCTACAATCTTTTCGTCGCATGCAGTTTTTCACCCACATCCCGCAGCCGCCTCTCAGGGAGTTTGTTGATCTCTTCTGGTTTTATGATGGCTATTCCCCCGGGCCGCACAAAAAAGAACGGCTTATGCCTGACGGCTCAATTGAGTTGGTTATCAATCTCAAAGAAAACGAAGCGCGCATTTACGACCGTGAGAATCTCGACAAATGTGAGCGGCTCCCAGGAACGCTCGTTTGCGGCCCCCACTCCAGCTTCTTTGTCATCGATACCGCCCAGCAGGCTTCGGTGATCGGCGTTCACTTCAAGCCTGGCGGCGCATTTCCATTTCTAAAACTGCCGGCCATTGAGCTGCAGAACCTCCATGTCTCGTTGGAAGATCTGTGGGGACATCAAGCAGGATTGCTGCGGGAACGCTTGCTTCAAGCGCAAACGCCGGAAACGAAATTCCAGGTGCTTGAAGAGTGTCTTCTGGCTGAGGCTTTCAGGCCACTGGAGCGGCACCGCGCCGTCGATCATGCGCTTGCTCTTTTCCGCAACATTCATACCGCGCCCGCCATCGCTGACCTTGCCGACCACATCGGTATCAGCTCGCGCCGCTTTATTCAGCTTTTCTCCAATGAAGTTGGACTCACGCCCAAGCTATTTGCTCGTGTCCGCCGCTTTCAGAACGTCTTGCTGCAACTACGGAACGCGCGCCGGATTGACTGGGCTGATCTGGCCTCCCATGCCGGCTATTTCGATCAAGCGCATTTTATCCACGATTTCAAAGACTTTTCCGGCATCAATCCTACAACCTACCTGGCGCAGAAGACCGACCACTTAAATCACGTGCCTATTCATCAATAGGTCAAATTTTTACAATACTTAGAGCGCGGGTCTTCGGCACAATCAGATTGAGTCGCGGTGTTTCAATGCTGCGCAAGGAGAGTCACCATTGGCAAAAGCAAAACCAATTCCTGAGGGCTATCACAACGTCACTCCATATCTCGTGGTCAAAGGCGCAGCGGCGGCAATCGATTTTTACAAGCAAGTCTTTGGCGCCGTGGAGATCATGCGCATGCCGCAGCCGGATGGGCGAGTCGGCCACGCAGAGCTAAAATTCGGCGACTCATTCGTCATGCTGGCCGACGAATTTCCAGAAATGGATGTGGTCGGCCCCAAGACGCTGGGGAATTCTCCTGTAGGCCTGCTGCTCTACGTCGATGATGTCGATGAGACCGTGGAGCGCGCGGTCGCCCAGGGCGCAACCATCAAGAAGCCGGTGGCTGACCAGTTTTACGGCGATCGCACCGGCACCATTGAAGATCCCTGGGGACATAAATGGACCCTGGCGGTCCATCTGGAAGATGTCTCACCGGAAGAGATGCAGCGCCGCATGGCGGCCCTGTCTAAAAAATAGCGGACCAAAGCCCCCGCCGCCTTCCTGGCAGCTGCGGCGAATCCATGCCGTGGCCTGTACAATCAATATAGACAGCATGTTTATTGACGAAGCGATCATCAGGATCAAAGGCGGCGACGGTGGCAACGGCTGCATGGCTTTTCGCCGGGAGAAGTTTGTCCCGCGCGGAGGTCCCTCCGGCGGCGACGGCGGCCGCGGCGGCGACATTGTCATGGAGTCCAGCGAGCGCCATAACACACTCGTCCATTTCCGCTTCAATCCGGAATATAAAGGCGAGCGCGGACGCCACGGTGAAGGCTCCAACTGCACCGGGCGCGATGGCGAAAGCATTGTCCTGAAAGTCCCGGTAGGGACCATTGTTTATGACAATGAAACCGGTGAGCGCCTGCATGACTTCTCGCATCCTGACGAGCGCATGGTCGTTGCCCAGGGCGGGCGCGGGGGGCGCGGCAACCAACATTTTGCCACCAGCACGCACCAAGCCCCGCAGGAGCACGAACAGGGATTTCCCGGACAAGAGCGCGTTCTTCGCCTTGAACTGAAACTGCTGGCCGATGTCGGCCTTGTGGGCTATCCCAACGTCGGCAAATCAACGCTGGTTTCTCGCATCTCGGCGGCCAAGCCTAAAATTGCCGACTATCCTTTTACTACTCTGCAACCGAACCTCGGCGTGGTCACGATCGGCGAGTTGCCGGATGAAGATAGTTACGTCGTGGCCGATATCCCCGGCCTGATTGAAGGCGCTCACACCGGCACTGGATTGGGCATCCAGTTCTTGCGCCATATTGAGCGGACCCGGGTGCTGGTCCACATGATTGACGTTTCTGACGCCAGCGGGCGCCCTGATCCCGTGGCGGACTTCAAAGTTATTATGGGCGAGCTGAAAAGCTTTGGCGCCGATCTGGAAAAGAAACCGATGATCGTGGCGGCATCGAAGATTGACGTGGCCAATCCAGAAAAGCTGGCCAAGCTGGTTAAGCACTGCAAGAAACTCAAGCTCAAGCTGTACGAAATCTCCGCGGTCACGGGCAAGGGCATTCCGGAACTGAAGTATGCGCTGGGCAAGATGGTGGCCGATATTCGTGCCGGCTCTTATGCTGCGGAGCATCCTCCGGCGAAAAAGAGGCCTGTCTCCGCTCGCAAAGAGAAGAAGAAATCTGAACGCATGAAGCGCATCTCCAAGCAGCGGGCCTTCAAGCAAAGGCAGACCCGCTAGCATGAAGATTGCTCTTTTTGGCGGCACCTTTGATCCCGTTCATCTTGGCCATATCGCGGTAGCGCGCGCCGCCGCGGAAAAATTCGGACTGGGGCGCGTATACTTTGTTCCGGCTGATCTCCCGCCGCATAAGCAGAAGCGCAAGCTCGCGGATTTCCAGCACCGCTTTGCCATGCTCGCGCTGGCCACGGCGGATGATCCGCGCTTTGTAGCTTCATTGCTCGATGCGCACACCGGCCAGCCGAACTACTCGATTGATACGGTCCGACGGCTGAAGAGCACGCTCAAGAAGAGCGACAAGCTCTATTTCCTGATCGGCATTGACGCCTTCAAGGACATTGCCACATGGCGGCAGCCGGAAGAGTTGCTGGCTGAAGTCGAGTTCATCGTCGTCAGCCGTCCGGGTTATTCGCTGGCGGATGTAGGCCGGGCGCTGCCGGAATCTCTGCGTCCCACGGACTTGATGATGCGCGCCATGCGTCCGCAGCGTTCTGAAGGAACCATCGCGCTGATGGGCGCAACCATCCATCTGCTGGGCGAGGTACGGGAGAAAGTTTCATCCACACAGATTCGCGCGGCTGCAACAAAATCAGTAAAGCAGCTCAGCCGGTATGTGCCGCCGCTGGTGGCTGAATACATCAAGAAAGAGAATCTTTACGTCGAGGCCACAAGCAAGGAAAGTACCGGCGCAAGCGCGGACAAAGTGCTATCTTTTCAAGAAGCCCGGCACGGGCACACAAGCAGGAGCCATAAGAACGGATGAGTTTACAGACCAGGCAGCACGTTGCACAGGCAGTGAAGGCCATTGAAGGCAAAAAGGGCGAGGATGTTGTCATCCTTGAAATGGATAAAAGCAGCGGAGCGTTTACGGACTATTTTGTCGTATGCTCTGGCACCAACCCTCGCCAGATCCAGGCGATTGCCGATGACGTGCAAAAGAATCTGTCCGCAGCCGGTCAGCGACCCAACAGCGTTGAAGGTTACACCCAGGCCGAGTGGGTGCTTCTGGATTACGTTGACTTTGTCCTGCACATATTCTCTGAGCGGGCGCGCAAATTTTACGATCTGGAACGGCTGTGGAAGTCGGCGCGAAAATTATCGCCGGCCGACCTGGCGAAAAAGCCAGCACCAAAGAAGCAGGCCACGTCCAGGAAAGAAGCCGCTAAAAAATCTACAGCTAAGAAGAAAGCTGCTGCTCCCCGAACAGCCGCGCGTAACAAGACTCGCGCTCAAGGTTCAAAATCAAAGAAGAAGTCACGGAAATCGGCGTGAAACTGCAGATCGCCTGGATAGGCAAGACCAAAGAAGTCGCTATTCGCGCGCTGACGGACGAGTACCTGAAGCGCATCTCGCGTTACGTGGGCGCGGAATCGCACGAGATGAATAGCGAACAGGCATTGCTTGATCTGGCCGCCGATACCACGGGCCGCACCACGCCTGTTCTTGTTCTGCTGGACGCTCGAGGTCGCCAGTTCACCTCAGAAGAGTTTGCCAACCTGTTGCGCGACCAGCAGGACCGAGGCACGCAGAACCTATTCTTCGCCGTTGGCCCGGCGGACGGCTTTAGTGACAAGGCACGCGGCGCAGCTGATCTGGTCCTCTCCTTCGGCAAAATGACGCTGGCGCATGAGTTGGCCCGGGTGGTTTTGCTGGAGCAAATCTACCGGGCATTTACAATCTTAAAGGGCCATCCGTACCATACCGGCCACTGATTTGCGCGAAAAATGATATGGGCGACGTTCACCAGGGTCTCATCATCGTAAATACCGGGCCTGGCAAGGGTAAGACCACCGCGGCCATGGGGACGGCCCTGCGCGCGGTCGGCAACGGTATGAAAGTCCTGATGCTGCAATTCCTGAAGGGCTCATGGCACTATGGGGAACTCGATGCCGTAAAAGCCTTTGGCGATAACTTTGTGATGAAGCAGATGGGCCGCGGCTTTGTAAAAGTCGGCGGCGCGGAAACCGATCCGGAAGATGTGCGGATGGTGGAAGCGGCCTGGCAGGAAGCGCGCGAAGCGATCATGTCCGGCAAATGGGACCTGGTGGTGCTCGACGAGATTAATTACGCCATTACCTATGGCATGCTCGATCCGGCCAAGGTGGTGGAGACTCTAAAGCACAAACCCGCGGGGGTACACGTAATCTTGACGGGAAGGAACGCGCATCCGACAATCATTGAGTTGGCCGATACCGTAACGGAAATGAAGCAGGTTAAACATGCCTATGAAAAAGGCGTAATGGCGCAACGCGGCATCGAATATTGAGTAGCGTCAAATGAAAGCGAGCAAATAACTTGGCGTGGTTTAAGCGCGAATCCAGTGAGATCCAGGCGACCGACGAGAAGCGTGTGCGCACAGAAGGCCTGTGGGTCAAGTGCGAAGGTTGCCGGCAGATCATCTGGAAAAAAGAGCTGGAAGACAATCTCAACGTCTGCACCAAGTGCGACTATCACTTCCGCATTGATGCCAGGACGCGAGTCTTGCTGCTTCTCGATGAGGATGGCATTGAGACGTTCGGCGAAAATCTCGAAGCGGTGGACCCTCTGAATTTTTCCGATACCCGGCCATATAAGCGCCGCTTACAGGAAGGACAGCAGAAAACGGGCTTGAAGGATGCCTTGATAGCCGCTACCGGAAAACTGAATGGCAGACCAGTGATTCTCAACGTAATGGAGTTTGGCTTTATCGGCGGCAGTATGGGCGCGGTCGTGGGAGAGGTAATTACGCGCTCCATTGAACGTGCACACCTTGAACAGAAGCCAATCATAGTCGTATCAGCCTCCTCTGGCGCGCGCATGCAGGAAGGCGTGATTAGCCTGATGCAGATGGCCAAGATCTCCGCTGCCCTGGCTCGTCTGGATTCAGCGCGAGTACCTTACATTTCCGTGCTCACAGATCCAACTACAGGCGGCGTGTCGGCCTCTTATGCCATGCTGGGTGATCTCAACATCGCGGAGCCCGGGGCATTGATCGGTTTTGCTGGGCCGCGCGTTATTGAGCAGACAATCCGGCAGAAATTGCCCGAAGGTTTCCAGACCAGCGAATTTCTGCTGCAACACGGAATGCTGGACGCCGTTGTTCATCGCAAGGACATGAAGTCATACATTGCCCGCGCCCTCGATTTCATGGCTCCAAAGGCAGCCTGAGCTGTGTCTGCTACTTACGAATCTGCCGTAAACAATCTGCTGACGCTGGGCCATGAGCTTGCGTCGAACCGCAAGTTTGATCTCGCCCACATGCGCCGACTGGCGGAAGCGCTGGGAAATCCGCAGCGCAGGCTGCAGAGCGTCTTGATCGCCGGCACTAACGGCAAAGGATCAACCGCGGCCACGTTGGCCAGTATTGTTCAGACCGCAGGTTATCGTACGGGACTCTACACCTCGCCTCACCTGCTGCGCGTAAATGAACGAATACAGATCAACCAGGAACCAATCAGCGATGCTGAATTTGCGGTGATCTATGACCGCGTTGAACGTTGCGCGAGTGAGTTGGTGGAGCGTGGCGAACTGCCATGGCATCCCAGCTTTTTTGAAATGCTGACGGCCATGGCTTTTGAATACTTTGCCAGCGCCGGAGTGGACTTGGTAGTGCTGGAAGTAGGTTTGGGCGGTCGGCTGGACGCCACCAACATCGTTGATCCTTTGATCTCCGTGATTACCGATATTGATTTTGATCACCAGAATTTTCTCGGCAATACGCTGCCGGAAATTGCGCATGAAAAGGCCGGCATCCTGCGTCCGAAAGGGACTGCTGTACTGCTGCCGCAGCATCCAATTGTGAATGAGACGCTGGGGAAAGAGCTCATGAGTCGTAATGCCCGCGCCGTGAGCGCTGTGAAACATATGCCTTCAATGGCTCCAGCCGCTGATGATCTAACCACCGATACTGCGGTCGGCAACCGGTTCACACTTGCCGTGATGGGCAAAGAAATCAAAGTTGACTTCCCGCTCGCAGGCCGCCACCAGTTGCGTAACCTGGCGCTTGCCATCACGGCAGCCGAAGAACTCAGTAATTTTGGCTTTCATATCTCGGCGGAAGACATTGAGCAGGGGATTCGCTCCACCACGTGGCCGGCCAGATTTCAGGTGATTCCTCCCGCAGACGGCTTTCCTGAAGTTGTGCTTGACGTGGCACACAATCCTGCAGGAGCCTGGGCATTGCGCTCAGCCCTCTCTACGTTCTATGAAGGCCGTCCGCTCACGTTTATTTTCGGCGCCATGCGTGACAAAGCCATCGGCGAGATTGCCGATATTATTTTTCCGCTGGCTGATTGTGTGATCGCCACGCATGCGGAAAATCCGCGCGCTGCTTCTCCGCAGCAAATTGCGGAGTTGGGAGCGCACGCGCAGATAGAAATCTTGCAGGCGAACTCTGTGTCGGAAGCGCTGGAGCGCGCCTGCACCCTGGCCGGAAGCCAAGGCGTGATTGTGATTACGGGCTCCATTTACATTGTTGGTGAAGCTCTGGGCATTCTTGCCCGCAAACCAGTTCGGCAGGGTGCTTGATCTGTGCCAGAGACCACGCAAGCAGACATCAAGCCGCGGGAAGTGACGGGCGGCATTCGCCATCTGGGCTCCCGGCTGCGTTCTTATTTTGTGTGGACGCCGCTTGTCTGGCTTTACACCGTCGTTCTTGGCTGTGTTTCGCTCGTGGTCTCACTGTTTGATCCCACCGGGGAACGGCAGCAGAAGATCGCGCGGCTATGGTCGCGGATGATTCTCTGGACCGTCGGCGCCAAGGTGCAGGTGGAGGGCCTGGACAGAATTGATATCTCGAAGCCTCAGGTTTATGTGGTGAATCACCTTTCGGCGTTCGATATTCCCGTGTTGTATACGCAGTTGCCTTTTCAGTTCAGGATTCTGGCGAAGAAGGAATTGTTCCGCTACCCATTTATGGGCTGGCACCTGCGCCGCTCCGGACAGATTCCGGTGGTGCTGGAAAATCCCAAAGCTTCCGTGCGGAGCCTGAACCTCGCCGTTGCGTCCATCCGCAAAGGCAATTCGCTGGTCATTTTCCCCGAAGGGGGCCGTTCGCCTAATGGCCAGTTGCAATCTTTTATGGGTGGCGCGTTTTATGCAGCAGTGAAAGCGCAGGTGGATGTGGTCCCGATTGTCCTGGTTGGCACGTATGAAATGCTCAAGATGAATTCCTATCACATCAAGCCATGCCCGATTCAAATGGTCGTGGGTTCGCCGATCTCCACGGTGGGCATGTCCACACGTGATATAGCCAAGATTACTGAGCGGGCGCGGGCCATCATGGGCGATCTCTATTATTCTCGCTGTTTGGTTCCAGATTTGCGTACAGAGCAACCCGTAACGAACGAACCCACAAAGTTATAGTGGGACGCAAGTGCAGTTAGAGGCCTAAATTCTTGACGGATGCTTCAAAAATCGACAGCACAGTGGGATTGAAGCCCAGAATCGCCATACCTGAGCCCTGTTCGTATGACGCTGAATATAGCGGCCGCGCCCTGCCGCCTTACCTGCGAGCGGTAGAAGCCGCCGGCGGTGAACCGGTTGTTATCCCCTTGCAGAGTACGCCGGAAGAGATTGCCCGGCTTATCACGTCGTGTGCTGCAATCCTGCTGCCCGGTAGCAAGGCAGACGTTGATCCGCAAAAATTCAACGCTGCGGCACATGCTAAGACCGCCCCCGCCGATCCACCGCGCGATGCCGCCGACGAGCTGCTGCTTCAGGATGCGTACAACCTGCGCAAACCGGTCTTTGGCATTTGCTACGGTCTGCAATCTCTCAATGTCTGGCGGACAGGTTCCTTGATTCAGGATATTGAGTCCGAGGTGAATCACAGTGCCGGCGCCAAAGTAGAAATCGCACATAAGGTGACTGTGGCTCAAGATTCGCTGCTGGCAAGAGAAATTCTGAATGGAAAAGATTCGATGCCGGTACCGGTAAATTCCAGCCATCATCAATCGGCAGATGTTGTCGGCGATGGTTTGCGCGCGGTTGCGCACTGCGCTGAAGACGGCATTATCGAAGCAATTGAAGGGACGGTCCCCGGACACTACGTGCTGGCAGTGCAGTGGCATCCGGAACGGACGTTTAATAGCGATAAGCTTTCCAACAATTTGTTTCAGGCGTTTGTTAACGCGGCACGCAAATGGAATGGATCGAATTCCTAGCATGCGCGACCTTGCGCCGATGCCGTATTGTTCCGTATCGTACTTGCCATGTCGGGAAAAGGGATAGTCTTGTCGCTGGAAGGTCGCGTCGCCGTGGTTACGGGAGGATCGCGCGGAATCGGCGCGGCAATTGTAAGAATGTTCACGCAGGCCGGAGCGCGCGTCGTCTTTAATTATCAAAAAGCAAGCAAAGTAGCGGACGACCTTTGCTGGGAATGTGGCGGCACAAAAGTCTGTACTGCTATCCAGGCGGATCTTTCCTCGGCTGAAGCGGCCAAGCCTTTAATCGATGCAGCGATTCAGAACTTCGGCAAGATCGATATCATAGTAGGCAATCACGGTGTCTGGCCTCCGCAGGACGCGCCAATTGACCAGATGACAGATGAGCAATGGCGCTCCACCCTCGCTATCAATGTTGACAGCCTTTTTGGACTGGTGAAATACGGCGTGGGGCAGATGAAGAGCCAGCGCTCCGGCGGTCATATAGTATTGATCAGTTCCACCGCGGGGCAACGCGGAGAGGCGTTCCACTGTGATTATGCAGCCAGCAAAGGAGCCATTATCAGCATGGTGAAAGGGCTCTCCACGGAGCTGGCGCGCGACGGCATTTACGTGAACTGTGTTGCGCCGGGCTGGGTGGAGACGGATATGGCCGCGCCTGCATTGCATGACGCTGTGATCAGCAAGCGCGTTTACGCCACCATTCCGCTGGGCCGCGCCGGTAAGCCGGAAGAAATTGCCGCTTCAGTGCTGTTTCTATGTACTTCGCACGCCGGATTTATTACCGGAGAGGTCCTCAACGTGAACGGCGGCGCGGTGCTGGTGGGATGATGGCAAAAGCAGCAGCTCAGATCGTTCCTGCATCTAAGAAAGTATTATTCCCAATGAGAATTGTTGTTTTTATCTGCCTGTGTGTGGCCAGCCTCTACGGCCAGCAAGATACGTCCGCGGAGACGCAAACTAACCAGCAGAAGGCCCGAACACTGGTTGATCAAATGGTTCAGGCGCTGGGGGGCAAGGCATATCTGACGGCTGAGGATTACTACGCTGAGGGACGTTCGGGCAGCTTTCACGATGAGTCTCTTGTGGGTTCCACCTTGTTTTATCGATTCTGGAAATGGCCGGACAAGGATCGCATTGAGATAACCAAGCAACGCGATATCGTACAGCTCTATGTTGGTGACCAGGCTTATGAAATCACCTATAAAGGAATTCGGCCGCTGGATCCGCAAAAGGACGAAAGACTTCGTCAGGCGATCATCCGCCGCCATTACACGCTGGAAAATGTCCTCCGCAACTGGCTCAAAGAGCCGGGAATCCTTCTGCTGGATGAAGGCCCCAGCATTTCAGAGGGCCACATGGCGGAAAAGCTCACAATCATCAACTCCAAGGATGAGTCGGTGACGATTCTGGTGGATCCCGAAACACACTTGCCGCTGGAAAAGCGATTTTCCACCCGCGATCCTCGCTATCGTGAGCGCGATGAAGAAGCATTGATTTATGGTGACTGGAAAGTATTCCAGGGCATCAATACGCCGCGCATGACAGTCACCAAGCGGAATGGCGAGACCATTTCGCAGCAGATTATCCTGAATATTACCTACAACATCCATCCTGCTGACGTGCTTTTCGATCCCACGGTGGCCAAAATCAATCCGGTAAAAGAGAAGTAGTTCCGCTCTGGCCACGATCTGTTGTAAAAAAACAACATAGGCCCAAGCTCCTGGCGGTGTAATCTGTTTAGTTGGAATCACTTGCCATTTGAACAGACAGTTCGAGCCCCGGTGGAGTGCAAAGGTATAGGTTTGCATAGCGGGGCCAATGTGACCCTCCGTATCCTTCCAGCCGCCGCCGGAACGGGTATCGTTTTCCGTCGCAGTGACCTCGACGGCTTTGAGATTGAAGCCATTGGGCGAAATGTGGCCCGCGTGAGTTACGCCACCAGTCTGCAAAAAAAAGGCGTCTTGATTTCCACCACAGAGCACCTGCTCTCAGCGTTCATTGGGATTGGCCTCGATAACGCTGTTGTGGAGTTGGATAACCTTGAGCTTCCGATTCTTGATGGCAGCGCCAAACCCTTCGTCGACATGGTTCTGCAGGCGGGTTTACGCCAGCAGCGGAAAAAGCGGACTTATCTGCGCATCAGGCGAGAGATTGAAGTCCGTGAAGGTAACAAGTTTATCGGCGCCTATCCTGCATCGGGATATGCCGTGGCGTACAAAATAAATTTTGCTCCGCCCATTGGAGCGCAAGCTTTTGAAATTGATCTTTCACAAGATCTTTATCGCAAAGAGCTGGCCGCGGCCCGCACATTTGGTTTTTTGAGCGAGGAGCAGGCCATGAAGAATATGGGCCTGATCCGCGGCGCCTCAGAAGCCAACGTGATTGTGCTGACGGCCAACGGAGTCAAGAATGGCCCTTTGCGCTATGAAGATGAGTTTGTCCGGCACAAAGTGCTGGACCTGATTGGCGATCTGGCGCTCCTGGGAAAGCAGATTATCGGGCGCATTGTGGCTGACCGTGCCGGGCACGCGATGCATACCGCGTTGGTTTCACGGCTATTGAAAGACCGCTCCCTGTGGGAAGAAACAACTGAAGTGATTCAACCTGAAGATCCTGCTGAAAGCGCGGCTCTACCCACGCAACCTGCGCGCGAAATCTAAGAACCTAAACTGTTGTGGCGTTAATGAACATCGCTCCACCACCCACGGTCAGCGCGCGCTTCTCCAGCCAGATGTCCAACTCTTTCTTTGCTTCCGCTGACAACACCTGAAAACGAATTCCCGCACGGCCTTCCGGCGTGGACCATGCAATCTCGCCCTTGATGTCCAGCGAACGCTTGGTGCCGGGCAACTGCAAACGGATCCGAGCAGCACCCCCTTCATCCAGCCGGCGGGAGCACTCTACCGAAATACCGCCGTGGCTGATGTTGGTGATGTTCAAGGGAAGCTCTGCGCCCTGGTCCACAAGGATTGCTCCTGTCGCCTTGACCAGATGGCGGTGGTAGCGGCGACGCTCTCGCATGATCAACCCCTGCGCAGCCCGCACGCTGCGCGTCGCGCGATCCAGCGAGATCGGCTTATCCAGAACAAAGTTGGCGCCCATCTCGAAAGCCTGCTGGATGTTGGTTTTGCCGTTCACCACGGCAAAAGCGATGCAGCTCTTGTTGGATTTCCCCAGCCTTAGCTCACGCAGAACCAGAGGACCATGAGGCATGTCATCGCAGTCGACCAAAACGGCGTCATATTTGCGACGCATCAGAATGTGGCGGGCCTGGTCGGCGTTGTTGGAGAGATCCAGGTCGATATTGGCAGCGTCCAGGACTCGACGTATCGTACGATGGACTTCAGGGTCATTGCTGAGGAGGAGCGCTTGTAAGGCCATATCCGCAAAGGGTATCTAAATCGTCATACTACGGCCAAGTAACCAACGTAACGGGCCAGCCCTTTACCGGGTGACAATACTTTCGATCTAAGGCTCCAATTCATATGAAAAAGCTGGTTTACCTATCTCTGGGGTCGAATCTGGGCGACCGCGGAAAATATCTGCATGAAACGATCTTCCGGTTAGGGGACTTGGGCGTCATCAGGCAGGTTTCGGCTCTTTACGAAACACAGCCCGTCGAGGTGCATGGCGAGCAGCCTTGGTTCTTGAACTGTGCCTTGGCAATGGAAACTGATCTGATGCCTTTGGAGTTCCTGAGTAGGATGCTAGCCGTCGAGCAATCCATGGGCAGGATTCGTACGCAACCCAAGGGCCCGCGCACGATTGACATCGACATCCTCTTTTTCGGCAATGATGTATTGGACACGCCCGAACTGACCGTTCCGCATCCCGCCATGCATCTTCGGCGTTTTGTTCTGGAACCGCTGGCGGAGATAGCGCCGACGTTGGTCCATCCCGTGCTCAAACGCACAGTGCGGGAATTATTGGGTTCATTGCCGGCCGATTCGGGTTTAGTGAACAAGCTTCAGCCCAACTAATTTACGATGGGATGCGTGGAAACCGCCGCCATTGCGCAGTTGCTGGAACCCTTCATTGAGCTCCATGAATCGCGACTCCGTGCTATATCGACATATATCGATCTACTGCTCAAGTGGAATGCGCGCATCAACCTGACCGGGATACGCGAATCCGGTGAAATTGTGCAACGCCATTTCGGCGAGTCTCTGTTCGCCGCCAAATACCTGCTTGAGCAGCAAATGCCACAGACCGCGATCGACCTGGGATCTGGGGCTGGTTTTCCCGGAGTTCCTTTCGCCATGCTCGCCCCTGAAGTCCAGGTAACGTTGATTGAGTCGCAGCAGAAGAAGGCAACGTTTTTGAAAGAATTGGTCCACGCGCTCGGACTTAAGAACGTAAAAGTTTTTGGCGATCGTGCGGAGAATTATCCAGGCACCGCTGATTTGGTGATGCTGCGTGCAGTTGAGAAGTTCACCCGGGCTCTGCCCATGGCTGCGCGGCTAGCCAAGGCGGGTGGGCGGATTGCGCTGATGATTGGCTCGCGGCAGACGGAGCCAACCAGAAAATTGAGCTCTGATGTGAATTGGGCCAACGGGATAGACGTTCCTTGCGGTACTTCGCGGCAACTGCTGATTGGAACCAAATTCATTAAAGTGGAATGACGGCGTGGGTTTAATGGATTATTCATCGTTGAATGCTTCAGAAAGAGAACAGTGTTGATTGTAAAGTGGGAAGTAATATGCAGGAACCATTGGGGTAAACAGGCACTTCGGGAAAAGTGCCAATTTTCGTCTAAGAGTCCGGTACCTAGAACCATATTAGTAAAAGTGGAGTAAAAAGTTCCTGATCACGCTATTAATTCAACCTATTTAGACCAATTTACATTCAATTTTGGCCACAAGTGGTAGATTGTCTCATCGAGACCATCCTAAGTAAATATTGTTCTACGTGGAACAATGTTGCACACCTGCTTTTGATGTTCCACGTAGAACAAAATGCACCATTTTGCGGCGTTGCGCTTTCCTCGCACGCTCGTCTACATTCAACAGGACGCACCTTTGTCGAGTTTCAACATCATGGGAATAGTAATCGCTGTTGCGAACCAGAAAGGCGGAGTGGGAAAGACCACGACCGCTATCAATCTTGCAGCATCCTTTGCCGCTGCAGAGGTTCGATCCCTGCTAGTGGATTGCGATCCCCAAGCTAACTCCACAGGCGGCCTAGGTTTTGCCCGCGATCCAGAGCGAGTTAGCACCTATCACCTACTTACCGCAGACGCTTCGGCTGGCCAAGCTGTTATCGCAACGGAATTGGAAGGTCTGAGTCTCATTCCGTCCCACAAAAACCTTATTGGGGCCAACATTGAGCTGGTCGGAGCAGAAGATAGGGAATTTCGCCTGCGCAATGCGCTGGAATCCATCCGGGGCCAATTTGATTTCATCGTCTTGGATTGTCCGCCTGCATTGGATCTGCTTACCCTGAACGCTCTTGTGGCTGCCGATTCCGTGCTGGTTCCCATGCAGGCTGAATACTTTGCGCTGGAAGGCGTGAGCGAGCTGCTGGATACCATTGAGCGGCTTCGCCAAAGTTTTAATCCCGGGCTAATGATCGAAGGCGTAGTTCTCACCATGTATGACGATCGCACGAACCTGGCCCAGCAGGTAACTCAGGAACTGAAACGCCATTTTGGCGACAAGCTTCTTGAAACGATCATTCCTCGCAATGTGCGGCTGGCTGAAGCGCCCAGCTACGGCAAACCGGCATTGCTATATGATGTGCGTTCTAGGGGTGCCGAAAGTTACATACGTCTAGCCAAGGAAATCATGCATCGCAGAATGAACCCGGTCACCGTCGAAGCTCCAGCGACAATCACAGAACAAGCCCCAAGCACGGCCCCCGCCGATGAACCCGAAGATTTCTCAAATGGCAATCAACTGAAGCGAGTAAACGAATCATGATCAATGACAAGCGCAAAGCCCTGGGACGCGGCCTGGATTCTTTGCTGCCCAGCCGCCCCACGATGTCGCCAATAGCCATGCCGGCCCAAGCCGCTGCGTCTGCCCAGGAAATCTCCATTGATAGCATTGACCCCAACCCTTACCAGACCCGTCGGCGAATCAATGAAGCTGCGCTGGAGGAACTGGCCGAATCGATCCGGGCAAGCGGCGTAGTCCAGCCGGTGGTATTGCGGCCGACAGCTAACGGAAGATTCCAGTTGGTTGCAGGCGAACGACGCTGGCACGCTTCAAGACGCGCCGGTAAGGCGACGATCCCGGCGGTGGTCCGGCAGATCTCTAACGAGCAAGCCATGGAGATCACGATTATTGAAAACCTGCAGCGCGAGGACCTGAATCCGATGGAACAGGCACGAGCTTTCGAACGGCTGAGCCGAGAATTCAGCTTGACACAGGAGCAGATTGCCAGCCGAACTGGAAAAGATCGAGCAAGCATCGCCAACTTTATCCGCCTGCTGAAACTGCCGGAAGATGTTCAGAACGCCTTGGAGACGGGTGCCCTCAGCCTTGGTCACGGCAAGGTTCTGTTGGCCTTGGCCGGATTTCCGGAACACCTGGAACGCGCCGCTCGCGAAATTATCGAAAAGCAGCTGTCCGTCCGGCAAACGGAAGAACTCGTGGCCAGGCTGCTGAACCCGCACGGGGCGGAACAAAAGCAGGAAAAGCCGGCGGTCCCAGTGGATCCCAATGTTCGTGAAGCCCAGCGCAGCCTTGAGAGTACTTTGGGCGTCAAGGTTGAAATTCACGACCGCAAAGGCAAAGGCAAAATAATCCTGAAGTATGGATCGCTGGAAGACTTTGACCGCATCGTGGAAGCGCTGGCTGCAAAGTAAAACTATATTGATAAGTATCGATATAGCAGGGCAATGGTTTTGCCTGCGATAAAAAGCAGGTTTTGTGATGGGTTTCCGCTGCGGTCTTAGTGGCGCAGGCCGGTCCAGTTTTCTGAGATCACAATGGAATTGCCGGGATTGCCCGGATCGTACTTGATGGAGGTCATCAATCCGGCGCGGCAGGAATGCAGGTCCACCATGTGGCGCAGGCTGCTTACATCCTGCGAAGCCTCATAGCTGACGCCCGCAACATCGTAGTGATAAATCAATAGCTGCAGCTCCCCGGAACCGTTCATCTGCATTTCATTTACGTCAATCACTGTGCCATCAGTGATGCGGCCCATCTCGCTAATGCGCATACGGCGTTCACGTTCTTTTTGATCAGGGCTTTTACGCCGGCTCCGGGCCCAGGCGTTTGCGCCAAACAGCAAGCCGGCGCCGGCAATCGCAATCAGGGAATATAGACGAAGTTCATTCATACATATAACGTCCTCAAACACCAGGACGTCGGCACATTCTGTAGATGAGTTTAATCCAACTTCGGCTCACAGAAAATCCGAAGGAACACTTATTCCTGAACCTCAGGTCCTGAAGAGTTTCTGACAATGGCCTACCAGAATCACCCACCCAGCTGAAAATCACAAGTAACCATAGTTCCATGCGCGCACGCGTGCATAAAATCAATCTTTTCAGGAAAGAAAATGAACTGTGAGTTGCTGTTGACCCTAAGGGCAGAAATCAATCGCCATCGACTACCGGATTGCTCATGGCGCCAATGCCCTCAATCGAGATCGTTACCTCATCGCCAGCCACCAGAGGGCCGACACCTGCCGGGGTTCCGGTTAGAACCAGATCGCCAGGAAGCAATGTCATAACCTGGGAAATGAAACGCAGAACAATGTCGACCGGAAAAATAAACGCCAACGTGCTCTCGGACTGCTTTACCTCGCCGTTTACGCGGCTTTCCACGCGAACGCCTTTCCAGGGATCAATCTCGTCTGTCACAATCGGCCCGACGGGACAAAATGTGTCAAAGCCTTTGGCCCGGGTCCATTGCGGGTCTTTCTTTTGCAGATCGCGGGCAGTCACGTCATTGGCGGCCGTATAGCCAAAAATGTACGGGTGAACGTCGTCGTTTGGTTCCAGATTGCGGCATCTTTTCCCGATCACCACCGTCAACTCGCCCTCAAATTCCACCCGCTGAGAAAAGCGCCTGGGCCGGACGATCTTTTCGCCCGGCGAAATCAGCGAGCTTGGCGGCTTTAAAAAAATCAGCGGCTCTTTCGGAATCTCATTGCCCAGCTCCTTGGCGTGTTCACTGTAGTTGCGGCCCACGCAAACTATCTTTGAAGGCTCCACGGGATAAAGCAGTTTGGCCGAAGACAATGGCTGCAGAGAGATTTTCTTTGCCTTCGAAAAATCAGGCAGCACGCCGCCGGTCATGGTTTGGGTAATTTGCTGAACGCCAGCAACAGTTTCAATCAGCCCAAACTGCGGACCATCAGTAGAAGCAAAGCGGCAATATTTCATCTGGTGAAACGCTCCAAAAAAAACCAGGGACTTCAGGCAACCATTTTTGCGAGGGCAACTGCCCTGCAACGAATGTGCCGGAAATCCCTATATTACGTTATGCGTGTTGCGTCGCGAAGCTGTTTACAAACCTGCTTGTTTTGCCGCCATGTCGCCAATGACCGGCAGCTTGAACTGCTGATTGCCATAGGCTTTGATCATGCAGATGACTACCGCAACCAAGACGCCCAGCCAAACTATCATCATCAGTGGGCCCATGATGAAAAATCCCAGTCCGTGGGTGATGAAGCCCAGGATCGTTGACAAAATCATTGCGCCAATCCATAGGGCGATCACCCCAACGCTCAAAAATATTGATTGAAACGCGTGGAAGCGCACGAACTTATCATTCTTGTATGGCTCAATCACAAGAAAAATCAGGCCAGTGATCCAGCCGAAGAGGTAGCTTAAACATGCTGCCACATTGTTCGTCATTCCCGCACTGGGAGCGCCCGCTGATGCTTGCGCCGGCGCTGCGGCGGCTCCCGATGTTGTCGTCACGTTTTGGCCTGAAACCGCAGTCCCGCATGCCGCACAAAAGCCCGAACCCGCATTGAGTTGAGCCCCACACTTTGCACAAAATGCCATACCCCTCATCTCCTTCCGAAAGTACTCTTTGAGAGTTTTGTTGCGGTACAGCTTATTACTTCCTGTGCCGGAATGAAAGGAAACTAATTGCTTAACTCGGCTAATTTTTCCGCCTTTTTTTAGGGACGATTTACAGGGTTGGTTAGGGCATTTACGCCACTACGCGCGCTTCGCCCAGCACCACCTTGATGTCCATCCGCTTCTTGCCGCGATAGATGGTAACGGTCACGGTGTCGCCAGACCGATGGTTCTGCATCACGTGGGAAAGGTCCTGTTGGTCCTCAACGGGTTGGCCTTCAATGGCCACCAGCAAATCGCCGCCAAGCATGATGGGGTAATTTCCCACATAAGCCCGTTCCGTTCCCGCCCGTAGGCCGGCCCGATCGGCGGCGCTGCCCGGCACCACGTCCACAATCAACAATCCCGAGTCAGCCGCAAGCCCCAGCTGGTTGGCCAGTTCTGGCCCTATTGGAATAGTCCGGACGCCGAGTTCCGGCCGACGGACCCGTCCCAGATGGACCAGGTCATCCAGTACGGCTTTGGCGGTATTAATAGGGATGGCAAAGCCGATTCCGGCGCTCTGTTCCACTCCGCCTGTCAAAATCATGGTATTGATGCCAATAACCTGGCCTCGAGCATTCAAAAGGGGGCCGCCGGAGTTGCCCGGATTAATGGCGGCATCGGTCTGAATGGCTTCATCAATGAATCCGCGCTGGCCCTTCAGGGAGCGAATGGAACTGATAATGCCTCGCGTCATGGTGCCGCTCAGGCCAAATGGGTTTCCAATGGCGTAAACTTTCTGTCCCACAACCAGGCTCTTGGAGTCGCCAATTTCAGCCTGGGGCACCTCTTTGTTGGGAATCTGAATCACCGCCAGGTCATGAACGGGGTCAGTGCCCACAATCTGGGCCTTGTATTTCTTCTTGTCGCTGGTTGTGACTTCGAGCTGCCGAGCGCCTTCCACTACGTGGAAGTTCGTAAGAATATGCCCTTCCGTATCGATCACAAATCCCGATCCCATGCCCTGCTGTGGCACGGCACCGTAAAAGAAGTCATAGGCTACGGCCGTGGAAGTGATATTCACCACCGCAGGAAGGGCTTTTTTGTAAACCGCAATATTGTTTTGCTCTTCTGCGTCGTAGTTAGACGGCCCTGCAGCCTCGGTAAGTTCAACGTGCGAGGGTCGCGTTACCCAGGTAGGGCCATCAGGCCCGCTCATGCGCGTGGTCACAAAGTAAAAAGTAAGAACCAACAAAAATGCGAGCAGAATTGGACGTAAGGACTTCATATATCACCTGTCAAAAACCGAGCCGCTTGGCCAGGGCTTTTAGTTCAGAATAAATCTGTTGCACCTGATGCCGCGTTTGTTCGATGGAGCCGGAGTTGTCGATCACAAAATCCGCGCACCGGGCCTTTTCCTCGTCGGGCATCTGCGCTTTGGCGCGACGCTCAACGTCAGCTCGCGCGGCGTCTTCGCTGATTCCCGTGCGTTGAGCAAAACGTGTAACCTTCTGCGCTGGTTTACACGTCACCACAATGATCCGGTCAAAGCGATCTTTGACTCCAGCTTCCAGAATCAATGCCGCTTCCACAATGGCCACGGCGTAGGGATCTTTTTCACCCAGCGATCGCATCCATTGGTCCTGCTGCCGGATCACGGCAGGATGCACAATTTTATTTAGCTCTTCAACGCGTCCGCCGTCAAACACCAGCGTAGCCAGCTTGGCGCGGTCCAATTCGCCGGTTGGCTTTAAAATTTCTGGCCCAAAATGCCGGACCAATTCTTGAAGTACTTCATGGCCTGGACGATAAAGCTCGTGTGCGATGAGGTCTGCATCTACGATGGTCGCGCCCAGGTCGGCGAACATCTTGGCAACCGTAGACTTGCCGCATGCAACTCCGCCGGTTAGCCCGACACGCAGCATTGGCTAACTCCGCGCCTGCCGCTCTGGCCCGCGACGCATTTTGCACGCCTTAACTGTATTCGCCATCAGCATGGCGATCGTCAGCGGACCAACTCCGCCCGGCACCGGCGAAATCGCGCCTGCCACAGCCGCCACATGAGGATCAACGTCGCCAACTAAAGTCGAGCCTTTTTCGGCAAACGATTTTTCCCGCGCCGGATCGCCGGCAAAAAACTTTTCAAACTGGGCGCGGTCAGTGATCTTGTTAATGCCTACGTCGATCACCGCAGCGCCCGGTTTGATAAATTCTTCCGTCACAAAACCGGCCTTGCCGATGGCGGCTACCAGAATGTCCGCCTGCCGCGCAATCTGCGCAATATTTTTTGTCTTGGAGTGGCAGACTGTGACGGTGGCGTTATTGTTCAGCAGCAGCATGGCTACCGGCTTGCCAACAATGTCACTTCGCCCGATCACAACGGCATTGCGGCCTTCAATAGCAATATTGCTGCGGCGCAAAATCTCAATCACGCCAGCCGGAGTGCACGGCACCAGTCCCGGACGCTGCGTGGAAAGATTGCCCACGTTCACAGGATGAAATCCGTCTACATCCTTTTCCGGCGAGACGGCCAGCAATACTTTTTTGGAATCCACCTGCGGCGGCAAAGGCAATTGCACCAGAATGCCATCAATTTCATCGCGATTATTCAACTCATTGACCATCTGCAGCAGTTCAGCCGTGGTTACCGAATCCGGCGGAGTGAGATTTTCACTCAACATGCCGAGCTGCTCGCAGGATTTAACCTTGTTACGTACGTAAATCTCTGAGGCTGGATTATGACCCGCCAGGATGACCGCGAGCCCTGGCCGGATGCCGGCGGCGCCCAGCTTTTGCACTTCTTCGGCGACTTCCGCCTTGATCTGTGCGGCGATTTTGTTACCGTCAAGGACGGTGGCAGCCATAGTATTCATGGGAATAATTATCTTAACTACAAAAAATGCAAAGGTACACTCGGAGCGGGCGAATGAAATTGTGCTCTAAAATATAAAGATGATGCTCAAGCAAATCCTGGACGCGCTGGCATGCCCCGTTCCGTCATGCCGCAAGCCGCTGAAGCTGGCTGAAGATGGTTCTTCGCTGCAATGCACCGCTTGCGGCCGCACTTATCCCATTAAGGATGGGATTCCCATGCTGCTGGCTGACTAGAGCTAATCGAGCGAAATTTTGTTGCTGGGGGACTACGCTACTTCAACCGGCGATTCGATCTTTAACGAGCGGAGATACTCCGCGAAATCCGGCCCCAGATCGGGCCGCTTCAGCGCAAATTCGACCGTCGCTTTCAAAAAACCGAGCTTATCACCGGCGTCGTGGCGCTTGCCTTCAAATGTATATCCGTAAATTTTTTCACCCGCGCTCAGCAGCCCGCGGAGGCCGTCGGTCAGTTGCAATTCCCCGCCAGCCCCTAGCGGAGTTCGTTCCAGGGTTTCAAAAATTGTTGGCGTAAGAATGTAGCGCCCAATGATGGCCAGGTTTGAAGGCGCTTCTTCCTGCTTGGGTTTCTCCACCATGCTGCGGACATCGAAAGCCCGGCCGTCAAACTTGCCTTCAATCTTTTGCGCGTCCAGCACACCGTAAGAGGAGATAGCAGGACCATTCACTTCCTGCGTGGCGATGATCGAACACTGCGATTCTTCAAACACATCCATCATCTGCCGCAGGCACGGTTTTTGTGCGTCAATCACATCGTCCGCCAGCAGCACAGCGAAAGGCTCATTCCCGACCAGTTCGCGCGCCATCAGAACAGCGTGGCCCAGTCCCATGGCTTCTTTCTGCCGCACATAAGCTACGTGGATCATGTCTGAAATCTGGCGCACAATGGATAGCAACTCCGTCTTGCCGCGCTCTTCCAGCATTTTTTCCAGCTCATAGCTGACGTCAAAATGATCTTCTATAGCGGTTTTGCCGCGGCCGGTGACGATAATGATCTGGTCGCACCCTGAGGCCAGTGCCTCTTCCACGCCATATTGGATGATGGGCTTATCCACCAGTGGCAGCATCTCTTTAGGCTGCGCCTTAGTGGCGGGAAGAAAACGTGTGCCCAGACCGGCAGCGGGAAAAACGGCTTTGCGAACTCTCATCTTCATCATTGTTTCCTGAGTACCGCATGGTGAGATGCAGAAATTCTAGCATCTGCTTTCTCGAGTTCGCCCACCAGTTTAAATTTCAGGTCACAGCACTTGGCTGTTGTCGCCCATCATCACCTGCCGCAGCAGCTTGATGGGAGGAAAACCCTGCTTCAGCAGCTCATTGTGGAATTTCTCGAGAGAAAAAGCGGCGCCCATTTTCTTCTTATAGTCCTCGCGTAGCTTCATAATTTCCAGCTTGCCCAGAGTGTAATAAAGATAAGTCGGATCAGACGTTCCGCGCTTGGTTTCACGCAGCCCGTTCATGTGGGACTGATAGCCCTCTTTCTCAAAAAACTCCACGCCCTGATCAAAGGTCATTGTGCCAGTATGCATCTGTATGCCCACGATGAAGCGCGCGTTGCGCAAGAGCGCATCCTGAAGTTGTCCCAGACGCAGCTTCAGAAAAGCCGTGTCATGGTCCTGATCAACCCCGGCCGTGCGGCCATAGCCTTCGTCGAGCATCATCTGTTCGCTGTAATGGGCCCAGCCTTCAGCATTGGAACTGCATCCCAGCAGCTTGCGCACCTTTGAGGGCGCGTATGGCACCCACAGAAACTGCGTGTAGTGCCCTGGATAAACCTCATGCACAGCCGTGGAGATGATCGTCCCGCGGTTAAAACCAGCCATGTGTTCCTGGATTTGCTGTGGCGTCCAGCTTGGCTCGGGCAGCGTGACGTTGAAGAAAGCTTCTTTCGCAACTTTCTCAAATGGTCCGGGCGTGTCCATGGACGCGAAAGTAAGAGCGCGCGCAAAGGGCGGCGTCTCCTGAACAATGGGCAGCACTTCTGATGGCAGCTTAACGATGTGATGCTGGGCCAAAAAATCTTTCAGCCCGCCCAGCGTATCGCGGAAAGTCTGCAAAAGCTTGTCCGGCGCCGGATGATCTTTTTCCAGTTCCGCCAGTATCTCCCGCGGGGTTTTGTTGGGATCGAGTTTGGCCGCCGTCTCTTTGAATGCCTGCTGGTTCAAACGCAGATTGGCCATGCCGATTTCAAGCAATCGAGTCAGCGGGATATCGACGTCTTCGTCATACAACAGCTTCTTGCTGTAATTGTCCGCGCCAATGCGGAAATCACCATGCGCCTGGGGTTTCAGATCTTTCTCCATCCACTGGCCATAGCTCTTCAACTCGTCCATTACCTTCTGGTTGGCAGCCTGAAACTCCGCCAGCAGCGCCTGATCTTTCACATCCTTAAACGCTTCAGGAACATCTTTCTGGAAAAAACTGATCAGGCCGGGAATTTGCTCCAGCGCCACGTCCACGTAAATCGGCGGCGGATTTTTCAAGTTCTGGCGCGCAGCCAGAAATACCGCCGGAACCTGCTTTTCCCGCGCGATGACAGACTTCAGTCGCTCTGCCGGTGGCGCAAACGTGCGCGCCATGATCACAAAGATGGAGTTGGTAATGCCGGAAGAATATAAGTCCGGATTCTTCTCCCACTGGCGGATACTTTCCAGCGAGAGCAGACGCGCGTTGATGTCATTCAAAACCAGCGTATGGTCCACCCGCGTCGCAGCTGAAAGCTGCAGCGGATCGATCTTGGCGATCACCTTTTGGAAATTCTTCAGCGTGGCGATCTGCTGGTCCAGCGATGCCCGGGAATAATCCTCCAGCTGGCTGTCATACTGATGGAATCCTGCTGCCGTAGCCGCAGATGGATTGAACCTGAAGTAGTACTTATCAAAATATTGGTCCGCCAGCGACGTAAAAACTTTGTCATTATTGGCGCTGTCAGAAGCTGGCATGGCATGATGCTGGGCCTGGACGGCTAAGCCCGCCAACAGCACGGCAAAGAACGGGATCAATTTCACGAGGGGTTCTCCTGCAATCTCAGAATACTTAGACTTGTTGCAACTCGGGCTGTGAGCGCAAAGCTTTTGGATGCGAGCATCGGATCGTCTGCTGGCTTTTGCCGCGCGGGGCTATTTCTGCTTGTAAACCGTGCCTCCCTTCATCACCATTACCGGATCTTGCAGCAGAGTTACGTCTTTGAGTGGATCACCGTTTACAGCAATAATGTCAGCAAAGTTTCCATTCTCAATGGAGCCAATCTTGGACCATCCCAGCAGATCAGCGGCGTTCACTGTAGCGGTCTGGATGGCCTGAATCGGCGTCATCCCAATCTGTACATACACGGCAAACTCATGCGCGTTCAATCCGTGAGGATAGACGGCGGCGTCTGTGCCGAATGCAATCCTTACACCAGCATTAAATGCCTTTTTGATGTTCTGCCGGCTGACGGCTGTTACTTCTTTCATTTTGGTCGCATACATTGCAGGCAGGCCGATTCTGGCCGCGTTTTCGCGCATCCAATCCGCAAGATACAACGTTGGCACAAGATACGTGCCGTTCTTCTTCATCAGCGCAATTCCAGCGTCGTCAATGTAAGAGCCGTGTTCAATGGAATCCACGCCAGCTTCAGTAGCCCAGGCAATGCCCTGCGCGCCGTGCGCGTGCGCTGCAACTTTGCGGCCAAGCCGATGCGCGTCGGCAACAATGGCTTTCATTTCTTCCAGCGTGTATTGTGACGCGCGCGGATCGTCGCCCTTGGAAAGCACTCCGCCCGTGGCGCAAACTTTGATCACGTCAGCGCCATATTTAATGATCTCGCGTACCTTGTGCTGCACGCCTTCCACCCCGTCCGCCGCGCCATCGGACTTGGCGTGCCATTCATACGGCAACAGGTTCTGGTCGCAGTGGCCGCCGGTAATCGAGAGCGCCGGACCGCTCGCCATGATGCGCGGACCCGGTATCATGCCTTCATTAATGGCATCGCGCAGCGCGATATCGGTATAGCCCCTCGCTCCAACGTTGCGAACGGTAGTGAAACCGGCTTCCAAGGTGATCCGCGCATTCTTGGCGCCGATAAGCGCTTCTTTAGGAATTGAGACCCCCAGCTCCTGGTAGCCAAAATTAGGATCGAAAGTAAGATGCGTGTGGGCATCGATCAATCCGGGCAAAAGCGTGGCATTGGGCAGGTTGATTACACGCGCGCCTGCCTGGTTCTCCGATTGCGAGCCACCGCCGCCACTGGAAACGCTGCTGATCTTGTCACCATCAATCACAACAGTTACGTTGTCGAGCATCCTGCCGGCCTTCACGTCCAGCATGTGGCCAGCATGAATCACCACATGCTGCGATTGCGCGGGCTGCGCGGGTTGTTGAGCAAAAATGGCGCAGGAGAGGACAAGGGCAGAGAGGAAGAGTTTCAGAGTTTTCATAAAGACGGGCGGATTATAACAGGAGTGAAGACATCAGTTGCGACGAGATCGCAGTCTTCGTTCGACTTCAATCCCTTCCGCCTAGCACACAAAACCGTATTCACAACGCTCGCGTCAGAGTAGCGACATCAAATATAGGGCGTAGCCAAATGGATGATTTAACACCTAGCTTAGCTAGCTCACTGCAAAACTAGCTGCCAGTTGTGGCGGCACTCCCAGCTTGATGAATGCCATCCGGCCTTTTGGAGTTACTCTGAGCGCTCGCGATTCCCGGCAACGACCAAGCCAGCCTTCCTCCAGAAAATGTTGCAACAAGGCCGCGCCTAGTGCCCCGCCTACATGAGGCCGGCGCTCCGTCCAATCCAGGCAACGCCGCGCGAGATGCCGCTTACTACGCCGAACCTCTTCAACTTCCAAACCAAGTTCCCTCAGCCAGTCTGCTCCTCTGGCTGTCAGTCGATAGTTGCGGTCACCTTCGGCGACGATCACGTGCTGTTTTTGCATGGCTTCGCTCAATGCTACGCCCGCGCGTCCGGCCAGATGATCGTAGCAACTCCGGGCCATTAGCATGGATTGGTCAGCTTTTGATCGAATATATTCCGCCGTCGGGCGTCTGGTTGAAATTGCTCCCAGAGCCTCCAGCGCATTCGCCACCCGCTGTCCTGCCAGCTTGTAGTAGCGGCATCGTCCGTCGCGCTGAACAGTAATCAGGCCGCCTTGGCTCAGTTTAGCCAGATGCGCACTGGCGCTCTGCGCGGAGACAGAAGCTGCTCGCGCCAGCTCTCCTGCCGGCAGAGATTGCCCTTCCAACAGCGCCAGCAGAATCGCCGTTCTTCCGGGATCGGCCAGCAGATACCCCAGGCTTGAAATCGCATATTTTTCTTTCATAAGTGCACCATGAATTATTCTAGCCGTTAACATCAAGCAATATTTCATCGCATGGTGAAATGTCACAAGCTCAATTTATTGATTATCATTTCATCAGCGCATGAAACATACCCCGTCACCTACCCGCCATACTGCAAGTTATGGATAAACAGAATAAGCAACTGCGCGGTCCGCTTTTGTGGCTGCTTTGCGCTACCAGTTTTGGCTTTGTCGTGGTGCAGCTTGATGTCACGATTGTGAACGTCGCGCTGCCCCAGATCGGCTCGCATCTTCATGCCAGTGTGGCCGGGTTGCAATGGGTTGTGGATGCCTACACTCTCAGCTTTGCGGCGCTGTTAATCTCAGCCGGAGTCATTGGTGATCGCTTTGGCTCGCGCCGTGTCTATTTTGCCGGCTTTGCCATCTTTACCGTTGCTTCCATCTTCTGTGGCCTGGCTCCGAGCATTGGCGTTCTGATCGCCGCTCGCGCTCTACAGGGCGCGGGCGCTGCACTGCTGGTTCCCACCTCGCTGGCGATTCTGACTCATTCATCCACTGAGAATGCCGCTCTCCGCGCGCGCATGGTAGGCCTGTGGACTGCCGCTGGAGGTGTTTCCATTGCTGCCGGTCCGGTTGCGGGCGGACTGCTGCTGGCGTCATTTGGATGGCGCAGCATTTTCCTGGTCAACATCTTTCTCTGCTGTGCCGCCATCTTGCTGGTACTTCGCTTTATACCCAGCGATTCACAAACCGCGGAATCTCAACGCCTCGATCCCCTCGGTCAGATGCTCGCCATTGTGGCTCTCACAGGCCTCGTCGGCGCCGTCATTGAATGTGGACGCATCGGTCCCGCGCATGCCATCGTAATCGTCGCCGCACTTCTTGGCGTGGTTGCCATGGCAGCATTTTTGTACGTTGAAAGTCGGGCAGAATCGCCCATGCTTCCGTTGCAATTCTTTCGTCTGCCGGGCTTCAGTGCGGCTGTCGCCTTCGGGATCATCGTCAATCTGACGTATTACGGCGCAATTTTTGTAATCAGCCTTTACCTCCAGCAGTCCCGCGGGTACTCAGCTCTCCGCACCGGCATCGCCTTCCTTCCGCTGACCGCAACTTTCATCATTTCCAATATTCTCTGTGGATGGCTCACCGCCCGGACAGGCCCGCGCACTCCCATGATTCTGGGCGCGATTGTCGGCACAGCCGGCTATGTACTGCTCTTTCGCCTGAATGGCGATACTTCATTGCTTGAGATGCTGCCGGCATTCGTTCTTATTCCGGGTGGCATGGGTCTAGCCGTGCCGGCCATGACCACGGCGATTCTTTCCAGCGTCCCGCGCGAGCGCTCCGGAACCGCCTCTGCTGTTCTGAACACGGCGCGCCAGGCCGGAGGCGCCGCTGGAGTAGCTATCTTTGGCGCTCTGCTGGGCCACGCCCGCGAGAAAATCATTCCCGGCCTGCACACTGCTGCTCTTATCTCCACGGCCTTGCTCATAACCGCCGGAATGCTGGCATGGCTGGGGATGAGGGAGCGGAAGAAGCCGCTCAAGGAATTCCAACTGGCACAATAGTATTTTGGTTGGCCTCTCTTCTTGACAGAGTTGATACTATTCTGGACAGACCTCTGAGATGACTACCGAACCTGAACAACCCGAAACCTTAAATGCTGACAAATGGATGTCTAAGGGGGATGCTGCTCGCGCCCGGGGCGTGTCCCGCCAGGCCATTTGGGAACTGGTGAACCGGGGACGATTAACCACCTACCGGTTCAAAGGCAGGGTTTATGTCTCCCGTGCAGAAGTACTAGGCTTCGCGCCTCGGCCTAGAGGGCTGAAGGAATCGGGCTACGTCAGGGTAAAAACCGTTCGCCCAAAAGAGAAAAAGCTTGATCCTGCCAAGTGGATTTACATCGTTGAGGCCGCGCGGGAAACGGGCCTGCCTCGGCTGGCGATTGTCGATCTGGTCAGGCGAGGCCGCGTAAGAAAGATCGTGAGCGCGGGCAAGACGTTCGTAGCGCGTGCCGGACTTGAAGAGTTTATGAGGCGGAAAAGCGCGCTTACGAAAAAGAAGTAGCCAGCGGATGGCTTCCAGTCACGACCGTCAACAACGCTTCGCTGAACTTTCAATACCGTTTAGAAAAGAAAAAGCTCCCGAAGCACGGGAGCTTTTCATCTATTCGCGCTTCGACTTACTGCAACAACGTCCCGTTCGTATCTTCTTCAGCTTTTTCTTGCAGCACAACCGCTGACGCAACGCGGTCGCCTTCTTCAAGATGCAGCAGGCGCACGCCCTGCGTGGAGCGACCGGCTTCGCGGATGGTCTTGGTGTCAATACGGATAATCTTGCCGAACTGGCTGATCAGCATGGCTTCAGACGATTCGTCCACCAGCATGATTCCCACCACGTTGCCGTTCTTCGCTGTGGTCTTTACGTTGATCACGCCTTTACCCCCGCGTGACTGCAACCGGTATTCCTCCACCGGCGTGCGCTTGCCATAGCCTTGCTCGGTCACGCTCAGGATCAGGCTGGGCAGCGTCTCTTCTGTGGCTTTGCCGTCTTTGTCTTTGCCGTTCGTCTTCTTGAGCTCCTTCGGAGTGACCGCCATGCCTACGATGTAATCATTCTTGTCCAGGTCCATGCCGCGAACGCCGTAAGCTGGCCGTCCCATGGAGCGCACATCTTCTTCATCAAAGCGGATCGCCTGGCCCTCATGCGATGCCAGGAAGACAATCTGGTTACCGTCGGTCAGGCGCACCGCTACCAGTTCATCGTCTTTATCGATCCCGATGGCGATAATCCCGCGTGACATCACGTTGGAGAAGTCTTTTACCGGAGTCTTCTTGACCGTGCCTTTGCGTGTGGTAAAGAAGATGTAGCGGTTTTCTTCTTCCAGGTTCCGGACTTCCAGCAGCGTGCGCACGGTCTCGCCCGGCTGCAAAGCCACCAGGTTGCCGATGTGTTTGCCCTTGCCCGCAGCGCCCACGTCCGGCACTTCATATACCTTGAGCCAGTAAACGCGCCCGGTGTTGGTAAACACCAGCAGATAGGAATGCGTGGATGCGCTGAAGAGATATTCGACAAAATCTTCTTCGCGCGTTTTCATGCCGGTGCGGCCTGTGCCGCCGCGCCGTTGCTGGCGATAGGTGGATTGCGGCGTGCGCTTGAGATATCCGCTGTGTGAGACCGTCACGATCACCTGCTCATCGGCGATCAGGTCTTCCAACGTGATTTCCGTTGATTCGTCAGTGATCTCGGTGCGGCGCTTGTCACCGAACTGCTCTTTTACTTCTTCCAGTTCTTTCACGATTACGCCACGCAGTTTCTTGTCAGAAGCCAGGATTGATTCCAACTCGGCAATTTTTCCGCGAATCTCTTCCAGCTCTTTCAGAATTTCTTCGGTAGAGAGCCGTGTCAGTCGATAAAGTTGCAATTCCAAGATTGCATCGGCCTGTCGCGGCGAAAGCTTCCCTTCCGCTCCGCCAACTTTTGCCTGAATCGCCTTGTCTACGATCTTGAACTTCGCCGCCAGCAAATTCTCTTTCGCTTCTGCTCGTGATCCCGACCCGCGGATGATCTTGATGACCGCGTCCATATTGTCCAGCGCGATTTTGTAGCCTTCTAAAATGTGTTCGCGCTCGCGGGCTTTTTCCAGCAGGTAAACCGTGCGCCGCCGCACCACGTCCACGCGGTGGTCAATGAAGTGCTGGATCGCCTGCACCAGCCCCATCTCTTTGGGCTGGCCGTTCACCACGGCCAGGAAAATCATGCTGAAGCTTTCCTGCATCTGCGTGTGCTTGAAAAGCTGGTTCAGGATGATCTGCGCTTCGGCGCCGCGCTTTAGTTCAACAACGATGCGCATTCCATCGCGGCCAGATTCATCGCGCACGTCAGAGATATCGTCGATGACTTTGTCGTTCACCAGTTGCGCAATGCGCTCCACGATCTTGGCTTTGTTTACCTGGTAAGGAATTTCCCTCACGATGATCGCTTTGCGTCCCTGGTTCAGGTCTTCGATAGCGGCTTTGGCGCGCATCACAAACTTGCCGCGGCCATGCGTGTAAGCGGCTTCAATCCCGCTGCGTCCGTAAATGTAAGCGCCTGTCGGGAAGTCCGGGCCTTTTACGATCTTCAAAATTTCTGGGAGCTTGGTTGCCGGATTGTTCACCAGCGTAATGGCCGCTTCCACAATTTCCGTGAGGTTGTGCGGGGGAATGTTCGTCGCCATGCCCACGGCAATTCCGTTCGAGCCATTCACCAGCAAGTTCGGAATCCGCGTCGGCAGCACTGTTGGCTCGACCGTTGACTCGTCATAATTCGGCACAAAGTCGACGGTTTCTTTATCGATGTCCTCCATCAACGAGCCGGCAATGCGCTGCAGGCGGCACTCTGTGTATCGCATTGCTGCCGGAGGATCATTATCCACCGACCCGAAATTTCCCTGGCCATCGATCAGCGGATAGCGCAGTGAAAAATCCTGCGCCATGCGTACCAGCGTGTCATAGATCGCTGAATCGCCATGTGGATGGTAGAGACCCATGGCTTGTCCCACTACCTTGGCGCACTTGGTGTACTTCTTGTTGTACTGCAGGCCCATCTCCTGCATCGTGTATAGAACGCGCCGGTGCACCGGCTTGAGTCCATCACGCACGTCAGGCAGCGCGCGGCCAATGATGACTGACATTGAGTAGTCGAGATACGAGCGCCGCATCTCCTCTTCAATGTTGATTGGCTGTATGTTCCCCCCCTGGCCGGTGGGGCCGTCGCCGCCCGGAGGTGGCGTCAGGGGGAGTTGCGGATTCTGTTCATCTGCCATGTTTTTCTCTCATTCAGGAAAGGCGAATTCTACGCACGCGGCAACAATTCCCGCACACCCCGCGATCACGCCGAAATGTGGGCTAAATAGCTGCATTTACAGGAAGTTATGTGTTAGAGGAATACAGGAAATTATAACACAGAAGGGCGCGAATTTGGCAGGACTTGGATGCATCGCGGAACAAGGCAGAATGGCAGCGAAGAAAATTTGGTAATTGGAGAATTTTGTAATTTGGTAAATGAAAACCTGCGGCTTAAACCGCTGCGTTTTGAAATTATCCGATTACCAAGTCTCACCTAATTCAGCTTCATCACCACGCCGCGGTCGTCATTGGCCTTGAGCGTGGCCGCAGAATCAATCTCATCCATCTGGATCCTTTTGAGTACCTTGCTGGAAAAGTCAAATAGCGTTCCACCCATAATGGCATAGTTTTTAGTCTCAAGCTGGTGGCCATCTTTAAAAATGAAAACAGTTGCGGGTGTTTTATCTTCTACTGTCGGCACTGGCGCTTGAATTTCGTCCTCGCTCAGTTGAGATTGCCTTTCCGATGGTTTTTCTTCCTGCGGTTGTTGACGGCGACGCTCGCGAGAATCTGTATAGTGTTCACCGTAACGGCTATCGGCCTCGCGATTCATAGCATCGCGGGCGCCTTGCAGGTAGGCCGCACGCAATTCATCGTCACTGCGCTCATTGGAAGCCTGCTGCTGTGCCGGCGCTGGATCGGCAGAATTCTCAGGGACGTAAGGATCGGCAGCCGAAGGATAGCTTTCATCGCTGTAGTACGGATAGAAAACCGGTATTGGCAAAAACACCTGGCGATGCGACCGGGGATTTCCAAACCGGCGAAGAGGACCATGGATACGGATTGATCGTTGTGGATGCACGCCAAACGGAAGCTGCGTAGGAGAAACTACGCTGGCGGGCACTCCATGCTGGCGGCCATCCGCGGTCGGGGACACGACCGACGCCGGCGCTCCATGGCTGAAAGTCTGCGCTTGAGACACTTGCAGGGCGAAGGCCAAAAAAGGAACGATCAAGAGTCGTTGAGACATAAGGCTCCTGCTTGGAGTACCAACCTGAAGCTACTTCAATCATAAACCCAGGGGACCAGCATTTACACTGGATTTCGCACCCAGGTAATGAGCGCCATCACGGTCAGAACGGCGCGAAAGACAAAACATGCGCCCAAAATCAAGGCGATTGGCCGCCGGAAGCGGGTTTCCAGAAAGTCCGCAGCCAGACCGCCAACAAATATAAACACAAAACTTAACCCTAAAGTTGCGTCCCAGACGCGGATGGCAGGTACCAGGCTAAACAGCAGCACCGCGGCCAGGCCGGTCAGCAAAGGAGCGGTATTGCCAAAATAGCGTGTTCTGGCCCAGCTTCCGTAGGCTGTGAGCGCCGCAATGAATAGAAAAACCAGCACATAGCCGTCGGTATGCCCAGACAACGCGAAGGCCAGATTACTTAAAGCTTCCAGCGTGGGCTTGTGCGCCAGAAGCGGCTTGATGCCTAATCCAAAGCTGCCGGTGAGCCAATAAATGACTGCCCACACCGCACAGCCGATGCCCGACGCACTGGCCAGAACTATGAACGCCCTTTGCCGGCAACCTGGCGCAAGGTACATCATGTAACCAAAAGCCAACAGCACCAGAGTGATGGACCACCACGCAGTCGCCAGCGCAAAGCCAATGGATAGGCCCAGGATGATAATGCGGGGCACCCATTTTTTTGGTGGAGCGTAAAGCGTGTGTGCCACGCCAATCGCCGTATAAATCAGTCCCAGGCTGCTCCACGCCAGAATGATTTCCGGACCAATATTGCTGCTGACGGTAATCATTGCGGGCGAGGTGCAATAGAGCGCCAGCGCAACGTATCCGCCGTCGTCATCAAACAGACGGCGCGCCACCCACCAGAGCGCTGCCCCCAGCCACACCCCAAAAACAATGAATGGCAGCCGCAGCATCCACGGACGCGGAACGGCTAGCGCGGCGCTTATTGAGGGATTTGCGATTTTTCTGGCTAGCGTAATGAGCCGCACCGGCAAAGCGGCCACCCATCCGGTAAATGGAGAGGGGTTGACGGCTTTTTCGCTTTTGCCTATCAGTCCGGCGGCGATGTAGCGGTATTCCAGGTCAGAAAGCTTGCGACTGTTTGCCACCCAAAGGCATTGCACCACAAACGCCAGCAGCATGAGCCCGGCAAATACCTGCGGCCTGCCAACCCTGAATTCTCTGATCACCTGGAGCATGAATTCACAGTTGTATCATGCTCAGAGTGGTTAGCGGTTTGTCTGCCAAAAAATGAGCAGCGGTTGTTTTCTTAGTCTCTGATACATTCGTTGTGATTTTTTGCGGGGAGCGCCATGGAAACGGAAACCAACGGGAACTCGTCTACTCGCATCCTGAAACAAATTTTTTATAACGACCGGGGCCTACGCGCTGGTTGGCGGCTGCTGATCTATGTTGGGATGATTCTTGCCCTCGGCTTAGGAGCACGCCTAATTACGAGACGCGCGGCTTCGGGCGCAAGGAACGCGCCATCATCTGATTTCGCTCGCGCGATCTTAGAGGCAATCGGCGAACTGATTTTATTTCTCGTGCTTTTGTTCCTGGCATGGATCATGAGCAAGATTGAACGCCGTAAAGTAGGCGAATATGGCCTGCCTTTGCAACGATCGGCCGTTGCGGGTTTTATTCGAGGATATTTCTTGTGGGGATTCCTGCCTCTCGCTATTTTGCTGTCGATTCTGCGGATACTGCATGGTTTTTATTTTGGCGATGTGAGTCCTCTAAATTCCCAGATACTCGGCTGGGCCGTCGTCTGGTTTCTTTTCTTTTTGCTGGTGGGGCTTTTTGAAGAGTACTCACTTCGCGGCTATCTGCTTTACACTCTCGCGGATGGCATTGGCTTCTGGCCTGCCGCCATTATCCAGGCGATATTGTTCGCCCGAGCGCACATGGGCAATGGCGGTGAAACAAGAATTGGAATTATCGCTACGGGGGTCTTTGCCATGTTTGCAGCGGCCACGCTTTGGCGTACCGGAAATCTATGGCTTGCCGTGGGTGCTCACGCTGGCTGGGACTGGGGACAGTCATTTTTCTTTGGCGTGAATGACAGTGGTGTTCAGATGCCCGGCCACCTTTTCAATCCCCGTCCGACTCAGGGGCCTGACTGGCTCACCGGCGGCAGCGTGGGACCTGAAGGTAGTGTAGTGACGCTGATCCTGTGGGTGCTTATGGCGGTTCTCTTTCTTTGGCTTCACCGCAAGCGGCATGAGCCGGCACTGGTGATAACAATGGAGAGATGATTAGCTGCGAGCTCTACTGCCCCGGTCCGCCATACCTTACGGCGCCGAATCCCGTGTGATTGAGAATGTCATAGTAGTTCACCTTGGTGGCGCCAGTGGATTGCAGGTCACGGTAGAAGCAGAGCCATGCTGCGGCGTCCACATCGCACAGCGTCTCCATTCGCGCAGCGCCGGTATTCGACGGAAATTGTCCCGTGCCCATCTGCGTCTTCGGCGGGATTCCGTTATCTGACGCCACCTCTCCGTACCACTGGATCTGTGCTGTTTTGGTGAACTGTCCGTTCCATTCCGTGTCTTTGAAGTATCCCAGCCACTGATCGTTGAACCAACCCCACCAGGCGTTCTCAAAATGCACCCAGCCGATATATACGTCTGCCCCCACGAGCGCAGAGAGGTCCATGTAAGGAGAATATGTGCTGCTGTACTGGTTCCAGCCACATAGATCTCCGCTGTGGCTGTAGCAGGTTTCGCCGCCGTTGATCCAGTGATAGACAAACAGATGTGGGTGGCTGTCGCCGAACTGGTCCTGGGAGACGCTGAACCCCATCTCAACGTCGTCGAGACTTCCGCCTGCGGAGCCCGCTCCCATCACAGCTATTTCACCGATGGAGTGTCCGTCACCGCCGGTATTAACTACTGTCGGGTTCTCAATGGTGTAGGTCATGCCGCCACCATCGGCCACGCGCTGCTCTGACGCGCTTCCGTAATAAAAGCAGCTGGAAAACCAAGGCACACCATCACACGGTGGATCGTCGGCGCCACTAGGCGAATTCTCTCGAGGCTGCGTGTACCGTCTTTCACGTTTCCAATAAACCTGATCAAACGGAAGCAGCAGATGATTAACCAGATCGCGCGGCAGCGGATGTGCCGGACCTGGGGCTGCGTAGCTGCCGAGCATTGGATTGCCTTTGATGAAATGCCGCTTTTCCGGCTCGCCCGTTATGGGAACTTCACCTTCAGGACAGACCGGCTTCAGTTTTCGCGCCGGGCGGATCTCCTGTTCTTTTCCTCTGTACGGCCGTAAGCTGGGAAGTACCGCGCGTGGCGGTTTTAGATCAGCTTCGCGTTTAACGCACTTTACCCGCTCCTGCTCCGTTTGTGACTGAGCAGGTTTTGCGGTCAAAAGAATGATGGTGCATGACACGAGAGCGTTGAGAAAACAGAACAGCTTTCTACTCTGCATGGCGGCTTTCTCCATGGACTTAGATTCAGCGATTCACGAGGGAAAGCGCAGGGCAATCCGAACGCAATTTTCTATGTGAAATGCCTGCATGAGTAGTGTTCCCAAAGCGCAATTCATTACAAGAAAATTTGCCGTCTGTGGAAAGATTTCCCCTCGACCTTGAGGTGACAGATCAAATATCCAGGTTCTTCACGTCCAGCGCGTTCTCTTCAATGAACTTCCTGCGCGCTTCAACGTCTTCACCCATCAGCGTAGTGAAGATAACCTCGCAGGCTTCTATGTCTTCAGCGCGCACGGAGAGCAGCGTCCGCCGTTCTGGGTCCATGGTTGTCTGCCAGAGCTGTTCTGAACTCATTTCGCCCAGGCCCTTGTAACGCTGCACGCTGTACTCTTTCTTGCCTTCGGAGAGAACGTAGTCAAACAACTCGCGGGCCGAATTTTTTTCCACCCGTTCGGCCTCGATCTTGGTCCTGCGGATTGTAGTCTTTGACGATTTCTTTGCCGCTTTCTCCAGGTCCTCACGTTCAGCATCGCTCAGATCGGCAGAAGCATCTTCTGTGCCCTTGCCAGCCACTTCCACCACGAACGGAGGTTCCATGTAGCTTTCAATCTGTTTGAATTTGGCTGTCATCTGGCGGTATTCCGGGGTGGACGCAAGGGCCCAATTGATCTGCCGCTCCGCGCCCTGCGAGTCGGTAAACTTTACGCCCCAGACGTTGTGCTCTTCGTCAAAGTAGCTTTCCACCAGCTTGAGTTGCGACTCTTTGGCCAGCTTGTTGATCTCTTTCACGCGCCGTTCGATATTTTTTGGCGGATTTTTCTTGTCGCCTTCAAAGTCGGCGCGCTGAGAGATTCCCAGACGCGGAAGCCACTCGGTAATCCGCTCATTGCGGATTCTCTTGTCGACTTTGTCAAAGAAAACCAGGTACTCATTTAGCGTCGTCATGAATTTGGCCAGGGCCGAGCCTTCCAGCTTGGCTGCGCCCTCGCCATAGCGCACAGTCATGCCTTCCGCCGCGCGCCGTACCATCACACGCACAAACTCGCGGTCGTCCTTGATGTACTGCTGCGATTTGCCTTTCTTGATGCCGTAAAGCGGCGGCTGCGCGATGAAGACATTTCCCCGCTTGATCAGCTCATTCATGTGGCGGAAGAAGAACGTGAGCAGCAGCGTACGAATGTGGGAACCGTCCACGTCGGCGTCCGTCATCAGGATGACTTTCGCATAGCGCAGCCTTGCGGGATCAAAATCGTCTTTGCCGATGCCCGTTCCCAGCGCCGTGATCATGGCGCGGATTTCTTCATGGCTCAGCATTTTGTCATAGCGCGCTTTTTCAACGTTGAGGATCTTGCCTTTCAACGGCAGTATGGCCTGGAAGCGCCGGTCGCGTCCCTGCTTTGCCGTGCCGCCTGCGGATTCACCTTCGACCAGGAATAGTTCGCAGCGGTTCGGATCGCGCTCCGAGCAGTCTGCCAATTTGCCCGGCAGGCCGCCGCCATCCAGCGCGCCTTTGCGCCGCGTAAGATCGCGGGCTTTGCGGGCTGCTTCACGAGCACGCGCGGCTTCAATTGCTTTGTTGATGATCTTGCGCGCCACCGGCGGGTTCTGCTCAAAGAATGCGCCGAGGCGCTCATTGAGAAAGGCCTGCACAATGCCCGCAATGTCGGAATTCAGCTTGCCCTTGGTCTGACCTTCAAACTGTGGCTGTGGCAACTTCACGCTCACAACCGCGACGAGACCTTCACGGACGTCGTCGCCAGTCAGGTTTTCTTTTACGTCTTTAAACAAACCAAGCTGCTGTCCGGCGTAGTTAATGGTGCGCGTGAGCGCCGTGCGGAAGCCGGAAAGATGTGTACCGCCATCCACTGTGTTGATGTTGTTGGCAAAGCTGAAAACTGTTTCAGAATAGCCGTCGTTGTACTGCAGCGCGATCTCCATCGCCACGCCCTCGCGCTCGGCTTCCATGTAGATGGGTTTGTCGTGCAGCACGCTTTTGCCGCGGTTCAGATGCTTGATGAACTCCGCGATGCCGCCGGAGTATTTGAAGTCCAGCTTCTTCGCCTCGCCGGTCTTTGGATCGGTAAGGCGCTCGTCGGTCAGCGTGATCTCCAGGCCTTTGTTCAGGAAGGCGAGTTCGCGCAGACGCTGGGCCAGCGTGTCAAAGTTGTATTCCGTCGCGGTGAAAATTTCTTTGTCGGGCAGAAAATGAATTTTGGTTCCGCGCTTTTTGGTGGTACCGGTTTTCTTCAGCTTGGTCTGCGGATCGCCCTTGGAATAGCCTTGCTCCCACACGTGCCCGTCGCGCCAGATTTCCAGATCAAACTGATGGCTGAGCGCGTTTACGCAGGAAACGCCAACACCGTGCAGTCCGCCTGAAACTTTGTAGTTTGAGCTGTCAAACTTTCCGCCGGCATGCAGCTTTGTGAGCACAACCTGAGCGGCGGGGACTTTTTCTCCGTCGATCACCATATCGTCGACAGGGATACCGCGTCCGTCATCAACCACCGTGATGGAATTATCGATATGAATGGTTACGTCGATCTGAGTGGCATAGCCGGCCAGTGCCTCGTCCACGGAGTTATCGACAACTTCATAAACCAGATGGTGAAGTCCCATCTCTCCATTGGAGCCGATATACATGGCGGGGCGCAGCCGGACTGCCTCCATGCCCTCAAGCACCTTGATATCGTCCGCGGTGTAGTTGCCATTTCCGTTGCCGGTCTTTTTGCTTTTGTTTTGTTCTGCCATTTGTTTTGCTGTCGCAGTTCCAGATTCGCGGGTAGACAACTTGCAGGCTCCTGTTTTGCCGACGCAAACTATCCACTATTTCAGACCTCTTCTAAATCAGCCTGAATAACTCTCAAGTTACTGTAAATTCAATGGCTTAGTGGATGTGCGCCGTAGTTTTTATTGTATCACAACCGGAGTTGAAGCGCGGGTTCTTGAAGGGCGCCAAAATACCTTCTGGAGTGAGGTATTCAGAGCGCACAATTCTGGAGCGACTGTGCCTTTGGATGAAGAGCATCTTGCAGCGGCGCCTCCATCGGCCGCCGTGAGCGAAGTAGACAGGTTGGAAAGTTTTAAGAATTTTAAGAATTCTGTGGAAAATGTTACCTTTCAGGGTTCCCCGTCGCCCAGTTCCCGAAACCGCCTTGCAAAGCCTCTTCCTTGGCCCCTCTGTACCACGGGTTACCAAAGTAACCTGAAATCAATGGGTTACAGGTACTTTGGGCCACTCACCTTAGTACCCTTACGGGGCGCAATTCTTGGGCCGCTAGGAGGAATGAATCGGCCCAAAAAACTTTCTCAAATAGTACTAATAAAGCATTGAAAAATCAGGGATGAAATGTATACTCAACCCGCGTTTCAGAGTACCCGGAATGCACACCAAGGACCAAGTTTTACCCAAAAGATTTCAAAAGAAAAAACAGGAGAGATCCCCATGAAAGCGCTTCTTCGTTCGTCAATCTTCGCTCTTTTCGTCTTCGCAGGTTATGCGGCAGTTGCCACCGATATCAGCAAACCACACTCAAATGCTCAGTTTCCTCAACCGCAGTGTCCGCCTCGTGCTCTTTGCGCGATCGGAAAGTAACACCCACTAGGGCTTCCGGGTTTGCGCCTTAAGGGGGTAGCCCATTTGTTTCAGGGGCTTACCCCATTGCAAACTCTTGACGGTGTTTACTTAAAGGTAAATTGTACTTTGGTGTCGCGGAGAAGGCTTGCTCGGGCCTCTTGGGAGATAGTATGCTTTGCGCTCCCTTGGAGGAAACGTGCAAATCTCCCAAACTCAACTGGTTCTCATCGCGCTTGCCATAGTAGCTGTCGGCGTACAAGTTTTTATTCTCCGCGTCCTCAAACAGCGGAAGCTGCGTTCCGAATTTCCCGTCTTTTCCCGCTACTTAGTTTTTTGCATTGGCGGCTCTGCCATCACCCTGATTCCATTTGTGGTCTACTGCCCGCAATACTTCTATGTGTACTGGGCTCTTACCGCAGTGACGATGGTGCTGGAGTTTGGTGTTCTGTATGAACTGCTGGTGAACGCCCTCAAGCCGTATTCTGCTCTCATTGACCTGGGCAAAATGCTGTTCCGGTGGGCCGCAGTTTTCCTGATTCTGGCAGCCTTGCTCACCGCATTCGCCACCACGGGTTCTGGCAATAACAAGCTGGTTGCTGCGTCAGAGCTGTTGCAGCGCACCGTTCGCCTGATGCAGTGCGGTCTCTTGCTGCTGTTCTTCGGGCTGGAAAAGCGTCTCGGTCTTTCATGGCGCACGCACAGCATGAGTATCGCGATGGGTCTGGGCATCTATGCAGGAGTGGACCTCAGCACCACTTACTTGATTGACCGTTTGCCAGCATTGGCCGGCACTTTCCAGATCCTTACGAACCTTGTCTATCTTGGAGCTACGTCGCTCTGGGCTTATAGCCTGGCCAAGCCGGAGCCCGTGCGCGGCAACGTGCTGGATTCGCCTCGCCGACTTATCTTCCAGCGCTGGAATGAAGCGCTTTTGACTCACACCGTCCGCGGCGAAATGGCCTTTGCCGGAAGCGGAATGGAATCATTCCTTCCCGGCGTGGAACAAACCGTGGAACGCGTCCTGGCTCGCAAGATCATCCAGTAAGAAAATTGTCTCCAAGAAACTACAGGCCGGACATTTTGTCCGGCCTGTAGTTATTTTGCTGTACTTTTTCGGAAACTCAGATCCGCATCGGCATCACGATATAACGGTAACGATACTCGCTGTCCGCAGCCTCGTCTGGACGCAATTGGCCGGCTGTCTGAGCGTCCTTGAATTCAAAGCGAACGTCGCCGGAGCCGACCACCTTCAGGAATTCCAGCAGGTACTGTGAATTGAATCCGATCACCATCGGATCACCGGTATAAGCAGTCTCGATTGAATCTTCAGATTCGCCGGTCTCTGTGTTGGAAGATGAAACTTTTAATTCGTTCTTCTCCACGCGCATGCGGATAGCGTTGGAGCGTTCATCGGCAAATTGCGCGACGCGCTGTATTGCTGCTGAAAGCTCGTCGCAATGAACGGTCACGAATTTGTTGTTCTCGCGCGGAAGTACCGCTTCGTAATTAGGGAACTGCCCGGTAAGCTGGCGAGAGGTCAGCAGCCGGCCGCCGATACGGAAAAAGAGCGTCGATTCGTCTTTGGCAAACTCAACCGTCTGCGTATCCGTGCTGTTGAGCAACGTACTTAGCTCAGCCATGGCCTTTTTGGGTACCAGGACTTTCAATTCCCCACTCACGGGCAGCTTGGTGCCGCCGTGTTCGATGTGGGCCAGCCTATGGCCGTCTGTGGCGATCATGGTCAGCGATTCCGGCTTGAGCACCAGGAGCGCGCCGTTCAACGTGTAGCGCGATTCTTCATTGGATATTGAGAAAATGGTCCGGCCAATCAACTGGCGCAATACCTGTGCCGGAAGCTGAAGCGCTGATTCAGCGGGGAACAGCGGCAGTGCGGGAAAATTCGCCCGTGCCATGCCAACCATCTTGGTATTCGACCGTCCGCTGCGGATCTGTACCCAGTGATTTTCCAGCAGCTTGATGCTGATGTCGCCATCCGCCAGCAGCTTTACGTAGTCATAAAGTTTGCGCGCTGGTATGGTGCACGAACCTTCTTTTTTTACCTTTGCGGGGCAAGACGTGCGCAGGCTCAGATCAAGGTCCGTTGCGGTAATTGACAGCTTGTCGCCGCCCGCTTCAAAAAGAAAGTTGGAAAGAATGGGGATGGTGGTCTTGCGCTCCACCACGCCCTGTGTTGCCGTGAGTTCCTTCAACAGATCGTTTTTGCTGACGCTGATTTCCATCGTAGTTCCCACCTCAGTGCCCACGGCGGAAGGCATAATCTTTGGCCCCCTGAATAAATTCTAAATGCTGTACACAAAATGTCACTTCATGCAGGATACAGCAAATCCCGCTAAAAGCGGCTCTGCCGTTGCCACTCGCGCTTCTGTTCTGCGGCTGTCATTCTAATCTTTTCATTTTGGTCTTTGGTGGAAAATCGCTGCCCCAGAATGTGGAGAACCTGTGGATTTTCTGCACTAAACTTACTGCAAACAGCTGGAACTTGCCGATGTTGACGCGAGCCCGATGGCTGTATTCCTAAAATCTCCCTCGCCCCTCGCATCTTGAGCAAGAAAAGGGAAATGTCTTGCATGCTCGGCTCAGGAAAAGCGCTATCGTTAGGGACAATTTGTCCCTAATCGACAAAGAGGGATTGAACGTCAACTCCTAGCTATTCAACGTTTCGGTTAGTTTATTCAGCAGCCGGTTTAGGTCCTTGTCCGCCTGCCGCTGTTCCTCAATCTTGTCGATCGAATGCATGACGGTAGTGTGATGCTTGCCGCCAAACTGCCTGCCAATTTCCGGCAATGACGCTTCCGTCATCTGTTTGGCCAGATACATGGCAATCTGCCGCGGAAACACGATTGCGCGAGAGTTGCTCTTGGCTTTGATCTCAATCACGCGCAGGCCAAACTGCTCTGCCACCGCTTTCTGGATTGCATCAATAGTGATCTTGCGCGCCTGTGAGTCGATGAAATTCTTCAGCACCTGTTGTGCCGTGATCAGGCTGATTTCAGCGCCGGTCAGTGAGCAATAGGCAATCAGGCGGATCAACGCGCCTTCCAGCTCGCGCACGTTTGTCCGTACGTTGGAAGCGATGTACAACGCAAGATCTGTCGAGAGAACGACACGCTCCGACTCTGCTTTCTTCTGCAGGATCGCAACTTTGGTTTCCAGATCGGGCGGCTGAATGTCCGCAATCAGGCCCCATTCAAAGCGCGAGCGCAAGCGGTCTTCAATTTCCGGCAGCTCCTTCGGCGGACGATCGCTGGCAATCACGATCTGCTTCATGGACTCGTGCAGCGCGTTGAACGTATGGAAAAATTCTTCCTGCGTGCGCTCTTTCTGCGCCAGGAACTGAATGTCATCAATCAGCAGCACGTCCACGTTGCGGAACTTATCGCGGAAGCTGATCATTTTGTCGTAGCGCAGCGAATTAATCATCTCATTGGTGAATTTTTCACTCGAGATGTAGCAGATGGAAGCCTGTGGCTGGCGCCGTTTTACTTCATGACCAATGGCCTGCATCAAATGGGTTTTACCCATGCCTACGCCGCCATAAAGGAATAGCGGATTGTAAGCCTTGGACGGGCGCTCCGCCACGGCCTGTGACGCTGCATGCGCGAACTGGTTACCCGCGCCGATCACAAATGCGCCAAACGTGTACTTGGGGCTGAGCTGCGCCGCGGAATCCCAGTCGAAGCGCTGCTGTCTGGAGGCGGAGGGCGCCGATGTGCCGCTGGCTGAAACCGGAGCGAACCCTCCATCGGAACGGACCGGAGGCACTGTGGGATCTTCTTCCGCGGTAACGAACTTTACGTCCTGATATTCAGGAGCCAGCGTGTCCATGGCTTCCTGGATCAGGTCACCGAATTTTTCTCCCAGCTGACGAAACTCCGGGTTCGGCACCCGGACAAAAATTATGTTGCCGTTGATGTGGCTGAACCGCGTGGGCTTGAGCCATGTGTCATAGGAATGGCGAGTGATCTTTTTTTCCAGTGCTCCAAGTATTCGGAGCCATGGATTCGCAGTTGCGGTAATTGTCGCAGCGGGTAATGACATTCTTGGGATGGTTCCTATGTTGTGAGCCGGCCAGGGCTCGTGGTTAAACTCGAAGAAACTTGATCTAGTTGTGCAAGGGCGAAGCAGAAGTGTTGAACACTTCGTTGTGCAACAATTTTTTTTTCGACTGGTGGGCATACTAGCACGAAGTTCACCCGCTGGAAATGCATACGCCAGACTTTTTTTTGCGATCACCAAATTTCTTCTGAACATCGCTTGTAGTTTTGCCGTGCCGCAATTTTGTAATTGCAGCAAGCGTGGTGCAAGATTCAATTCTGTTGTCACGCTTGCTAAGTGATAGCGGTGTTCCTGTCGCGTGCCACATGAGAAATTGTCTGGCGAGAATTGCAGCCGAGCGGTTTGCCGCCAGAAGAATTTAAACGATCAGCGGAATGGCGAAAAATGTCACTTCGCACCCTAGCTGCATAGGAGTCAACAAGGAAAATAACTCGTACCAACCCCCTTCTGCTCACCGGTTGCTCAAAGTGGCACGAAAGGCCAGAATTCCTTTATACTTATCGTTTGCCCAGCAAACAATCCCGAGTAGGAGTTCCACAAGTCAATGCCCAAGCGCACTTTTCAACCCAACCGCCGCCGTCGTTCCAAGGTGCACGGTTTTCGCACACGAATGAAAACAAAGAGCGGAAGGGCGGTCCTCTCCCGCCGCCGCGCTAAAGGACGCAAGCGCGTTTCCGTGAAGCCTGGCTTCCGGGAATAGTTTTACCCGCAATGTCCATTCTGCCTGCCAGACCAGCCGTGAAAGAAACTTCTAACAAAGTGTCGCAAGGTTTCCCCCGGGAAGCGCGATTGTTGAAGCATGCTGACTTTCAAGTGGTCTACAAACAGGGCAGGAAGCATTTCTCCGGAAACATGACGGCTTTTTACCGCGAGAACCAGGATACCGTGGGTCCACGTGTAGGCTTCACTGTGGGCAAGGTGCTGGGTGGCGCCGTGGACCGCAACCGCATTCGTCGGCGCATGCGCTCGGCGGTGCGAAACCACTTTAGAGAACTCGCCCGTCCACTGGATCTGGTGTTACATCCGCGCAAGAGCGTGCTGACTTTGGAGTTTTCCCAACTGGATGCAGAGGTTATGCAAGTATTTGCCGCCGTGCAACGAGGTCGTGGACGATGAAGACCCTGGCCAAGTTTTGCTTGTGGTTTTACAAGGGCGCCATTTCTCCGCACCTGCCGGTCGCCTGCCGATTCGTACCTAGTTGTTCAGAATACGCAGCAGAAGCCGTCGCAAAGCGCGGTCTGCTCCATGGATCGGCTTTAGGGCTTTGGCGGATACTGCGTTGCAATCCCTTCGCGCGAGGGGGCTATGATCCTGTTCCGGCAAAGAAAGCCACAAAGGCAATGGCGGCCGAGCGGCCACAAGCAGGGCAGAAGAGCTAGCAAGGGTTCAACAATCGTGAAAGCGGGCTGGGCGAAGCGATACGACTTGATGAAAAAGCGCCAAGTCAGGAACTGGGAGTCAAAGGCACAACAGACTACTTTTGATCCAGAAGCCCCGGCGTTTTGGAGCGAAGAGACAAGATTGATCGAGTGGCAAGGCGCGAGCGTCGCCGAGCTACAGGAACACAACAGGCTACTTTTGGAAGACATGCTCCAGCGGTTTGGAGCGAATCGACAGGAATAGAAGAAATCATTGACTGAATATCGCAATCCGCAGAACGAACCTGGCTCAGACAAGCGAATGCTTCTGGCCCTGGTAGCAGTATTCGTGGTGCTTGGCGTGATGCAGTACTTCATGCCGAAGCCCAAGACCCCGCCGGCCAAAGACCAGGCACAACAGCAGCCGCAGCAGGCCCAGCAGACGCCCAGTCCGGTGGCGGCGCCTACAACATCCTCGACCCCGGTCTCGCCCAGGTCTCCTGCAGCGGCGGTAAAAGCTCCCGTGAAGACGGCGGCCAGTGAGACGGAATCGATTTTAGAAACTCCGACATATCGCATCACCTTCACGAACCGCGGCGCCAGCGTGAAGTCCTGGCTGCTTACGGAAAAAGAAAAGCTCAAGGATGGCAAGGAAAAGTACAGGTACACAGACGATAACGGCAAACCCTTTGAACTGGTGAATCCGACAGTGGCCGGTCAGCTGGGGAACCCGCTTTCATTTTTTGCCTATGATAAAGACCTTGAGAAAAAGCTGAATGAGTCTCTTTATGTCGGGGGCGGGGCAAGCGGCCCAACATCCGGCGCGCTGAGGTATGAGTTCTCAGATGGCGACGTCACGGTACGTAAGACGTTTCGTCCCGATAAGAACAACATCCTTAGCGTTGAAACTGAAGTTCTGCGAAACGGTCAGCGAGTTGCAGCGTATCCCAAATGGGCGAGCGGTCTGGGTGATCAGATGGCGCCGGCTTCCTACACTAAGAGCCGGGTTGATTACCAGCAGGGCTCAACGCTGGAACGCAAGGACCCGACTTCGGGTGGAATTATAAGAAGCAAGAAATGGATTGTTGGTGGAGACACGGTACCGGGCCCGTTGGATTGGGCCGCCACCGCCGATCAGTATTTTGCCGTCGCTTTTCTGCCGGACAGTCCTAAAGATTCAACGTTGGTCACGTTGAACTCTCAGGCAGAAGTGCCTAAGAACCCTGACAAGCCCACTGAAGGTAACGACAAGGCCAACGTTGTTGGGCTGGCTTTTGGAAATACCGGAGGCCCAACGCGTGTTCGTGTATTTGCCGGCGCCAAAGCGGTGGACGTGCTTGAAAGTATCCAGAGCCACCCCGGCGGCCCGGACCTGCGCGGCATTTATGACTTCGGCACCTTCAGCTTTATTGCTCGCCCGCTTTTCCTGTGGCTGAAATGGACATACACAAACTGGATCAACAACTGGGGCTGGGCCATCGCATTTCTGACCCTGGTTATAACCATGGCGCTGCTGCCTCTGCGCATATCCAGCATGAAATCATCACTGCGGATGCAGAGAATCCAGCCGCAGATGAAGTCCATCCAGGAGAAATACAAGCGCTATAGCCTGACCGATCCGCGCCGCGCGGACATGCAGAAGGAAATGCAGGCGCTCTACAAGAAAGAAGGCGTAAATCCAGTGGGCGGCTGCTTCCCTCTGCTGCTGCAATTGCCTTTCCTCTACGCGTTTTACGCCATGCTGAACAACGCTATTGAACTGCGCCAGGCGAACTGGCTTTGGGTACACGATCTCTCCATGCCGGATCCGTGGCATCTGCTGCCGATCATTATCATTGTGGCGATGTTTGTGCAGCAAAAGAACGCGCCGCAAGGCGGAATGGACCCGGCGCAGCAGAAGATCATGGCATTTATGGGCCCACTGATGTTCGGAGCTTTCAGCTGGAGCATGCCAGCCGGACTTTCTATTTATCTGGCGCTCAGCACGCTGCTGGGTTGGGCGCAGCAAATATTCATCAATCGCTCTGAGTTGGGCCAGCAGGTCAAAAAAACTATTGAAAAGCGTAATGCGCGCAAACGCTAAAGCGGTAAAGCTGTAAAATTCCCCGGGGAGTTTGAACGACAAATGCTGCAGGACAAAGTCGCAACCGCAAAGAAGATCGATGCATTCCTGAAGAGCATTATTTCTTCAGGCGCGTTCAAATTGAAGTACCGCATCACGGTGAATCCTCCTATTGCTCCAGACGCGGAGACGCCTGACATCCTTGTGGAATTTGCCGGCCCTGACAGCCAACTGCTGCTGGAGCGAGGCGGAGAAGTTTTGCGCTCTTTCGAAGTTCTGACCCACGAATCGCTCCATCTTCATGCTGAAGACCATGACAAAGTCAGTTTTGACTGCAAAGGCTACCGCGCTGCCCGCCAGCAGGAATTGAAGTTGGCGGCTCAGGTCGCCGCCGATCGGGTATTGCAGAGCGGAGTGCCTTATTCTTTTGCGCCGATGTCATCGCGCGAGCGCCGCCTGATTCATCTGGCGTTCCGCGACCACGCTTCCCTGGCCACCCAGAGCGAAGGCGAAGGCGGACGCCGGTATGTGGTGCTTTATCCGAAAGACTACAAGCCCGCGCGGCCGCGCCGCTAACAATCTTCATCTTTAAATCAAGCCCACATCCAATGGCATTCAGCTATGATGTGCGTGGAATCGCCCGCCGAAGCGCATTTTTCTCAGGTAGTTATTGAAGAATGGCTTGACGGCGTTGGATCGGTTTGAAAACCAAGTGACAGGAAAATAAGAATCTTATGTCTACGACCGTGACGATGATCGGTGATGTTCCCATCTTTGGATTGCTTGACGACGAAGAACGCGAAGCTCTGGCCCAACTAATGGACTGCCGCGATTTCAAGGCAGGTGAAACCATTTTCCATTATGGCGACGCCGGCGGCGAGATTTTTATCCTGCGCTCCGGACGGGTTGAGCTTTTCATTGAAAGCACGGAAGGGCAAAAAATTGTTCTCTCAGAAAATGAGATGGGCGACGTGATCGGGGAGCTTTCATTCCTGGATGGCGGCGCGCGCACAGGCACCGCCGTGACCAGTGAACCGACTGAAATGCTGGTCATGCATCGCGACCGGCTGTTGGAGTTTATCGATAAGCATCCACACGCGGCCATGGACTTGCTAACCGCCGTGGGACGCCGCCTCCGCGCCACCGACGAGCTTTTGCGCACGCAGGTTTCCCGCAACCCCAACCTGGAAGAAGAAGAACGTCTGACTTTTGGTCAGCGCATCGCGGACAAAGTAGCCGCTTTCGGCGGTTCGTGGACTTTTATCATCATCTTCGGGGTCATTCTTGGCATCTGGGTCATTCTGAATTCGACGGCGCTGCTCCGAGACCACTTTGATCCCTATCCGTATATTCTGCTGAACTTATTTTTGTCGATGATTGCATCCGTGCAGGCCCCTGTGATCATGATGTCGCAGAATCGCTTATCGTCGAAGGACCGATTAAAGTCAGACTTGGATTTTGCGGTGAACTTGAAAGCAGAGTTGGAAGTGGCCCATCTCCATCGCAAAGTTGACCATATTTATGAGCGGCTTGAAGACCATTTTGCCCGGCTGGAGCGGAAAGGCAGCAATTAGCAATTGGCATATAGCTTTTTTCTGAAATCCCGACCCCGCGTTCTTTGCGGGTGAGGGATCGCTACCGTTCACGTGCTTTTTAGTGGATGCTAAAATCGGCTTTCCCGCAAGCCCTTGTTAGCGATAGCGATCTCTCGCTACGCTCGAGATTTCAGAAAAAGCTAATCACTTCTGCATGAACCTCGACGACACCATCGTCGCAATTGCCACGCCGCCGGGCCGCGGAGGCATCGGCGTAGTCCGCCTGGCCGGCCCTGAAGCACGTGCGATTGCCGGCCCAATGCTGCGGCTGAAGCGTGAGCTTGCCGCGGGCCGCGCCGTGTTTGGCGAAGTGATTGAGCCTGCCACCGGTGAACGCATCGACGAGGCGGTTGTCACGTTCTTTGCCAAACCTCACTCTTACACTGCAGACGACGTGATAGAAATTTCCGCCCATGGCGCACCCGTGGTTTTGCGACATATTGTTGAACTGGCCACAAGCCGGGGTTCCCGGCTGGCCGAGCCCGGCGAGTTCACCATGCGAGCATTCCTCAACGGCCGCATCGATCTCACACAGGCCGAGGCGGTCCGCGACCTGATTGAGTCGCAGACGCTGTATCAGGCAAAAGTCGCGGCGCAGCAGCTGGAAGGATCGCTTTCACGCAGGTTGCAGCCGATCAAGCGCAAGCTGGTGGAATTGGTGGCAGTGATGGAAGCCGGTATCGACTTTGCCGAAGACGATGTTTCGGTGCTGCCGGCCGCTGAGATTCTGTCCCGGCTGGAAGAAGTGCAGGTTCCGCTCGAACAGCTGCGTGCGTCGTTTGCTTACGGCAAGATCGTGCATGAAGGCCTCACGCTGGCTATCGTGGGGCGGCCAAACGTGGGCAAGTCAAGTCTGTTCAATCGGCTGGTGGAGCGCGAGCGCGCCATCGTGACGGCCACACCCGGCACCACGCGCGATCTGGTCACTGAAACCGTCGCCCTGGGCGGAATTCCCATCAAGCTCGTCGATACGGCCGGCATTCGACACTCCACGGACGAAGCGGAGAGCATCGGAGTCCGCAAATCGTATGAAGCGCTGAGCGAGGCTGATCTGGTGCTGGTGGTGCTTGATAGCACGCAGGCACTTTCTGCGGAAGATCGCGAGCTATTGGATGTCAGCGCCAAGCGCCGCGCGCTGGCCGTAGCGAACAAGTCTGATCTTGCACCTGATGGCCAGCCCGCGCTGACCGAAATGAAGGTATTCAGCACGTCGGCCATAACCGGCGCGGGCATTGACGAGCTTCGTGCGGCGATCCTGGAAGAAGTCGCGGGCCACTCCGTGCGCGGCGAGCAGGAAACCGGCTTTCTAACAAATATCCGCCACCAGCGGCTGGTGGAAGAATCGCTCAGCTGCATTGAAGCTGCATGCCAGGCCGTGAAGCGAAGTATTCCGCATGAAATGATCATGCTGGATCTCTATGGCGCGCTGCGTCCGCTGGACGCCATCACTGGCGAGACGACGACGGACGACATATTGAACCTGATCTTTAGCAGGTTTTGTATTGGGAAATGACCACCTATTCGTAAGCCAGCGCTTGTATGGGATCCTGCCGCGCCGCCAGAATTCCCGGATAAAGAGCCCCGAGCATAGCAGCTCCCATTGCGATCCCACCCGCGATGGGCCACCATTCCGGAACAATTGCCTGGGGCAGAGATGCAGGCACCAAGTTGGCCAAAAGCCATCGGCTCAGGAAACTGAACAAAATTCCCAGAACGCTTCCACCCACACCAAAACAAAACGCTTCCATCAGGATGATCCTGATGATCAACAGCTTTGAAGCTCCCAAGGATTTCAAAATACCGATTTCCCGGGTGCGTTGCTGTACAGCCATATACATGGAAAGTGATGCCACGGCAGCGCCTATCAAGACCGCAACACCAATAATTACGTTCAGCAGAGGGCGCAGAAACGGCACGTTGTCTACATTCGTCAACGATACAAGCTCTGCCACGGAATAGATGTTGTAGTCAGGAAGCAGTGTCTTAATGGAATCGATAACGGCTGGAGTATTCGCTGGATCGTCAAGCTTGAGATATATCTGGGCAACTTTGCCGGCGCTTCCATCGAGATCCTGCAAAGTTGATAAGGGCAGAAAAATGTGGGCGAGTTTGCCCGGCTCAACTATTCCCGCCACGTTCCATTCACGATTCAGCAGGCTAACTTTGCTCCCCGCATGAACGTGCGCCTGTTGAGCGTAGTACGTGTCAAACAAAATGTCGTCGGGTTTTACGAATGAATGCCCTTCTCTGAACACAAATTTACCGCTCATGCGTTCAAAGTCCGCCAAGTCTATCCCCGAAACAGTTGTCCACCCGGAAACCAGGTGGCTGGCTACGCCCGTCCCAAATTTTACGTGCGGGAGTTCTTCCAGTTTTTGGATGAGCTTTACCGGCAAATTAGAGAGACCAACCGTGCCAACGCGAGAGTCGGGAGACCGTACGATGATGTCGGCGCCAATGCCCCTGGTACGCTGCGAAGAATCCTCGACGAAGCCATGGCTTAGTCCGACAAGCGTCAACATCAGCGTTACTGGAATGGCAATCAACAGAACGCTCAGGAAGGTGCGGATCGGGCGCTGGGTCAAGTTTGCAAGAATAAGCTTATTGATCACGCTAGTGAGAATAGCAAAGCCGAGAAATTACAACTGCGTGGCGCTGACGTTCAGAATTCCCTGTATCTCTCCCGGATCGTCGCGCCCTTTTTGAAAGGTGACTCCGGGCAGCTTGGCGTAAGTATTCGCCAGCCGAATTTCTTTTACTTCAAAAAACCGTGTGCCATCGCGGCCGATGCGTTCATCATACGTTACGCCGGTCAGATAATACGGATGCCCGCGCCACAGCATCAGCGTTACCTGCTGCAACTTTAAGCCGGCAATCACGGAATCAATGCTAATCGGCGGTCCGGGAGTGAATTGGATTTCCAGTCGAACGTGACGGCCATCATCTAAAACAAAGTCATGGTTCACCACCAGTTTCAGAGCGTCGATGCTTGGCGTGTCGTCCACGCACAGCTCGCCGCCATTCAGGCGCATGACCCAGAAACTCTGATCCAGTTGAACATTCTGCCGTTGAAGCATGGTCTCAATACCCGCAGCCACGGCCCAGTTTTCACAGCTCTGTTTGGCGGTATTCAGCTTAGTCTCTGGGGAAAGGTCGGCGGTCTGGTCAGGTTTAAGGAAATACTGTTGGCCTTGTTTCTGGTCGGCGGCTCGCAGTGAGAGCGCGATGAGCAAAAAAAAGACAGCGAAATGTGGTCTGCCTCGCATGGATAACTGCCAGTGTAAGCCGATTCGGCGGCGTTGATCACGCAAGATTTGCGCGCGTTCTTACTTTGCCAATGCGGCCATGGCTTTCCGAAACAGCGAGTCGAAACTCTGTCCGGAGACATCGCCCAGTTTGGCCAGCGCCCGCTCCGCCATGGGTCGCTGATAACCGAGGTTAACCAGCGCGGAGACCACGTCGTCTTCCACCGGCGAAGCCGCAGTAACCGTATCGGCCGGAACGCCAAACGCATCCAGCTTGTCACGCAATTCCAGCACCATGCGCTCAGCGGTTTTTTTGCCAATACCAGGAACGCGCGTAAGCGCGGCCACATTGTTGCCCTTGATGGCGGCTATCATCGCGTCCACGGGCATGCCGCTCAGAATAGTGATGGCCAGCTTGGGGCCAATCCCGCTTACGCTTAATAGCTTTTCAAAGAGTTGTTTCTCTCCAGCGCGCAAGAATCCGAAAAGCGCCAGCGCGTCTTCGCGCACGTGCGTATGGATAAAAAAAGAGACCTCAACACTCAATGCCGGCAGTTCGGAAAAAGTTGGGACGCTGATGGTTACGTCATAGCCCACGCCGCCAGCGTCGACAATCGCCTGGTTCGGATGTTTCGAAATGAGCCGTCCGCGCAGATGTGCGATCATTTTTTTTGTCGCTGCGCTCCCAACCGCTCAGCGCCTTTGTTATCGACTGCATTACTCCGCGCCTGATACAACGCGCTCGGCACGCGAGTCGGCCTCGCGCGGCGATTGCTGGTTAGAGTGTTCCGTGCATCATCAATGTCGCGGGCAAGATCCAACCTTAACTCCTGCGCTTGTAAAAAATGTTGAACTGAAATCCCGGATTCGGCGGAAACAACACTGCAACTTTTTTCAGGCGCTCCGCCAACGCCGACGGCGCCAGCAGCGGATAATCACGTTCGCGCAGCTCGTAGTAGTCCACGTCCAGACAGAGCGAAAGCAGGTAAATGGCAATGGAATCGCAAAACGCGGCGGCCAGATAATCTGACTTGGCCTTTTCGTCCACCCTGCCGGAACCGCTGGTTTGAGCCATTTTGCGAAATTCATGCGCGTCCAGGCTGGTTTCACCGCGGACATTGGCTTGCGCCTGTGACCACACCAACTCCCCGAATTCCGGTGACATGCCTGCTTTGTCCACAAACGCGTGGCCTACATTGATATAAAACTCAAACGCAATGGCAAATCGTTCATCGAGTAGGCGAGTGGAGATGAAGACGCACTGTGAGTTGCCGGAATCAATATTGCGATGGCAGATCGCCCCTTCCGGCGGTGCGCCATCAAAGCGCTCTGCAACCAGTGTTTTGTCGCCATCGCTGATGGTCAGGGGCACAAAGTAAAACGCCTTGCGCTCCAGCGCGGCAGCAATCGGGCGCGGCACGGCGCCGATGATCCGCTCCAGATCGTCGGAAGGAAGCATGACCTCGCCCGAGGTGGTATAGCAGATACCGTTGGGTGCCTGGTTGACTCGCGCGTCGCGAATAATCTCCTGCGCGGTGCGGAGTTGCGCATTGACTGCCTGACTCACGCTATTATTCTAACGTACACTTGATTTATCGGAAGCAATAGGTCCTTTATGAAGAAATTCTTTTTGAGTGCCGGGATTGGCCTTGCCACGGGCGTGATCACCTTCTTTCTCTCCGTGGCATTCCTGTGCTTTGTCCTGCTGGCGCTCCGGGCGGCAAGCCACACAACTCCGGACATGACTCTGGCTTACAAAGCCGCTGCCCCGGTGGCGATCCTTGGCGCGATTTGCGGCTTTACCATCGCGCTGATTCGCGTTGGCCGGCCTCGGGCTGCCCGCTAGCAACTCAACAAATCTTCACCAAGCAATGTTTGACCCAGCGCCACGCTCCGTTTAGACTTCTCTGCCCACCACTCTGGCCGATCTTCAAGGAGAAATAATGCCAATCGTCAAGCGCCTTATCTCGTTTATTGCGGTACTCTCGCTGGCCGTCGCGTTGAATTGCAGCGCCCAGGAGAAAGTTGATCTGGAAGCGATCAGCAAGATCCGCTATGAGGGCTTTCATAACTCCAAGATCATGGAGATTGCCAGTGGATTGATGGACCAGATTGGCGCGCGCCTGACCGGCTCTCCCAACATGCACAAGGCGAATGAATGGACCCGAGACAAGCTGAAGGAGTTTGGGCTGGTCAACTCGCATCTTGAGCCGTGGGGGCCTTTTGGCCGTGGCTGGGCCAATGAATATGTGAATGTCCGAATGGTTTCCCCGGATACTGCGCCGCTCATTGCGTATGCCAAGGCATGGACGCCAGGCACGAATGGCGTAGTCCGCGGCAGCGTGATTCGTGTGAATATCCGCGGGCCGCAGGACATTGCGAAATACAAAGGCAAGCTGGCGGGTAAAATCGTCCTTTTCGGAGACGATCCTGAAGTCAAGCCTTCCGTAGAGCCCCTTTCAGAACGGCTGAATGAGAAGTCGCTGGCGGATATAGCGAATTACCAGATTCCCAGTGAGCGGAATGAAGCCCGCTTCCGTGAATTTCTCCAGCGCGCACGCCTGCAACGGCAGCTCAATAAATTTTTCGACGAAGAAAAGCCTCTTGCGGTGATCGACCATGGGCGTGGCGCGCTTGGCGGCGGGACAGTATTCGTACTGCAGGGCGGCTCGTACAAAGTGGGGCAGACCGTCGGAACGCCACAGATTGTGCTGGCGACCGAGCATTGGACGCGCATTGCGCGCATCCTGGCGGCCAAGAAGGACGTTGAACTGGAGCTCAACGTAAAAAACAATTTCTATGACGGGCCGGAAGCGATGACGCAGAATGATACCATCGCGGAAATCCCCGGCACCGACAAGAAAGATGAAGTGGTAATGCTGGGCGCGCATCTTGATTCCTGGCACAGCGGCACCGGCGCCACGGACAACGGCGCAGGATCAATCGTAATGATGGAAGCTGTGCGCATCCTCAAAGCGCTGGATCTCAAGCCACGCCGCACGATTCGCATTGGCCTGTGGAGCGGTGAAGAGCAAGGCTTGCTAGGCTCAGAGTGGTACGTTCAGCACCACTTCGGTTCGCGGCCGGAGTCAAAAGATCCAGATCGCAAAGGCGATCCCTCAGTCCGCCGTCGTGAAAATGGCCCCATGTCCATCAAGCCGGAACAGGCAAAAGTTTCCGTCTATTTCAACGTGGACAACGGCTCAGGCAAGATTCGCGGCGTCTTTATGCAGGAAAACGCCGCGGTGGAACCGATCTTTGAAGCCTGGATGAAGCCCTTCCATGATCTGGGCATGGATACGCTGACCATGCGCAATACCGGCGGCACTGACCATCTGTCTTTCGATGCGGTCGGCATCCCCGGATTCCAGTTCATACAGGATCCGCTGGATTATGACACGCGCACGCACCATTCCAACATGGACGTCTATGACCGTCTGCAGCCCGAAGACCTGAAGCAGATGGCGGTGATCGTGGCGTCATTTGTTTATATGGCGGCACAGCGTGACCAGATGTTCCCGCGCAAACCGATTGAGAAGGAATTGCCGCCGCCTCCTCCTGTTGAAGATGATGAGAATGCGGTTCCCGCGTCTCCCGTAACCAATCCTGCGGTGGCCGATCGTCCGCAACAACCGAAGCCGGCGGAGCAAAGACCGCAAGCGCAGCCGAGCCCAACACCAAAGCCGTAAACGTCGCGATAAAGCTTCCTCGCGGAGGCAAGGCTTGGAATAACGGCGATTGACGAGACTCGAAAATCTCAGAGGTAGAGACGTAGCATGGCTATGTCTCCTGACGGCGAGAACCGGCTCTTTGAGAAGACCACCCGAGGACCCCGCCATCCTGAGCCGAACCCACGCAAAATCTGGCCTGATCAGACACGTCGGTTTGGAGGCGAAGGATCGGCTCCGCTGCTCTCGGGGTTTAAATAAGCCCTGACCTCACAAAGCTTTGGCCAGAAGCTAGCAGCCAGCGGCTAGTAGCTGATTTGTCAAGGAACATTTCTTTCATCCGCCTGAGCGGCATCAATTTACAATCTTTGGCAATCTCGGCGATCCTGGCAATCCAAAATTACCGTTCAGTTAGCTGGTCGAACCCTCCCCACCCCTCCCCGGGTATCCCACGGTATCCCAGTTTGGCGTAGGTTTGTCCCACCGTTGGATCCTGAATACCAACCCCCAGATCGGCTTGGCCATCAGTGATGATTTTCCAACTTTACAGACAGCTATAGGGCATCCTAGCGCACTCCGTTTTACGAATCAATAGCGAAATAGGCCATTGTTCTTTTTCGCGTGAAAGTTACTACGGGTATTCGCTCCCGGGAGAAGGCGGACGAGAACGCTTGGCAGGACTAATTTCTCGCCCGTTAACTCACCTTCAGAATTCCGTCTCCGCAACTCGCTTCAGAAGGCGGATAAGCATGTCACGATCTGCTTGCGTTAATTCCTGTCGCAGCTTATCGTCGGCAGCGCGCCGAATTTTGATTAGGTTCTCTCTGTATTTGTTGCCTTTAGCGGTCAGTTGCGCCACCAGAGCCTTACCTGACGGCGCTTTCCTTTCCGACAACAGTCCTTCCTCAACCATGGTTTTGATGGATCGGTGTACAACGGTCCTATCGAAGCCCAGCATCTTCGCAATCTGGTTCTGGTTAAGCCCCACACCGCCTCGGAGGGTGTTCAGGATGAACCCGCGCGTGGCTGAACACTGCGTTTTTCTTTCGAGCCGCTTCCCAACCGAGAAATATGCGGCGGCAATATGGGCCAGCACAGAGTCTCGCAGGATGTCTTCAGGAATTGACTTGCCTTCAATCACAGGAATGTCACCGTCGATTCCAGGGGCCTGCGCCACTGTGGCTGCTCCACGCGACTGGCGGACTTTTTTCCGACGGCAATCACCATGACTATCTCCTGCTGTTTTGGCGAAAGCCTAAGCAATTTTGAGAGCCGGCAGTGGTCAAAACCTTCCATGGGACACGTGTTAAGCCCCAAAGCCTCAGCCGCAATCATCAGGTTCTCACAGGCCAGGGCTGTACTCTTCGTCGCCCACTTTAACAAGTCATGCCGGAACAATGGCGGCATCCCGATAGCCTTCCACAAATTCACCAGTCGAAAAATCGTCCATTTGACTGCGGCGAAAATACCGAACGGTCCTGGCATAAACAGGATCCGTCCGATCTTTGCCGTCCGCTCGTAGTCTCGGATTTTGTCGTCGCTGAAGCCGCTCGTACGCATCCACTCCAACTGGGCTTGCGAGGTCGCTGCCAGCGAGCCTATATCGGCCACGGCAATAACCAGCGCGGAAGCGGTACGCGCCGGAGATTGGTTGAAGCATAATCTAGCGGTCGTTTCCCTCATCGCAGGTGAATCCACCCAATAGAGGTGATAAGGCTGGGCGTTGAAACTTGAAGGGGCCAATCGGGCAGCGTCGAGTAGCTGTTCACGCTGCTCCTCTGAGATCGTCGCCGGATCGAACATTTTGACCGCTCTGCGTTTTGAAATCGCCTGTAAAAATTCGCTCATAACTCCCTCCATGTTGCTATTGCAACATAGTGGTGTTGCAATAGCAACATAAAAAAGAGACTCCCTCTGGTTTCGTCCCCGAACGCGAAAAATAGGCCCGGCTCCCATTAACCCAAGCGCGGTCACGTCTACACGCGGCCCATCTGTGTACTGCCTCTTTACCTGAGCCAGGCTTTTAAGCAGTAATAGCCAAAATCTAACTTCCGGTAGAAATGCAGAAACCGTGTCTCTGCCGGAGTTCATCTTTTCCACGGGGCTGGATACATAAACCGGAGCGAGAAATTTATCTGAAACTCTGCGAACTGAGTTCGAGGCAGTAAAAAATTTCACGCAATTTCTATGTCGTTTAAATTCGCCGGTCATAGTCGCTACCTAAACTTTCTGCGATGTTGATTCCAATGCGCGGAGGAAATTATGCATTTTAGTGACACAAGAAAAGGGCGAGCGAAGACCATTGCTTGCGCGTCCATCCTGGCCTTGTCGGTTTTCGGTCTTGGGTCATCGGCCCAGGCCCAAGCCGATCCGGATAAAGCAGTCGATTCAATCAAGACTGAAACGCCGATCAAACACGTCATTATCATCGTTGGCGAGAACCGTAGCTTCGATCACCTTTTCGCCACGTTTGAGCCAAAAAACCGGGATGAGAAGGTGTTGAACCTTTTGTCCGAGCGCATCATCAATCAGGATGGCTCGCCGGGCCCGAATTTTGCGAAGGCGCATCAATTCAAGATCGTGTCTGCCCCCAATGGCGGCACATTCTTCAGCAGCGCGGGTCTGGCACAAAAACAACTCTACGCGACGTTACCGGCGCCCGACGTGGCCGGCGTTGGCGCGGTGTCACCCTATCTTCCCGTTTTGAGCATCCCCGGCGGAGACCCCGGTCTGCCACCCGCGGACCAATTCCTGTTCGGCACCGGAGGCACGGGTTTAGGTTTCACGCTGGGCCCGGACACACGGATTACGAACGTAAACAACCTGCCTCCAGGTCCGTTCCAGATGACCGGCCCTACTATGCCGTTTGACGCCTTCACGGGCGACACCATCCATCAGTATTTCCAGATGGTCCAGCAGATGGATTGCGCCATTGACAAGGAACACGTATCCAGGCGCAACCCGACCGGCTGTCTCCATGACTTGCAGTCGGCGATTACGACGACCTTCAGCACGCCACCCACGGGGACGCCGCATGACACCGGCCAGACGATGGCGTTCTTTAATATGCAGAACGGCGATGCGCCCGTCTTTAAATCGCTCGCGGACAAATACACCATGAGCGACAATTATCACCAGCCCGTGATGGGCGGCACCGGTCCGGATAGCCAGCCCCTCGGTTTTGCTGACCAGGTGTTCTTCAGCGATGGCCATGGCAATCCTGCAACACCGGCGGCCGCCAACATCTACAATCCCGATCCGCAAGCTGGAACGCTCAATCTCTATACCAAACGCGCGCAGTGGTTCAATTGTTCTGACGTGAACCAGCCCGGCATTGCCGCAATCACCAATTACCTGAACGCGCTGCCGTATGCCGTGCAGACAAAGTGCGGCCCGGGCCAGTTTTGGCAGGCTGTGAATGTCAACCCGGCCTTTACGCCTAAAGGAGCAGTGCAGGGCGGTCTGGTGGTTCCGCAGACGCTGCAGCGGAGCATCGGCGACGTGCTGAGCGCGAACAATATTCCCTGGAAATATTATGGGGGCGGCTTCAATGCTGATGGAACCAGCAGCCCATTCAATGGCAGCTACTGCAATATCTGCAACCCGTTTGAGTATGAAGCTGGCTATCCCAGCATGGTGGCAGATCACATGCGTGACGTTACTGATCTTTTCACCGATCTCACAAACGGCACTCTCCCCGCAGTCTCCTATGTGAAGCCGGACGGCCTCATGGACGGCCATCCCGCTTCCTCAAAGTGGAGCCTGTTTGAGGCCTTCGCTCAGAACATTGTTGAACTCGCGCAAAGCAACCCGGAGCAATGGCGTGAAACTGCGATCTTTATCACCGTGGACGAGGGCGGCGGTTACTATGACTCCGGCTTCATCCAGCCGGTTGATTTCTTCGGGACAGGCCCACGCATTCCTATGATCGCCGTATCTCCCTTCTCCACCGGCGGCCATATCAGCCACGTCTATAACGAGCATTCGTCCTTCGTGAAATTCGTGGAACGGAACTGGATGCTCAATACCACGCTCAGCACTCGCAGCCGCGACAATCTGCCCAATCCGCGCATGGGTGACGACGACAATCAATACGTTCCACGCAACATGCCGGCCATCGGGGACTTGTTTGACTTGTTCGACTTTGATCGTCACGACCATGACGGCGGTCATGATCGTGATTAGGAATCATGCCGGAAGCCCACGATGAACTACCGTCGATGGAAGGCCCTTGGTCGTTTTTACGGCTAAGGGCCTTTTAGATTTTGGAGACCAGTCTGCCCGTGAAAGCTGCTTTCAGATGCCCCCGATTTTTCTCCGTTTCCGCGTTGCTTGAATAGTCTTTCTTTTCTCCGTGCCTCCGTGTCTCCGTGGTGAGACTTGGGTTTCCCATCTCGGCGATTTCCTCATTTTCCTTTTCCGCCCAAACACGCGATACTTGATCTAACGTGGTCGATATCCTTCACAAGCTCAATCCCCAGCAGCGCGCAGCGGTGGAAGCCGTTGACGGGCCGCTGCTTATTCTGGCCGGTGCGGGCAGCGGCAAGACCCGTGTGATTACCTATCGCATCGTTCATCTGATTGAAAATAAGGGAGTTGAGCCGGATTCCATCCTGGCCGTTACGTTCACGAACAAAGCTTCGGCGGAAATGGCGGAGCGCGTTGGCGGCATGCTGGGCGGCAGAACGCTACGCAAACCGCTGATCGCCACGTTCCACTCTTTCTGCGTTCGCGTACTGCGTCGCGACATAGAAGAGCTGAAAATAGGAGGCGCGGGCTACAAAAAAGATTTCGCCATCTATGACGAATCTGACCAGCAGGCCGTAGTCAAGGGCGTGATGCGGCGGCTGGGCTTGGATGACAAACAGCTTAAGCCGAGCGCGGTGCTCTCACGGATCTCGTGGGCCAAGAACCACATGCTCGATCCGCAGGAGCTGTATCTGCAATCCGCCGATCCGATCACGGAAAAAGTGGCGCACGTTTTTGAGGAGTATCGCAAGGAACTGCGCAAGTCGAACGCGCTGGACTTTGACGATCTGCTGTTGGAGACGGTGCGGCTGTTGAAATCATCGGCCGCCGTGCGTGAGCGCTACCAGCGGCGATACCAGTACATGCTGATCGACGAATACCAGGACACGAACCGTCCGCAGTATGAGCTGATCAAGCTGCTGGCCGGGCCGGACCACAATGTCTGCGTGGTGGGCGATGAAGACCAGTCAATTTATTCCTGGCGCGGCGCGGACATTCGCAACATCCTGGAATTCGAAAAAGACTTTCCGGAAGCGCGGATTATCCGGCTGGAACAGAATTACCGCTCGACGCAGGCGATATTGGAAGCGGCTTCGGCCGTGGTGTCGAATAATCTGAAGCGCAAAGGCAAGACGCTTTGGACCGCGCGCCAGGGCGGCAACAATATTGGCTATTACGAAGCGCCCGATGGCGAGAATGAATCGCTCTTTGCCGCCGACTACATTTCGCGCTACCTGAAAAAGATGAAAGAAGAGGGCTCGGAAGATGTCCGCGTGGCCGTGCTCTACCGGCTCAATTCCCAATCGCGGCTGATTGAAGAAGCCATGCGGCGCTACCAGCTTCCATATCAGGTCGTAGGCGGCTTTTCTTTCTATGAGCGCGCTGAAATCAAGGACATGATCAGCTACCTGAAGCTGATCAACAATCCGCAGGACTCGATTGCGCTTCTGCGCGTGATCAACACGCCCACGCGCGGTATTGGCAAGTCAACGATTGAAACGCTGGAGCGGCTGTCACTGGAAACCGGGATGTCGTTGTGGTCGGCCATCAGCGAGGCCATTGAGCGCAGGCTTCTGCCGCAACGTGCCTGCGCGGCGTTGAAGAGCTTTAAAGATCTGATTGAAGACGCTAGGGCGATGCTCCTGGGGACGTTCGGGGAACGTCTCGCTAGTGGAGCGGAGCCGCCCTCGGCTGCGGTCGAAGAATCCGACACAGACGTGTCCTTCGAACCCGCCCAACTGGGAGAGAACATCAGTTTTGATTTTGGCGCGAATGAGGAACTAGAAGAGGAAGAAGCAACCGTCGAGGATGCAAGCGGATCTGTGATCGAAAGCAACAGTGATGCAGAGGCCGTCGAAGGCTTCCGCGCGCCAGGTGGCCCCGCTTCAATTCCGGAAATTCTCAAGTTCCTCATTGATCGTACGGGATATATAAAAGAGCTCGAAAAAGAAAGCACGCCGGATTCCCTGGCGCGGATCGACAACCTGCGCGAACTGGTGAATGCCGCCATGGATTCGCGCGACCGCGGCGAAACCCTGGCGGAATTTCTGGACCATGCTGCGCTGGTGAGCGACGTGGATACATACGATCCGCGCGGCACCGTCACCCTGATGACGCTGCACTCCGCCAAGGGGCTGGAGTTCGGCCTGGTATTCCTGGTTGGCATGGAAGAAGGGTTGTTTCCGCATTCGCGGGCCTTTAACGATCCTGACCAGATGGAAGAAGAGCGCCGCCTCTGCTACGTGGGCATGACGCGCGCCATGGACCATCTGGTGCTCAGCAACGCGCGCTATCGCCGTCGCTACGGCACAGACATGCCGGACGCCACCGTGCCATCAAGATTCCTTGAGGAAGTGCCGCCACAGTTGCTGGAAGAGCTGGGTACTTCGTCGCGCGCGCGACAAGCCGCGAGCTACCAAAGCTCCGATTATGGCGAGCGCCATTACAGCTATGAAGATGAAGACCAGAGCGTGACGTCGCACGGATCCAAACCCCGGGGCACCCGGACCGCGCCGGCTTTGCGCGGGTCGGGGTCGAACGGCGGATATACTGGTCCCAAGTACAATTCCATTGACAACATTGCCGACTTTTTCGCTTCGCGGGGCAAGAAGTTCAACCGTCCTCAGGTTCCGGTGGAGAAGGCGGCGGGCGGCAGCTCTTTTCGTCCCGGCCAGCGCGTGAAACATCCGAAATATGGCGAGGGAGTGGTGTATCGGCGTGAAGGTGAAGGAGAAAACGCCAAGATTACGGTACAATTTCCACGATTCGGATTAAAAAAGCTGGTGGAAAAGTACGCCCATTTGGAAAGAGCGTAACGATTTTTCGCAGCATATCTTTCATTAGGACAGGTACATGGCAAATACGAAGGCATTGAGCAAGGAAGAACGCAAGAAAACAAAGCGCACGGCGCGCAAGAAGCAGGCGCCTAAGAAGCCTCGCGAATACGCGCGCGGCTCCAAGAAGCCCAAGATGAAGAAGATGGCTCGCGGCACAGCCAAGCGCTAAGCATCTGACGACGGCGTAGAGGCGCCTTGGTGCGTTTTTACGCCGCGCTTCTACGCCGCATCGCTGTTTCCCAGGACCATTACTTGCGTCTCTCTTAAGGAGGCCTTTCTGGCCAGCCAACTCTTCGCCAAGAAGTCCATTGACAAGCTGATTTCTGACTCGGAAAGGCCGGGGCATCGTCTGCCGAAGTCGCTGGGGCCGTGGTCACTCACGGCCCTTGGCATTGGCGCGATTATCGGCTCGGGAATTTTTGTTCTGACGGGAACCGCAGCGGCCGGAGAATTTTCTACTCCGTCCCTGCTGCACGCCCAGGTGCTGGACGTCTTCCAGAACCTGTTTCAGCACGGGAACCTTTCCGGCGTGCTTCTGCACGGACGTCCGCCGGCAGGGCCGGCAATTGCGATCTCGTTTCTTTTGGTGGCGATTGCCTGCAGTTTCGCCGGTCTGTGCTATGCGGAATTGGCGTCGATGATCCCGATTGCGGGCAGCGCCTATACGTATTCTTACGCGACTTTGGGTGAATTGATCGCGTGGATCATTGGCTGGGACCTGATTTTGGAATACGCGGTCAGCAACGTGGCTGTGGCCGTGGGATTCGGCGGATACCTGAAAGCACAGCTGACCTCGTTTGGGCTGCATATACCAGATAACTGGTCGTCACCGGTCTGGACGGGCGGCCATTGGTCGGGCGCTTACTTCAATGTCCCGGCGTTCCTCATCGTTTTTATTCTGACTGTGCTTCTGGTGTGGGGCATTCGCGAATCGGCGGGGGCCAACAACATCATGGTGCTGGTGAAGATCGGCGCCATCATTACGTTTCTGGTGGTTGGCGGAATGCTGGTGAACCGTGCGAACTGGCATCCTTTTGCGCCGTCTGGATTTGCGGGAGTGATTTCCGGCGGGGCGATTATTTTCTTCACGTATATCGGCTTCGATTCCGTATCGACCGCAGCCGAAGAGGCCAAAAATCCGCAGAAAGATATTCCCTTCGGAATCATCGCGTCCTTGATCATTTGCACGGTCCTTTACATCGGTGTGGCGCTGGTGCTGCTGGGAATGCAGAAATACAGCATCTTCGCCACCAACGCCGATGCAGCTTCCGCGCCTGTGGCATATGCGCTGCAACAGATGGGAACAAGCCGCTTCTTTCAGGCCGTAATCGTGATTGGCGCATTGACGGGAATGATTTCCTCACTGCTGGTGTTTCAATATGGCCAGACCAGAATCTGGTTTGCTATGTCACGCGATGGCTTGCTACCAAAACTGTTTTCGGATCTTTGCCGGTTTGAGACGCCGCACTGGTCAACCTGGATTGCGGGAGCGGCTGTCGGCATTCCTGCTGGATTAGTGGACATTGGCGAAGCAGCCGATCTTTCAAACATTGGAACACTTTTCGCTTTCGTGCTTGTTTCATTGGGTGTACTTTTCCTTCGCAAAGCGCAGCCAGACCGCCAGCGCGGATTCAAGGTCCCCTGGGTGCCAATCTTTCCGATCATCTCCGTGGTGCTATGCGTTTCATTGATGGCAGGTCTTCTCGTGATTACGTGGCTCCGCTTTTTTGGCTGGCTGGCCATCGGCATGGTGATTTACTGGCTGTACAGCCGCCGTCACAGCGAGTTTGCGCCAGCTAACGTTCCTGCCGGCAAAGGGTGATGGCTTCTAAATCGTTCATCCAGTCGCTGCCGAAAGCGGAACTACACCTGCACCTGGAAGGCAGCGTTGATCCTGCGACGCTGGCGGAGCTGAGCCGCCTCTACAACACTCCGCTGCCCACCGAGAACAATCGCTATGACGTTGCGGGCAGCGGCGACGTGCTTACTGAAGACGATGTTCGCCGTCTTTATTCTTACAAAGACTTCAACGGCTTTCTGATGGCCTTCAAGTCCGTCACGGAGCGGTTGCGCTCGCCGGAAGATTACGAACTTGTGACCTACCGGCTGATGCAGAAGCTGCGCCAGCAGAACATTGTGCATGCGGAAGTGTACGTGAGCGTCGGTGTGATCCGCTGGCGTGGACAGCCGGTGGAACCGATCTTTGAAGGCATGGAACGCGGACGCGAGCGAGGGCAGCGCGATTTTGGCGTGTCACTGCTGTGGATCTTTGATGCGGTGCGGCACTTTGGCAAGGAAGCGGCAGCAGAAGTTTTTGATCTGGCGGCGCGGCTGCGCGACCGCAATGTAGTGGGCATAGGAATTGGCGGTGACGAAGCGCGCGGGCCGGCGGAGTGGTTTCGCGATCTTTACAAGAAAGCCGCCGACAATGGCATGCGTCTGACGGCGCACGCGGGTGAAACCACGGGGCCGGAATCGGTCTGGGGCGCGATCAATATCGGCGCAGAGCGCATTGGTCACGGCCTTTCTGCGGCGAACGATCCCGAATTACTGGAAGTGATGGCCCAAAAACAGGTCCCGCTTGAGGTGTGCATCACCAGCAACCTGCGGACGGGAGCATGCAGGGAGTTGCAGGAGCATCCGGTGAGGAAGTTTTTTGATGAAGGGCTGATGGTCACGTTGAGCACGGACGATCCGGCGATGTTCCAGACGTCGTTGAACAAGGAATTTGAAATCGCGCAAGAAGAATTCGATTTTTCTGAGGACCATCTGCGCGAGCTGGCACGAAACTCCATTGAAGCGTCTTTTTTGCCGGTGGAGAAGAAGCTGCGTTTTATGCAGCAGATTGATTTTCTGGTATGACAAAGCACATTGGCATTGTTGGTTGCAGCGCGGAGGGCGCCGCGCTTTGCTATCGGACAATCTGCCTGGAAGCAGAGCCGCTGATGGGGAGGCACGCGCATCCTGAAGTGACAATGCACACCATCGCGCTGGCCGAATACATGAAGCCGATTGACGCCGGAGCAGGCTGGAAGCCTGTCGCTGAGTTGATGTTGCGGTCTGCGGAGGCGTTAAAGCACGCCGGCGCGGACTTCCTGATCTGTCCGGACAACACGATTCATGAAGCCATGCCATTCGTGTTGCCCCGATCGCCGCTGCCGTGGCTGCACATTGCGGAAGAAGTCGGCAAGGAAGCAAAACGTCGCGGCTATAGAAAGCTGGGGATCACCGGGACAAAGTTCCTGGTGAGGGGGCCGGTGTATCCGGAAAAGCTGGAGCAAATGGGCATTGCTTATCTGCGGCCGACCAGGGAGCAGCAGGAAGATATCAACAGGATTATTTTTGATGAGCTGGTGCGGGGCGAGCAAACGCCAGAATCGCTATTTTATTTTGAGCAGGTGATTGAGTCCTTCAAAACTCAAGGCTGCGACGCTGTGGTGCTGGGATGCACGGAGCTTCCCTTGCTGGTCAATGAGAATGAATCGCCGCTGCCGACGCTGGATTCCACGCGCACGCTGGCCCGGGCGGCGTTGCGGCATGCTCTGGCAGCGTGAGTAGAAAACAAAGGAGTGAATTGTGAAAGTAGTCAGGCGGGTAAGTCTTGCGGTGGTGATGTTGGTCTGTGCGTCTGTCTGGGCGCAGACAGCATCTCCTGCCTCGGAGCAGGGATCTTTCAATTTACACAAATTCGAGCAGCTAATCGGCAAAGAAACGTACACGCTGGCCCGCACTCCAAATGAAGTCACGCTCAAGTCGGATTTTAAATTCACCGATCGCGGCAGTGCGGTGCCTCTGACTGCATCGCTCACCATGGAGAAAGACCTGACGCCGCGCGACTTTCAAATCAAGGGCAAGATTTCCCGCTTTTCTTCGATTGAAGATTCGGTCCATGGGCGCAGCGCGGGGGCAGTGACCATTCCGGCGGGTGAGAACTTTTTTGATATTCAAGGTTACGCGCCAGTATCCTTGCAGATGATGCTGGTGCGCTACTGGCGGTCGCACGGCAGCCCAAAAACGCTCAAGACTTTGCCGCGCGGTGAAGTGCAGATTCAGGACCAGGGCACAGAAGAGTTCACCATTGGCAGTCGCAAGGTCCACCTGCATAAGCTTTCCATCCGTGGCTTGATCTGGGGCATGGAATCTCTTTGGCTGGATTCGCAGGACAGTCTGGTGGCGCTGGTGAGCGTGGATGCCGAGATGGACCATTTTGAAGCCGTGGCCGAAGGCTATGAAGATGGACTTGCAAATTTTGTAGCCGGCGCCGCGCGCGATGGGATGGCCAACCTTGCGAAAGTCGCGGCAGGTTTTACAGCCCAACCCGCATCGGTAACGGCGATTGTGGGCGGCAGGCTGATTGACGGTACAGGCAAACCGGCGGTCGAGAACGCCGTCGTGATTTTGAAAGAAGGCAAGATTGCGGCGGCAGGGCCGGCGGCCAGCACTCCAGTTCCGCAAGGTGCGCAGGTGGTGAATGCGCATGGCAAGAGCGTGCTGCCCGGTTTGTGGGAGATGCACGCACATTTTGAGCAGGTGGAGTGGGGACCGATTTATCTTGCCACGGGCGTCACCACCGCGCGCGATGTGGGCAACGAACGCGAGTTCATTGTCGCCGCACGTGATGCCATAGCGGCTGGCAAGGGGATTGGGCCTCGGCTGGTGATGGCGGGCGTGGTGGATGGCAGCGGACCGTTTTCATTGGGCATCATTCGCGTCGATACGCCTGAGCAGGCCCGCCAGCAGGTGCAGAAATACAAAGCCGCAGGTTTCCAACAGATAAAAATCTATAGCTCAGTGAAACCTGAGATTTTGAAAGTCGTCACGGCGGAAGCGCATCGGCTGGGCATGACCGTGACGGGCCACATTCCCTTCGGCATGAATGCGATCCAGGGAATCGAAGACGGCATGGACCAGATCAACCATGTGGAATATCTGACGCCCCTTATGGTGGACCCGAAATCGCAGACCATAGATCCGGACGCGCCGAACGCGAAGAAGGTAATCACGCTGCTGCTGGAGCACCACATTGTTGTTGATGACACGCTGGCGCTGATGGAAATCATTCTGCATCCGCTGGACCATCCCATTTCTGGTTTCGAACCGGGCATATTGAAAGTGGCTCCAGAGCTGAAAGAAGGACTGGAGACTATCGGGGTGCCAACGCCAAAAGCGGAGCAGTCCGCCGCAACGTTCCGCGCCATGGAAGCGACGGTGCGAGTACTGCATCAGGCAGGTGTCCCGATCGTAGCTGGAACAGACCAGGCAGTGCCAGGGTTCAGTCTTGATCGCGAAATCGAGCTTTACGTGAAGGCAGGCTTCACGCCAATGGAAGCTATACAGGCGGCGACGATTGTCCCGGCGCGCGCAATGGGCATGGAAAAAGATTCAGGCACCATTGAAGCCGGGAAACGCGCGGACGTGATCCTGGTAGATGGAAATCCACTGGAGAATATCAGCGATATCCGCAAAGTGAGCGCGGTGTTTGCGGCGGGAAAAATGTATCAGCCCGCGGCATTGTGGAGTGCTGTTGGATTCAAGCCGTAAACGGCGTAGAAAAATTCGGACTACCGCGCTTTGTTGCGAGTAGTGGGCATATCAGTATTTACGAATACCAAATCGCACCCTTTCGAATACGCAGTGCACATTACAATTCCTTCGCGAATGAATCTTTGTGGCTCGTTTTCTGGAAACAATGCGCTTGCGGCAATTTTGTCCTCTTGCCTGCGCATCTGGTCAGCCATTCTGGAATCTCCATTTGAGGGTTGAATGGCGATCAGCTTGGGGCCTGGCGCAAATACAAGATAGAATTCCCCTTTGCTTCCCGGCGGCGCGATGTTGCCAAGATGTATGGTGCGCATTTGTGACGCCTCATTCGCCTCTGAGTCAATGAGTTGCTCTGCACGCGGCTTTCCCAGCATTCTTATAAGTCGGTCGCGCCCTTTTTCCGCCTTGGGAGGCTGGCCCGTAAACGTACGAGTAACAGACATGGCGTAGAACCGTGCGGCCTCAGTAGTTTTGCCCAGCTCTTCATAAATCTCGCCAAGATGCTCAGCGACCGTTTTATGTTGTGCAAGAATCCAGGCAGCGCGCACATACTTTTCTGCCAGTTCAACTCGCCCCGCTTTGAAGTGGATCCAGCCGATGGTGTCCCACGTCATGGCCAGTTGCGCCATGAATACAAAATCCGGCGAGCGAATAGAAGAGGGATCAAGTTGATTCAGATGCTCGTAGATGCCTTTCAGCGCCGAATCCGTATATTGCTTAGCTAATTCCAGTGCTTGTCCGTTGTCCGCCAGCTTGTAAGCGGCATTGTTCCAGACAGTTGGATTAGGAGCCGCCTCAACCGCAGACTGGACGGCTTTTATGCCTTTATCGAACTGCTTTAGCTTGAAGTATCCATCTGTGAGCATCCCGCGAATTTGCACTTCATCATTCAAGCCATTTGCAGTGGCAAGGGCCTTCTCTAATTCCGGCACGGCATTGGCATAATCGTTCTTTCTCACCGCGTAATACCATCCCAACAGGTAATGTGCCCGATGGTTTAACGGATCAATCTGCGTTGCTTTGGTCAACTCTTCTAGGGCCAGTTCAGGCTTGTTCACGGTTGAATTTAGATATAGTCCGCCCAGTTCCGCATGCGCCTGAGCATCGAAAGCATCTGCGCTTAGCGCTTTTTGATAGTCCTTAATGGCGTCGTCATAGCGGCGAAGGTAGCCTTCCGCCAGGCCCATACGTGTCCATATGCCTTTACGTTTGGGGTCGAGCTCAGAAACCTTGCGATAGTCGGCATATGAATCGGTGTAGTTACTTTCGCGGTATTCGATTTCAGCCCTTCGCATGAGTTCATCAGCGCTTTCTGAAGAAGGGCCGGTTGATTTAGCGACAAAGCCCTGCGGCAGGCGAACGATCATGTTCTGGGACTCATCGGTACTCAACGATCTCTGGAATGCCTCGTAATCCTGACGCCGCTCGCTGCCCACTTCTGGGTCCAGAACTTCTATTTTTCTTTCCGCAGTAATAACGTTTTTCTGCGCTGAGTAAGTGGACTGATAACGAAGATAATCCCGCTCCAGCTTGACATCCAGCGGCGGCTGGATCGTGACACCCTGAGGCAGCTCTATCCTGCATTTGAAAATGAGCTCTCCCTTTGAAACATAAAGCCGGACAAATTTGTCGTCTTCAGTCCATTTTGGGAAGTGGCTGGAGGAAAGCGGCAAGGATCTCTTTGGAGGCTGATCGCTCAGGTCCAAGTACTCAGGACGGTGGTAGTGATAGGTGATCCGTAGGCCTTTGTCGAGAGCTTCCAGCCCTTCAACTTTTACTTGGCTTACTTCGCCGCCAAAACCTCCAAAATAAGAGATTCCCTGCACCAAATCTTTGTACTTGGAAGGCGAAGCCTGGCGAAACAGTTCTTTCAGAATGACCTCTGAATCTCCATGAAAGAAGTAGTCGACATCAGCTTCCAGGGTTCCGGATTCGTCGATTGTTCCTTTAAGGTCGAAAACTTCTTGTGCCTTAAAAGTTAGTTCTGCAGGGGTTTCAATGAATTGAGCACTCGCTGGTCCCATGATGACGAGGGCTTTTTTATGACGCAAAGGAGAAAGCAACATTCCGTAAGGCGCGATTTCCGGGGTGGTGTCAAGGAATAATGTACTTTTGCCCACAGGTATAGCAGTCATCAGATGATCGAACTGCCCAGGAGAAGGCACTTCCATCTCAACATTTCGGTGTGTGTTGATCAGGACCGGGTAGCTGTGGATCCCAACCGATTCCAGAAGTGCAGCAAGGAGAGTGTGCTTGTCTTTGCAATCCCCGTATTTGTTTCCCAAAACTTCATCAGCCGCATGTGGCTGGTATCGTCCGATCCCAAAATCAATGCTTATATATCGAAAAGTTAGCGCCACAAATTCATAGAGCGCCTTGATTTTCTCCTCATTAGTGGTCAATCCCCTGGTCAGCTCCAGTGCTTTTGCTTTAATCGAAGGGGTGGGAGAAGAGCGCTCGCGCTGCAAGCCGTAATACCAGGAACCAACCTGGTCCCAGCTTTCAAATGTGGAAAGCTCAATGGAAGGCAACGGAGCAGTTCCGGTCATGACCTGCTTCTGCAATTCATGCCCGCGGCTCGATTCAACGGAGCTATTCGAAGCATGCCATTGGAAGATACTTCGATTCCCGCTGCTGCTTGTCTCAGGTTGGTACTCTGGCTGGAAATTGATATGGATTTTACGGTCTTTGGGAATGTCTACCGTCAGGGATTCTGCAAGCACAATTTTGTCTTTGGTGAAAGAATGCTCGAACCAGAACTGATTGGGAACGAGCGGTGTCTGCTTAACCGTGTATTGAAAAATTACTTCGTCCCCTACAGTTAATCCCGGGACCGTGACTTGCTTCTGGCGAAGATCGCTATAGGTCGGCGCGATGCGGCTGATCTCGGGAGTGACTTCCTGTACATTGGATGGGCCAGCTTTAATTGTGCCGCCATCTTTCTTATGGACCTCTACAGTATCAATGGAAAAGTCATTGCCGCTGATATAGCTAAAGGTGATGATTCCGAACAGCCTTATGCCTGCTTCATTCTGTAGCTTTACCCGCTGACGGACTGTTTGTACGCTGCTGCCGTCATTTTCAAAGCGCGCGCTGGTGCTTGATTCCTCAATAATTGCAGGTTGGTCGGCGGCGTCATTCGCTGGCTTTGGACTGGGAGCGGCGGCTTGGCAAAAAACGGATTGCGAGCATGTGAGCAGAAAGAAAATAGCGGGCAAGGTCAGCTTGAACATGCGGCGTATTGTATCGCGACTTTTAGCTGAAAAGACTACTTTGGTATGCCAGGCTAGTCGCCCATCACGGATTCTTCTTCGCGGGCGGACTCAATCTGCACCAGTTCAGGGCGCGCAACCGGATGGAATGTAGTGTGTGACTCAAGGCCTTGCGGAGCGCGCCAGAAGTCAACCAGCGAAGTCTGGTGCACGCACGAGATGGTGCAGTTAGGCGCGCATGATTTCTCCGTCAGGAACTCGCGGCGGATATCGCCCACTGAGTACTCCGCCAGAGGCGTTCCTGGATAGCCGCGCTGCTGAGAACAATAATGCACCAGCCCGTTTTCACAGATATAGAGGTAGCGCGAGCCGGCACGACAGCGCCAGTTGTTGGGCTGGCCCAGAGCGATGTTGTTCTGGAACTGGTTGAAGCGAGCGTAACTGTGCTTGCCCAGCTTTTTCATTTCGGCAAAAACGGTGCGCGCTTCTTTGTCCAGAGGACGAAGCTGACCGGTGCCGTCATGAATGATTCCTACGGTTGACGTAAAGCCCAGTTCCACGGCGCGTTTGCCGATGGTGACAGCGTCCCACTGCTCTCTTACGCCTGCGCCGATCACGGAATTAATATTCACGTGGAATTCGGCGTTGGCGCGCAGCCATTGCAGCTTCTTGTCTAAAACTTTTAGAGATTTCTTGGAGACGTCATCGGGCTTTACGTTGTCAATGGAAATCTGAAGGTGATCAAGGCCCGCCTGGTTCAGTTGCTGGATACGCTGCGGCGTCAAAAGATAGCCGTTGGTGATCAGTCCGGCAATGATTCCATGGGAACGGATGCGGCGGATAATGTCATCGAGTTGCGGATGCAGCAGCGTTTCACCGCCGCTGATGGTTATAAGAGTGGTGCCCAGGGCCGCCAGCTTGTCCACGCGACGGTACATCTCTTCCAGCGGAACGGGATCGGAGAAATCGTCGTACTCATTGCAATAGGCGCAGGAGAGATTGCAGCGCCGCATGGGAATGATGTGGACTTGAATTGGGTGGTCGGTCGAGAGCAGGCCCTTCGCGATCATTTTGAGTTCGCGAAAAGTGCGGTGCGCGGCTTTGAGCCGGCGCCTGATCCTGAGTTTCAAGTCTGCCATGTATAAACTAGTTATTAGATCATACACCAGAAGCTTCACGCAGTGGCAAGCAGTAAATGGTTGATTTTCCAGTGCGGAAAGAGAAATTGAGGGTTGAAACTTATCCTAGAAAGCTGACTTCAATCCGGCTACTCCCAGGATCGCCAGTCCGTAGACAACGAAAGTAGCAGCGATGGCTGTTGATGGACGAAGCTTGCCTTTTTCCGAATTCAGGGCGAACCCTAGCCCAATCAGCACGACGATCCAAAGCCGGAAGACGTCAAGCCCTGAAGCCAGGTTATATAGGAATTTGTGTGCTTCCGGATCCATGAAGAATCCCGGGTTGGTCGCCATGGGATTGCCAGTAATGTCGATGCTGTCTGGATCGCTGCTCAACCATATACTTCCCGCCAATAGTAAAGACGCGACCACCGTGGGCAGCGTGGCGTAAAACATGACGGCGAGGCTTCGTTGAAAAGAAACTCCAGCCGCGAAGCCGAAATTGAATACTCCCATCATTATCGCGGCTACCACTAATACGATAATTAGGTTGATGATCGGGCTAAAATAAAAGGATATTTTGGTGAAAGCTGCCCGCTTCTGGAGCTGTTGCTGCTGCTGTTCGGGAGAAAGCTGTTCGAATTGCTGCTGAACAAACTTCACCTTGTCGACCTGCTGACGGGCCAATTTCACCATGTCAATTTTTTGGTTCGCCACAACGCCAAAGAGTACGCCAAATATTGAAGCTACCAGCCACGGTACCCACCAGCTTGGATTACGCCCCAAGTCCAAAAAAGTCTTCGAGGGAGAGATAAAAACGTTTACCAGGCGCTGCGGTTCCGAGAGGCCGGGACCAGTCGGTTCAGGAGTGACAGGTGAGGAAGCGACTGGATACATCGGCGGCGGTGGCGGAGTTGGACCAGTTGGAGAGCTCATAAACCATCCTACGTTTCAATTTGTGGAAAGTTACCTTATCTGTATCTGTGGCCGAGAGGCGTTTAGCGTTGCCCCGTGAAATGTTCCCATCCGCGCTGAGGCAGCGACGTGACTTTGCCATTGTCACCCAGAATTTGTATTGCTGAGGAGTAATCTTGGCGGTACCCGATCTCGCCGATTTCTGTGACCGTGACGCCCGCGATTCGGGCGGGGACTTTGGTTCGCTTGGGCACAGTAAAAAGAAGTTCATAGTCCTCTCCGCCGTGGAGCGCCAGCTCAAGATCGGCGTTTTTGGCGATAGGAACCTTGTTGGATACCAAAATGGCGGACATTCCACTTTCTTCACAAATATGCCGTAAATCAACGGAAATGCCATCGCTAATGTCAATCATGGCGTTTGCAAGGCGGTGTTTTCTGATAAAATCTCCCACTTCCAACCGTGGAATTGGATAAAAATGGGGGCTGGATTTAGTGGGTTTTATCGCATTTCCAGCTAAAAGGTGCTTGAGTGTCCCGGCTGATCCACCTAAAGCCCCGGTGACGTAAATGCGATCCCCGGGACTAGCCCCGGAACGAAGAATCGCCGTGCCGATAGGAACCTGACCGGTAACCACGATATCTGCCGTGATCTGGGGGGCAGAAGAAACGTCGCCGCCGGCAAGTTGGACTCTGTAGCGTTGGGCCAAAGCCAGCAGGCCACGCAGGAACCCGTTAACCCAAGCCTGCGGTAAATCAGCGGGAAGCCCCAAAGACAAGAAGCATGCAAGTGGTTCTCCGCCCATGGCCGCAATGTCGCTCAGGCCGCGGGCGAGGCAGCGATGTCCCACGGCTGCTGCCGGGTGCCAGGCACGGCGGAAATGCACGTTTTCAACGCAAAGATCTGTGGTGACAAGCAGCTCAAAGCCGGACTTGGGGCGAAGGATGGCGCAATCATCGCCAATGCCCGTTTTCACGGCGCCGTTCATAGATGCCGATGCCATTTTCCGAATTTGCCGAATTAAACTTCTTTCTGTGATCATGAGAATCCAGCAACTACATCATAACTAAAGACTTACAATGGCATTTGAGGTCGCAGCAGTTCCAGGGACAGCAACCGCATTAGGTCAAAAAAGGAAAAAAGCCTGCATGCCCATGGAACGGAAGGACATGGCCGAAACACGCTCGATTTTAGTCCTTAATCGACCTTCGTTACTCCACAAAGGCGTTCCCACATTGACACTGCCAAAGTGGCTTGTTAAGGTAATCCAACATTTCATATTCCTTTGGCTGCGTCACCTCCGACCAGCGGCAAAGGAATTTTAACCGGTAGATGGCATGGCGAATTTTTAGCCCAAGCGATACGTACCAACCGGAACGACGCGCATGGCACTTTGAATTGGAAAATCACTAACAGGAGTAAGCATTTTGCGTAAGCGTTTTTACATCATGTTGGTGGCAAGAAATGCGGAAGGGGAGTTATTGAAAATTCCCGTTCCAATGCATTACCTGTACGTTTTTGTGGCTGGCGCGCTGATTGGCATGCTCACAATTACCGGCATGCTGGGCTCTTACACCCGAATGGTAGTGAAGACACAGCGTTTCAACCAGCTTCGTGACGAACAGAAAGCCCTGAAATCCCAATACTCTCAGCTTGAGCAGATTGCCCAGGAAAACGAGCTGCAGGCACAGTCCCTGAGCTCCCTGGCCGGTGAAGTTTCTTCACTCTATGGACTCAAGCCCGATCCAGCCTTTGACGATGACGATCCAGCTTCCGCATCATTGCAGCAGTTTTACGCGCTGCGGAATACGGCAATGACCGGCGCGGCATCGGTCGGCATTGGCATGGGTGATGTGCGCGACACCAGCACGCGTGATTGGATGCGCTTGGCGCAGGCGCCCACACTCTGGCCGGTCCAGGGAAGACTTACCGGATCTTTCGGCGAGCGCATTGATCCGTTCAGCGGCGAAGGAGCGTTCCATCGCGGCGTGGACATTTCCAGCGATTACGGCACTCGCATTATCGCTCCGGCGGATGGTATCGTCCGCTTTGCCGATTTCATGAACGGCTACGGTCGCGTGGTGATGATCGATCATGGCAATGGCGTCAGCACGCTGTACGGCCACCTTTCAGGGTTTGCGGTGAGCCCGGGACAGCTGATCCGCAGAGGCGATTCCATTGGTTACGTGGGACAAAGCGGACGCAGTACCGGCCCGCACCTGCACTATGAAGTCAGGATTTTCAATACTCCAGTGAACCCACATAAATACCTGCGTTTCAGCATCAACCAGCAAGTGGCTTCAGGAGCTATGTAAGCTTTCGATTGAAGTTTAACGAACTTTAAGGGACAGCCAAATCGGCTGTCCCTTTCGCTTTCTCCGCGGGGTTTTCTTCGCTGAGGTCCATGTAATTTAAGGCTTCGACGCCGTCGGGATTGCTCCCTGCGACCGAGCTTCTGACCAGATCTTGTTGAGAACCGACTGCGGAATTGTCGCGGTGAACGTCGCCACATTTTCTTTTTGCGTGGCCTGCAGGCTGTCAAACGCAGCCTTGATGTCTTGATCAGGCCCCTTGGTTTTGATGAACTGTCCTATGCTCCGCACCAGCGCCAGATGAGAGTTGGCGGAGTCAACGATCTGCCTGGCTTGAGCTTCGCTTTGAGCAATCACATCGGCGCGCACGAGCAGTGATCCGGTGTAGCGCAACGAGCCAACCGCAACGGCTTCAGCAGGAAGCGTGATGGCGAATCCGCCGGGAAGCTCGACGTTATCCGGCTTGTTGGGAATCCGGTCAATGAGCCAGGCCAGGCTGCCCAGAGGAACGTCACTGTAATGAGCCAGCAGCACAGGACCGGCGGAAGGGTTTAATGATCGATCAATGATGCCGTGCATCGGCTCGGGAGAAACCATGTTCGTGATGGCAACCTTGCCGCCATCAAGCAGAGCGACGCGCACGGTGTGGCCCTCATGGTCGATGGAATAGATGGTGTAATTGCGGTAAGGCTCACGCGCGGAAGAAAGCAGCTGTAGATAATCGCGGAGACGATTCTGATCAAAATGGCCGGTCAGGATTTCTGATGACTCAACATCGCGGCCATCGGCTGTGTCCCGGCGAGACATGGCCACTTCATCAATGTCGCGCTCTGGCTGGATTCCAGTGTGATCGACAAAATCTTTGTAATCCCCTTGTGGCTGTACAGCGCCGGATTTATTGAGATCGAACAAATGGACAGGCTTTAAATTGGCATAGAGGATGAGGTCGCCTTCCGGCAGAAGTTGAGCAACCAAAGGAACCTGTGTACCGTGGCGATAGATAACAAAGCCCACGGCCGCGGCGGCAGCCAGTAAGATGGCCAAAATCAGCAGTTTGCGATGTTTGAGCATTGACGTGATCAGTATAGATTATTATGACTTTTTCCTGTCGCGCGGTGGCCGGAGAGCAAAGTTCTTGCTAGAATATTAATTGGAGCGGGTACCACGCAGGTTACGTTTCCCCTGACAAGGCGTTGGTTCAAGATGTTGCACGCGGATTGTCGCTGTGCTAACTTATTAACTTTGTGCCCGGTTACGGGAGGTTTTACGCTGGCGTAGCTCAGCTGGTAGAGCATCTGATTTGTAATCAGAGGGTCGGGGGTTCAAGTCCCTTCGCCAGCTCCAGATAGCAAGACGGGATTTTTCGGAAGCGCGTAAGCTGGACGCGTTTTTCGGACACAGCAGGCACTGCGCACACATAAGTAGTTTTCTACCGGAAGGCAAACCCACGAAGACTTCCCCCAACGTCAGAAATTTTTTTTGACGGTTTTATGCGGAAGTATGTTCGCGCGTCCCTTAATCGCTTTTGTCCGCTGGAGAAAAGCGCCCGTTTGTGAGCCAGCATAAAGGCCGGGCGAGACCGTGGAGCGTTGCGGAGCCCTTGAAAAAGAGCCGGGTGAGCATGAAGTGAGCGCCGTTTTGAGCGCGAACGGAATGCGAGGGCACAGCAGCTTTGCTGCGGAGCCCTTAGACAAGCGATGTCTCGGTTCAACGCACAGGTGACCGAGTGGTTAATGGTAGCAGACTGTAAATCTGCCGCTCTTCGGAGCTACGGAGGTTCGAATCCTCCCCTGTGCACCAGATTGTTTTTTAGCGCGAGTTGTAAATGCAAAAGCGCAAGCGTTTTTATGTGGCACTCGCGATTTACGCGGTTCTAGCCGTGCTGGTCTGGGTAACGATGGAAGATGTCCCGTTGCCTGTTGGAAATGGCCAGGTCGGTGTTCGGTCCCTGACGTTGATTGTGCTGGCCCTGTTTGCAGTAAGGACTGTTTTGCACTTCCGGGCTGAGCAGATTCGCGACGATCAGGACGAAGGAGAAGTTTCGAGCTGATGTAGCTCAGTTGGTAGAGCACTCCCTTGGTAAGGGAGAGGTCACCAGTTCAATCCTGGTCATCGGCTCCAGAGATCGAGAAAAAGTGATTTGCGAATTGTGATTGGTGATTTGAAGATCAAGAGGCAGCAATCACAAATCAACAATCACAAATCAGTGAGGCGGGAGTAACTCAGTGGTAGAGTCACAGCCTTCCAAGCTGTTGGTCGCGGGTTCGATTCCCGTCTCCCGCTCCAGGAAAAACAGTATTTAGTACTTGGTATTTAGTATTTAGTTTTGCTTTGGTGGGGCCAAGCGGCTTGAGGTGGCGAAGCGGATTGGGAACTTACGACTAAGTACTAAATACCAAATACTGCAGAAAACATATGGCGTATCAGCAGGCGCAGATAGCGGTCACGAAGACAGAAGAATTTGAGCGGCTGAAGTCAGCGCTGGATCGGGTCTTCAGCTCTGGCGCGGTAGAAAAGTTTTACAGCAAGCTGCAAAGCCGCACGGTGTACGTGCGGGAGTTTGAAAGGATTCTTGACCAGGGAATTCTGGAATCGGTGGACAGTGGGCTGGCGAAGTCGGGAAAGTCGGCCAAGGCGTTGTACGGATCGCTCACCGTTTCTGACCAGGCGCTGATGCGCGAGTTTTATCTGGAGCGGATTGAAAAGGTGGATGCGAAAGTCCGCCAGAAGTATCAGAAAGTTTATCGGTATTACTGACGCTGCTGAAGTTTTTTGGCGACTTGAGCGAGCGTTTGAGGAGAAGCAATGGCAAAAGAAAAATTTGATCGCAGCAAACCGCACGTAAACGTGGGCACGATTGGTCACATTGATCACGGGAAGACGACGTTGACGGCGGCGATCACCAAGGTGTTGTCGAAGCACAATCCGAAGATTAAGTTTCGCGATTTTGCCTCGATTGATAACGCTCCGGAAGAGCGCGAGCGCGGCATTACCATCGCCACGGCGCACGTGGAATATGAGACAGCCAATCGTCACTATGCCCACGTCGATTGCCCGGGCCACGCCGACTACATCAAGAACATGATTACCGGCGCAGCCCAGATGGATGGCGCAATTCTGGTGGTTGCAGCCACAGACGGTCCGATGCCGCAGACGCGTGAACACGTTCTGCTGGCCCGCCAGGTCGGTGTGCCGTGCATCGTGGTGGCATTGAACAAGTGCGATGCCGTAGATGATGCTGAACTGCTGGACCTCGTTGAACTCGAAGTTCGCGAACTGCTGAAGAGCTACAAATTCCCCGGCGACGATGTTCCGGTGGTCCGTCTTTCGGCATTGAACGCGCTGAACGGCGATCCCAAGTGGGAAAAGCAGATTGACGAGCTGATGGCTGCCGTTGACAAGTACGTTCCGCTGCCGGCGCGC